>CABXWY010000005.1 GCA_902515985.1 uncultured Pelagibacteraceae bacterium
TGATACCACGACTTCGCCGTTCTTATCTTCAATTCTTTCTAAAAGAACAGAAACCTTGCTACCTAATTTAATTTGATCTGATAAACCCATGTTTTTCAATTCATTTATGTCTATTACTGGCTCAGACTTTAGTCCTTCAATAAATAAAAATACAAATTTTTCAGTTATTTTAGTTATCTTGCCTTCTATAATTTTACCTTCTGCAAGATTTTTGATTTTAGAAAGTTGGCTGTTTAGTAATTCTTTAAATTCTTTTGAAGCTTCAGTTTCAAGATTATTATATATTTCCATTAAATCTTTATTTTCCTATCCATAATTGCTTTTATTTTTTTAAAACAACGTTTTTTACTAAGTTTAGTTGTATTAATCAATATTGAATCTTTTGTTTTTTTAAGTGGTCCATATTTTCTATTTTTATCGGATTTATCTCGATTTTTGATACTTTTTAGCACTTCTTCAAAGCTTATTTTTTTTTTAAGAGCTTTATACTCCTTGAATCTTCTTTTAGCTCTTACATTAAGATCAGCTGTTATAAAAAATTTAAACATAGCATCTTTCATTTGTACACTTGTAATATCTCTACCATCAAGTACCGAACCAGAATATTTCATTGGCGGCGAATATGCATACTTTTGTTGAATTTTTTTCACCAGATCTCTAATTTTTTTATTTTTTGCAATTACAGATGCCCCAGTCGCAACCTTGTCAGATAATAAATTTTTGTTTTTTAAATCATTGATCTTTAAATTTCTTAATTTTTTTTTAAGATATTTGATGTTAAATTTTTTAGGATAATCCAAGCTCATTTTACCAATTAATCTATAAATTCTTCCAGTATCAAGATGTAAGAGATTATAATATTTTGCAATTAATTTTGCTTGAGTGCCTGCGCCTGCGGCTGCAGGAGAATCTATTGCAACAGTAATTAAATTTTTTCTTTTCATTTAAATTTTACTTTAAAATCATTTTTCAAAATTTTGAGAAAAGATGGAAAAGAGGTATTAATTGATTCAGGACTATATATTTTCCATTTACCACCAAGGGTTAAGGCGGCTATCGTGCACATAGCCATTATTCTGTGATCTTTTAGATAATTCTTAATTTCATATTCTTTATTTAAATTAATATTTGGATTACCATATATTTTAATTGAATCATTTGTAACTTTAGTCTTTACTCCAATCATATTTAATATTTTAGATCCAAGTTTCAATCTTGGACTTTCTTTCTTGTTTAATTCTGAAAGGTCTTTAAAATATGAAATACCTTTTGATTTAGCTGCAATTAAAAAAATAATTAAAAACTCATCTATAGCACTGCTATTTAATGAAGAGGGACAATTAATAGCTTTCAGTTTGTCGTTACTCTTAACAATTATATCACCACATTTCTCACCTTTTTTTGATTTTACATTTTTTAATTTTATACTTGCACCCATTTTATTTAAAATTTTTAAAATACCTAATCTTGATGGATTCAAATTTATATTTTTTAAGATTAACTGTGAATTTTTAGATAACAGCGTTAATGCAATAAAAAAAGCACCAGAACTAATATCTCCAGGTATATCTATATTAAATAAATTTAATTTTTTAGGTCTTGAAGTTTTGATGAAATCAATTTTATCTTTTTTTTTAACGGTAATAGGCATCTTTAGATAATTAAACATTAGTTCTGTATGATTTCTTGAACGCTTGGCATAAATTTTCATTTCCCCCGGGGTATTTAAAGATGCTAACATTATGCTGGTTTTACATTGTGCTGAACCTCTTTTTTCAATGTAGTTAATCGGTCTTAAGTAGTTTGAACCAAGAATTGAAATTGGAAGTTTGCCTTTACCTTTTGGAAAAAAATTTACTCCTATTTCTTGTAATGGTTCTATAACTCTTAAAAAATCTCTTTTAGATAAACTTTTATCACCTATTATCTTTATTTTATAAGGCGATCTAATAAGAAGAGGTAGAATTAATCTTCCTACTGTTCCAGAATTTCCGGCATCCAAAACAATATTTTTTTTGAATTTAAAACCATTTATTCCCCTTCCATAAACAGTGCATTTATTATTTGAAACTATAATTTTAATACCTAATTTTTTTAAACACGCAATAGCACTTAATACATCTTCTGACCTTAGTAAATTTTTAGCTTTCGATACCCCAATTGATTGTGATGCAAGTAATAACCATCTTATAGAAATACTTTTGTCCCCGTCGATTTCTATGGCTTTTCTAAATTTGTTTATTTTGCTAGTTACTTTTAAGTATTTAGAACCCATAAATTTAATTTATCTTAAATGATTTTCCAAAATACGCATTTTGAGCAGTTGGATTACTTATAAGTTCTTTGGGCGTTCCCTGAGCAATAATTTTACAGTTTGACAGTATCATAGCGACGTCAACACAAGATAATAGGTCTCTTGCTTGGTGGTCGCAAATAATAATTCCTATTCTTTCATCAGTCTGTAGGTTAACGATTATTTTTTGTAACATTTGAATTGTAAGAACATCCAATGCAGCAAAACATTCATCTAACAAAAGTATCTTTGGGTCTCCAAGTAAAGAAAGAGCTATGACTAATTTTTTCTTTTGTCCACCTGATAGAACTGATGCTTTAATATTTCTTAAATAATCTAGCTCGAATTTTGATATTAAATACTCTATTCTTGTGTTTTGATCTTTTATATCTCTAATGACTATCTCTGCAACAGCCTTTAAATTTTGATAAGTTGTAAGATCTCCAAAAAAGCCACCGTATTGTGGTACGTATCCGATTTTAAACTCTCTTGTTCTTGTACTAATTGGATAATTTGTGGCATCTTTATTTCCAAAGAATATTTTGCCATAGTCTGGTTTTAATAAACCTGTTATTAAATTAAATATTGTTGATTTGCCTGCTCCATTGGGGCCCAATAGACCTAAAATTTCTCCAGGGTTTATCTTAAATGATATGTTGTCTAAAATTTTTCTTTTTTCAAAAGATATTGAAATATTTTTTACTTCCAGGAGTGGATCAATATTTTTAAAAGATTTTATTCTGAATTTTTTAATTATTGCCATTTAATTTTTGATTATTGCTTTAACTTTTTGATTTTGATCATTCATATATATTTTAGAAGTTTTGCTAACTAAATCTAAATAAATTTCATCTGCCTCTAACAAACTATTTTCGTAGTTATACTTTACGTTATTTGAGATTTTTACTTCTTTATCAATATATCCTAGAAAAACGTCATCGCTCTTTATCACATGATTTTGATAAACTAAACTTACTTTGTCAAAAAAATGAGTATCTAATGATAATTTATTGTATCTGGCTTTATGAGATTTAATTAGTAACGTACCATAATTAAAAATTAGAATTTTAGCAGTTACATTTTCTAAAATAAGTATATTCACATCTTCCTCATCAACAGAACCAGAAACAGATTTTATTTCATAAATATTCCCTTTTTCGTCATTAGATTTATAGGACAAATCCAAAATTTTATTCGATTGAAGGGAATCCTCGCTAACTTTAGCTTTTAATTGAATTTCTTTATTTTTGTTAGACTTTGATAAATCAATTAATTCACTAATATTACTATTATTTATATAAGAAAATGAAAAATAACTAATTAATAAAATTACTGTTAATATTCCAAATTGAATAACAAGGGATTTATTCATTAAGATATATTCCCGTCTAATATATTATGTATGTGGATAACACCGATAGTTTTTTTAGGTTTATTTTTTTTATGCACACATAAGCTAGTAATCTTTTTTTCAGACATTATTGACAAACTTTTTACAGCTAGCATTTCCTTATCTACACTTATTGGATTTTTTGTCATTATTTTTTTAACTAATAAATCTATCAAGGATTTATTTCTTTGAGAACTTCTCCTTATTTGTCCATCTGTAATGATACCAGTTGTTAAATTCTTTTTATTAGTTGCGATTAAAATCCCTAGTTTTTTTTCAGTTATAAGTTTCAGGGCTTTTTTCATATTTGAGTTTTCGTTTATAAAAGGAATTTTTGATCCCGACATCATCAAGTCTTCAACTGTTTTTAGTTTAGCACCCAAACTTCCACTCGGATGAAATTCCTTAAAATTATGTCTGCTAAACCTTTTTTTATTTAATGCTGCAACAGCCAAACAATCACCAATGGCAAGTTGTTCACATGTGCTACTAGTTGGAACTATTCCAAGTCCAGCTTCTTTAACTTCGGGTATATTTAATTTTATATCTGAAGCTTTATGTAATAAGGAATTTTTTTTAGAAACAATTCCAATTAAAGTTATCTTATTTCTATTAGCATATTTTATAACAGGTTTCAGTTCCTGTGTTTCACCAGAATTACTTATTAAAATAAGCAAATCTTTTTTTGATATACTTCCAAGATTTCCATGAGAACAGTCATTTGCTGAAATAGAAAATGATGGGCAACCGACAGATGATAATGTGGCAGCAATTTTCGAGGCAATTAAATAACTTTTACCTACACCACAAAGAATTACTTTTGATTGGCACTTTACGATTGCATTCACAGCCTGAACAAAAGAATTATTTATAGACTTTCTTAATTTTTTTAAAGCTTGAATTTCTAAATCGATTACTTGATAGGCAATATTTTTATATTTATTAGTTTTCATAAAGCAAAATCAGTGTTCAAAAATATTTAGTTTAAATCCTGATATTTCCATATCTACTAAAATTGGTATGACTTTCATAGAATTATCAAATAAATCTTTTCTATTTTCTCTTGTTAACATTTCTGAAAGTTTTTTTCTTATTTCAAATAGATATTCAGTATCCTGTGCGGCATAACTTATTTGTTTTTCAGACAAATTTGGATTTCCCCAGTCACTTTGTTGCTCCTTTTTAGAGATATCTTTTCCACATATTTCTTTAACCAAGTCTCTATACCCATGAGCTGAACTTGCAGTCCGTGCAATTTTTGAAGCAACCTTAGTGCAGAAAATATTTTTCGGGCTAGCATTCAAATGATATTTTAACCATAGTAGATCTTGTCTAGCGAAATGCATAATAAATTCGATTTTAGTATTGGTCAAAAGTTTTACTAAATTAGGAGCATTATAATTCTTTCTGTTAAGTTTAATTATGAAAAATCTTTTAGATTCTAAACCTAACTGTATAAGAGTAAGTGGGTCTCTTCCCAAAACAAGACCAAGTGCCTCACAATCTAAACTTATTGTTTTTTCCCCAGTTAAATCTATATCTGGTAAATCATTCTCAAAAACTTTAATGTTTGTCATATTTATTTAATATATATAAAGACAAAACAATATTGTCTATTTTTTGATAATGATAATAAAAAAAATACTCATATTTGGTGCTAGTGGTCAAGTAGGTCGTTATTGCATACGAAGATTTGTTAAGAATAATTACAAAGTTACTGCTGTAACGAGAAATTCACATAAAAAAGGTTATGTACTTAAAACTCAGGCACCTATTGGATATTTAGATATTGTTGAAGCTAATATTTTTGATGAAAATAAGTTAGTAAAATTAATTTCAGAAGCAGATGTTTGCTTAAATCTTATTGGAATTTTACATGAGAAAGGAAAAGTAAATACTTTTAAAAATATTCACTCAAATTTTCCAAAAAAATTGGCCGAAATTTGCAATCTTAAAAAAGTGAAATTAATTCATATATCTGCTCTAGGTTTAGAAAATGCTAAGGACTCTAGATATGCTAATAGTAAAATTTCTGGGGAAAAGTTTATAAGAAGTATTATGCCTGATGCTACAATAATTAAACCATCGCTCGTTTATAGTGTTGATGATAATTTAACAACAAAGTTTATGAGTTTACTAAGTGTGTTACCTATTTTCCCATTATATTATGGTGGAAAAACTAAGTTCACTCCAATTCATGTGTCAGAACTTGCAGAATTAATATTTTATGTCATTTCAAGAGAGTTGTACTCAAGTAATATAGAAGCTATTGGACCTGAAATATTAACTTTTAAAGAAATTTTACAGAAATTGATGAGGTGCATTAAGAAAAATCGAATTCTTTTACCAATGCCATTATATCTAGCTAGATTATCTGCATTCTTTATGCAGGTTTTGTCAGAACCTTTAATTACACAAGACCAAATCAATTTGTTAAAATATGATAATATTAAAACAGATGGAGGTACTACTAACTTTGATATCGGCTGCCCCAGTGCTCTAAAATTTGAGGAAACTGTTATGAAGTATGCATTTAATTGGACCGAGGGAGGTCAATTTTCAAATTTGTCTAAAAAATAAAATAATTTATTATGATAACAATAATTTATATCTTGATTTTATTAATTTTGATTTTTGTAGCATTTATAGGTTTTAAAGCTGCAAGTACAGGTATAGAGGCAAAGCAAAGAAATAAATATAATAAGCAAATAAAAGTTACAAAAAAAAATATTAGTAAAGATTTATTGAGATTAAATAAACTATATAAAAGTAAAGCTATAACAAAACAAGAATTTGAAAAGGGTAAAAAAAAAATTTTAGATAATTAGGCTGACTTTATTTTTTTTTCTATAAATTTTGGAACCTCATCTTCCTTATCAACCAGGTCATCTTTTTTACCTTTAGGCTGAAAAGCGTAAAGCAAATGTAACTTACAATATGAAAAATCTTTTAATGATTTTCTCCCACAGAAATAAAAGGAGCTTTCGTCTGGATGACCAATAGGCCATTTGCATGAGTTCTCATCTAATTCTTCGAGCTGTTTTGGATTCTCAGGTTCAAAATCTTTATCAATTAAAAGAGATTTAAACTTTGATCTAGATATTCTCTTTTTATCAAAACTTTTTCCTTCTATATTGCTATCATCCAAATTTTTTACTGATGACTTTTCTTTAAAACTTCTATTCTTTAATTTTGCAGAAAGATTTAACCTATGGGCTTTACCTATTACTGCATTCCTACTTATCCCACCTATTAATTCCGCTATTTGACTTGCAGTTTTCCCTTTGCCCCATAGATCTTTTAAAATCTTTACTTTTTCATCGGTCCACATAATATATACTATATGTTGTGTTACAATTTATATTTAATACTATATAAACACTTATATAATTCGAAAAACAAGTTTTTATTTTGTTTTTTCAACAAATAAAAAAAAAGATATAGAGATATTAATCTATGGTTGAATTACAAAAAAAATATAATTTAAAAGTTAGTAAATTTGGTTTTATTAACACTGTAGGTCTTTTTTCACTTTATTCGCGTGAATGTAGTAGATTTTTTATAGTTTGGGCCCAAACTCTTTTATCACCTTTAGTTTCTAGCTTGCTTTTTTTATCAGTATTGACCCTTGCACTTGGAGATGAGAGAGGGGATGTTTTAGGTCATTCTTTTATTGTTTTTTTAGCACCTGGTTTAATTATTCAATCGATGATGCTTCAAAGTTTTTCACATTCCACCAGTTCTTTAATGATATCAAAAATGCAAGGAAATATAGTTGACTTATTGTATGCACCTCTATCTGCATTTGAAGTTTCAATTTCTATAATTTTAGCAGCAGTTACTAGAAGTATGGTAATTGGCACAGTATCAACATTAGTTTTCTTTTTAATTGTAGATTTAAAAATTACCAATTTAATCTATATATTTTATGCAGCTTTTTTTGGCTCGTTTTTTATTGGAAGTTTAGGATTTATGACTGGATTATGGGCTACAAAATTTGATCATACTGCAACAATTACAAATTTTGTAATTACTCCATTAGCTTTTCTATCAGGTGTATTTTATACGATAGATAAATTACCATCAATTTTTCAAACTATAAGTTTTTTTAATCCATTTTTTCATATAATAAATATTTTTAGATATGGGTTTTTGGGTGTATCAGATGGAAATATGTTTTTTGGAATTATTTATCTACCCTTACTTTCTTTATTAGGATGGTTTGTTGCTTACACTCTTTATAAAAATGGCTATAAAATTAAAACTTGAAATGTCTTCTCTTGCAAATAATTATAATCGTCGAAAAATTTCTTTTAAAAAGGGAAAGGGCAGTTTTCTTTACTCATCTAAAGGAGTTAGATATTTAGACTTTGTTCAGGGGATAGCGGTAAATTCTTTAGGACATTCAAATCCTTACTTAAATAAAGCTTTATCATATCAGTCAAAAAGAGTTTGGCATGTTTCAAATGCTTTTGAGATTCCAGAAGGAGAAAAGCTGGCGAAAAGACTTTCCAAAAATACATTTGCCGATTATGTTATATTCCAGAATTCTGGAGCAGAGGCTACAGAGGTTGCAATTAAAGTTGCTAGAAAATTTTTTTACTCTAAAAAAAAACCTCATAAAAATAGAATACTTTGTATAAAAAATTCTTTTCACGGTAGAACATTGGCAGCTATACATGCAAGTGGTTCGAAAAAAATGATAGAGGGCTTCGGTCCAAAAATTCCAGGTTTCGATCATTTTATATTTGGAAATCATAAATCTTTAAAAAAATCCATAACTAAAAAAACAGCAGCTATTATGGTTGAGCCGATTTTGGGAGAGGGTGGTATTAAATTAATACCAAAATGGTGTCTAAAAGGTTTACGAAAACTATGTGACCAGAAAAAAATATTGTTAATTTTAGATGAAGTTCAGTGTGGAATAGGAAGATCGGGCAAATTTTTTGCTTTTGAACACTCTGGAATTAAGCCTGATATCGTGCCAATAGCAAAAGGTATTGGAGGAGGTTTTCCGTTAGGAGCAGTTTTGATGAGTAAAAAAGTTGCAATTGGGATGACGCCAGGAACACATGGCTCTACATTTGGTGGTAATCCATTAGCTATGAAAATAGGGAATGCAGTTTTAGATAAAATCATGAACAAGAATTTTTTAAAAAACGTTCAAAAAATTTCTAAATATTTTTTAAATGAATTGAATAAAATTCAAGCAGAATATCCAAAAATTATTAAAGAAGTCAGAGGTGTTGGACTACTAATAGGTCTTCAATTACAAAAAGACCAGACCAACTTTATTAAAAAACTCGAGCAAAATAAATTATTAACTATTAGGGCAGCAGAAAATGTCATTAGAATATTGCCGCCTCTGAATGTAAAGAAATCAGAGATCGATATGTCAATTAAGATTATAAAACAAGTATGCAAAAATTATCAAAGCATATGAAACATTTTATTAATTTAAAAGATATTAAAATTCAAGATCTTAAAAAAATCTTGAAAGATGCAAAAAAAAGAAAATCTAAAAGAAAAAATATTAATACGCTTGATGTTGATAAAGATGCTCCATTAAAAGGAAAAATTTTAATTCAAATGTTTGAAAAACCTAGTCTAAGAACCAGACTTAGTTTTTACTTAGCTATTAGACAATTAGGCGGAGGAACAATCACTTTAAGATCAAATGAACTTCATCTTGGTAAAGGGGGAGAGAGTCTTGCAGATACTGCAAAAATTCTTTCTACCTATGGAGATGGATTTATGTTGAGAACAGATAGTGATAAAAAAATAAATGAATTTATTAAATATATAAAAATACCTTTTATTAATGGTCTAAGCCCATCATCTCACCCAACTCAAATTCTTTCTGATATCTTTACAGTCGAGGAAATTAAGAAAAAGCCTATCTCAAAGTTGAATATTTGCTGGATAGGAGATTCTAACAATGTGCTTAATAGTTTAATAGAAGCTTCAGTAAAATTTTCGTTTAAATTGAATATTGGATGTCCTAAGAAATACAAACCAAAAAAATTTATATTAGATTGGGTAAAAAAAAATAAAAAGAGTGTTCATATTTACAATGATCCAAAAAAAGCAGTAAAAAACGCTGATGTGATTTTCTCTGATAAAGTTATTTCGTTAAATGATAAAGTTAATATTAAAAAGAAAATTAAAGATTTCAAAAATTTTTTTATTGATGAAAAGTTGCTTAAATTAGCACCGCAAAGTATATTTTTACACTGTCTACCAAGAGGAAATGAAGTTTCTAATAAAGTATTCTTAGGAAAAAAATCTCACGTCTGGCAACAAGCTCTTAACAGAGTCCACGTTCAAAAAAGTATTTTAATGTATTGTTTTAATAAATTAAGGTAATTCTTTTGGTTGATCGCTATTTTGATTTAAGTACAAAATAACAGAGGCTCGATCTTTCTCGTCTTTAAGTCCGGCAAAGCCCATTTTATTTCCTTTAATCCATTTTGATGGCTTGACTAAAAAACCATTCATCTCTGCCCAGCTCCACTCTTTTTTGTAGCCAGAAAGAGCTTTTGAATATTTGTAGTCCGATATAGCTCCTACAGGTCTAAACATTACATTCCAAAGTTTTGGACCAATATTATTACCACCACCTTGTTTAATACTATGGCAGGCTTTACATTTTTTAAAAACTTTTTGGCCGTGATCAACATTTCCAAGTGCTAAAAGTGCTGATATATCTACATCACTTTCAGTGCTTGCTAAGCTCACTAGTCCATCCTCATCTGTTGCTTCAACTTTATAAGCTGCTACCGATGGTTGATCTACCTTAAACATAAGATCTGATATTTTACCAATACCAAAAACTATTAATACAGTGATTAGTACTGCAGCTATTATTTTATTAATTTCAAAAGAATCCATTTTGTAAGTATAATAGTCGAACATATAACATGTAAAATGAGAAATTACTTAGTTTTAAATTAAAGATTTTGCGTCTGTTGGACGCATAAAATGTATAAATTATGAGCAACACTTTAATAATAATACCCTCGAGAATGTCTGCTAGAAGACTGCCAGGTAAACCATTGTTAAAAATAAATGGAAAATCAATAATTGCTCGCGTTTTCAATAAAGCAAAAAGTTGTAAAATTGGAAAAGTGATAGTTGCAACAGAGGATAAAATAATTGCAAATGAGATAAAAAAAAATAGAGGTACAGCAATATTAACTTCTAAGAAACATAATTCTGGTACAGATAGAATTTGGGAGGCTTTTCAAAAAATAAAGAATAGTAAAATTAAATATATTATAAATCTCCAAGGAGATGAGCCTTTAATCGATATAAATGATATTAGAAACTTAAATCAAATTGCAAGAAAAAACAAATTTGACATTGCCACTCTAGCTATAAAACTAAAAAGTAAAAAAATTCTAAATAATAAAAATATTGTTAAAGTTGTTACAAAAGAAAAGATAAGCTTCAGAAAACCTCAGAAAGCAATAAACTTTCATAGGATTTCAAAAAAAAAATACAAAAATTTTTATCAACATATTGGTATATATCAATATAGTGTACCTGCTTTAAAAAAATTTTTTAATTTAAAAAGAACCCAGAATGAGAAAAAACTTAGATTGGAGCAACTACGAGCTTTAGAAAATAAAATACCAATTCATGTTATTTTAGCTAAGAAAAATGTAATAGGTGTTGATACTAGACAAGATTATATAGAATTAAAAAAAATTTTAGAATATAAAGCCTAAATGAAAATCTTATACCAGGGAAATGAGGGAGCATATTCCCAATTAGCTGCAGCAGAAATTTTTCCAGAAGCAGATTTAGTTTCTTGTAAAACCTTCGAAAATTGTTTCAAAAAATGTACAGATGATGAAAACCTGAGGGCAATAATCCCTATAGAGAATTCAATTGCAGGAAGAGTAGCTGATATTCAATATTTGATGAATAAATATAAATTGCAAATTTATGCCGAACACTTCCATAGAGTCTCTCATAATTTAATCGCAAGACCTGGAGTTGCGATAAGTAATTTGAAATATGTTAGATCGCATTCACAAGCTATTTCACAATGCCAAAGAATAATAAACGAATACGGGTTAGAACCAATAGTTGCAGCTGATACAGCCGGAAGCGCAAAGTACATAAGTGATAATAAACTTGATAATGAGGCTGCAATTGCATCAACACTAGCTGCTAAAACATATAATTTAGAAGTATTAAAAAGTAATATTGAGGATGATAAAAAAAATGTAACACGTTTCCTTTTTATGGGAAAAAAAATTGAACATCCCGAATATAAAGAAAATGGAAAATTTTTGACTAGTTGTATTTTTAAAGTGAAAGATAAACCGGCAGCTTTATATAAATGTCTTGGTGGTTTTGCGACTAATGACGTATCTTTAAGTAAATTAGAGAGTTTCTCAGATCAAAGCAGTTTTGAACAATATCTTTTCTTATGTGATATAGTTGGACATATTGAGGATCCAAAAGTTCAAAAATCTTTAGAAGAGTTAGGTTTTCATACTATCAGCCTTGAAATACTTGGAGTATATAAAGCTAGTAAATTTAGAAATTTGTAATATTTCAGATATTGATAGTTGAAGATTGAATTTTATTACTGATATAATAGATTTGGAGGCTAGAGGTGAATTCTGCTTAAACCCGATCAGATCTTAACGGAAGCAGTCGTAAAGACAGATTTTCAGGTTCTAGTCTCCTATAAAATATGAGCACAAATTCAAAAGTATTAGCATTAAAGTATCGACCAAAATTATTTAGTGATCTGATTGGTCAAGAGGTAGTAAGTGATACAATTTATAATTCTATAAAATATGATAAAATCCCAAATGCATTCTTGTTTACAGGTATTAGGGGAGTAGGCAAAACCACAATCGCAAGGTTAATCGCAAAAGCTTTAAATTGTAAAAATAATGTTGAAAATCTTTGTAATGAAAACTTATGTGAAAGCTGCAGTTCGATATCAAATTCAAACAATATAGATGTTTTGGAAATGGATGCAGCTAGCAAAACCGGAGTTGATGATGTTAGAGACTTAATTGAATTTTCGAGATATGGCCCAACATCAGCAAAGTATAAAATATTTATTATCGACGAAGTGCATATGTTAAGTAAACAAGCTTTTAATGCGCTTTTAAAAACCTTAGAAGAACCACCTGAATATTTAAAATTTATTTTTGCGACAACAGAACAAAAAAAAATTCCCGTAACTATTCTGTCTAGGTGTCAAAGATTTGATTTATCGAGAGTTAGATCAGAGGAATTATTAAAGTACATAAAAAAAATTTGTGACTTAGAAAACGGTAATATTTCTGATGAAGCACTTAAACTTATAGTAAAGATTTCAGAGGGTTCAGTTAGAGATTCGTTATCGTTACTTGATAGAGCTTTATTATCCAATGATAAAGAAAAAAGATTAGAATTATCAGATGTTCAAAAAATCTTTGGATATTTTGATAAATCTCATTTGATAAAAATTTTTGAATATATTTTTAAAGGTGATCAAAATAAAACATTAGAAGCTTATAAAAATATTTATAACCAGGGAGTTGAGCCTAAAATATTTTTAAATGATTTTTTAGAAATTCTTTATTATTTCAAAAATATAAATTCTCTAAATGAAAGTACAAAAAACTTTGATTTAAACAATGATGAATTTGAGGCAATTAAAGAAATTTCAATGAACTTAAATAGTGAAACGTTGATTTTGTTTTGGCAATTTACAATTAATACTTTAGGGGAATTAGATATTGTTGCTGATCAAAATATAAGTGTAGAAATGTTCTTAATTAGGTTGCTTCATATTAAATCTATCAAAATGAAAGATTATAAAGATCACAGCGACATTCGTATTAAACCAGATGAAAAAAAATTAGAAACTAAATTGCAGAAAAAGCAGGATCCTATAAATCAAATTAAAAGTATCGTTCAAGAAAAAAGTCTTGATGACATCGAAACAAATAAAATTAAAACCAAGAATATATCAATAAAAAGTCTCAATGATTTAATTGATTTATGTAATGTAAAAAAGGAGGTTAAATTAAAATATGAACTTGAAAATAATGTAAATCTGGTAAGTTTTGAGCATGGTAGAATAGAAATTTCTATTAACGAAAAATTAGAAAAAGACTTTATAAAAATTCTTTCTACCAAGTTATTAGAGTGGACTAATGAAAGATGGATGATTACTCTTTCAAAAAAGATTGGAGAAAAATCAAAAAAAGAAAGTGATGGGGATGCTAAAATTAAACTTTTCGAAAATGCAAAAAAAACAGAAACTTATAAAAAAATTTTACAAACATTTTCTGATGCAGAATTAATCGATATTGAAATTAAAAAAGATGAATGATTTTTCAAAAATACTAGATAAAGCTAAAGAGCTAGAGGAGAAAATGAAAGAAAGCCAACAGAATATAAAAAAAATTTCTGTTGAAGGTATATCTGGCACTGGGTCGGTAAAAGTTACTCTTAATGGAGATGGAGAAATGATAAAAATTTATATTTCTCCCGAAATACTTAAAGAAGATAAATCAATTATTGAAGATTTAATTACAGCAGCTCATAATAATGCAAAAGATAAACTTAAGGCCAAAACATCTGAAGAAATATCAAAAGCAGCTGGTGGTTTTGGTATACCAGGTTTTAAATGGCCGCTATAAATTTATGCAAAATTTAAATGAAATCGATCAGTTAATTAAGATAATTTCTAAATTACCCGGATTAGGTCCAAAATCAGCTAAAAGAATTATTCTCAAACTTATTTCAAATAGAGACAATATTCTCAAACCTATGATTAAAGCCTTAAATGATACTGATATAAATATATCAAGATGTAATAAATGTGGTTCACTGAAATCAGCAAAAAACTGCAATAATTGTTACCAGAGTAAAAAAAATATAAAGAAAGTTTGCATTGTTGAAAATATTGCTGACCAATGGAGTATCGAGTCATCGAATATTTTTGAGGGATATTTTCATGTTTTAGGCGGTACAATAAATTCATCTTTAAATTCTAAGGAGAGTTTTTTATTAAACTCGTTATTAGAAAAAATTGAACAAGAAAAAATCGAAGAAGTTATTATTGCAACTAGTGCGACTGTGGAAGGACAAACAACAGCATATTATATTAGGGACAGCCTTAAAAATTCTAATGTGAAAATCTCAAAATTAGGACAAGGTCTTCCAATTGGTGGCGAAATTGAAAATCTCGATGATGGCACTCTTCACTCAGCTTTCAAAAACAGGGTTGGATTAGACTCTGACTCAGATTGATTTTTTCATAATTCTATTAAAATGAAGCAATGGTTCTGTATAACCTGACGGTTGACTCTTACCGTGAAAAACTAGATCACATGCAGTTTTAAAAGCAATTGATTGATAATAATTTGCTCCCATAGACTGATATGGATCCTGCCCCTTCATACTTTTATCTTTAAGATTTTGATTATCAACAATTTTGGCCATTTTTTTCATAATTTCCAAAACTTGTTTTTTGCTACAAACTCCGTGGTGCAACCAGTTTGCTATATGCTGGCTGCTTATTCTGCAAGTAGCTCTATCTTCCATTAATCCTATACCATTTATATCTGGAACTTTTGAACACCCAACAGATTGATCAATCCATCTAACTACATATCCTAAAATACCTTGTGTATTATTTTTAAGCTCTTCTGATATTTGTGATTTTGACCATTTATTTTTTGGGGAATTGATAGGAATTTCAAGCAAATCGTCTAATTTTGCTTTTTTCCTTTTCATTATTTCACTTTGTTTAGAAAAAACATCAACTTGATGATAATGCAAACTATGAATAGCTGCAGCAGTGGGTGACGGAACCCACGCACAATTAGCCCCAGACAGTGGATGAGAAATTTTTTCCTTCATCATATCATTAAGAAGATCAGGCATTGCCCACATTCCTTTACCAATCTGGGCTTTACCAGAAAATCCGCAGGACAATCCAACATCAACATTGTTATTTTCATACGCACGTATCCATTTTGAAGTTTTCATATCTCTTTTTAAAACCATCGGTCCAAATTCCATAGATGTATGTATTTCATCACCGGTTCTATCCAAAAATCCAGTATTTACGAAAAAAACTCTTTTTTTTAATGCTCTAATACATTCTTTTAAATTTATAGAGGTTCGTCTTTCTTCATCCATTATTCCACAAAGAATTTGATTCTTTTTAAGTTTTAAAACTTTTTCTACACTTTTAAAAATTAAATCTGTAAACGAACATTCTTCTGGCCCGTGCATTTTTGGTTTTACAATGTAAATAGTTTTCTTTCTTGAATTACCTTTTATTTTAAAATCATGCAAACAGCTAGCTGAAGTGATAAAAGCATCCAATATACCTTCTGGACATTCAGAACCATCCTTCAATAGAATACTCGGGGTAGTCATCAAATGACCAACATTTCTGTTTAATAAGAGTGATCTTCCATGCAATTTATATTTAGATCCGTTGGGTGAAATATAATTTCTATCTTTATTTAATTTTCTTAAAGTTTTTTTACCATTTTTAATAAATGATGATTTAAGTTTACCTTTCATTAGCAATAACCAATTTTTATAGCCATGAACTTTATCTTCAGCATCTACTGCTGCTACACTATCTTCATGATCACAGATTGTTGTTATTGCTGACTCTAAAAAAATATCATGAATTTTTAATGGGTCTTGGTTTCCCTCTGGATTATTGACCTCCATTTTCCCTGTCTGATCAAATAATATATCAATATGCAAATTATTGTTTTTGAATAATATAGAAGATATATTATTGGATTCTTTTGAATATCCAATAAATTGATTTTGATTTAATAAGTCTAATTTAAGCTTGTTATTTAAAATTTTTGGTATTTCGTTTAAATCTTTCCAACTTTTATTTTTTAAAGGAACTATCTTGTCTAAAAGATTTCTTGAGTATAAAATGACCTCTTTTCCTCTTATTGGGTTGTAAGTATTTCCTTTGAGGGCTCCCTTTGTTTCTAAAATTATATCTGCACCATATAAGCTGTCATAGAGACTTACCCATCTTGCATTTGCTGCATTAAGCAAAAATCTTGCATTCGAAACAGGACAAACTAATTGTGGTCCACAAATACCTGAAATTTCATTATCAACATTTTTAGTTTGTATTTTGAAATTGGGACCAGTATTTTTTAAATATCCAATTTTTTTTAAAAATTTTTTATAATCGTTTTTTTTGAATTTTTTACTTTTTCTAGAGAGATGGTAATTATCAATCGATGTTTGCATTTTATGTCTTATTTGAATTAGTTTTTTATTTATAGGGGCAAGTTGATGAACTGTTTTGTTAAAACCACTCCAAAATCTTTTTGAAGAAATATTTGTACCCCTCAAAACTTCGTTATTTATGAAATCAAATAATATTTTTGATACTGATAACTCAAATATTTTTACGAATTTTTCTTGTTTTTTCATGCCTAAATCAATAATTTTCAGATTTTTTATTTTAGTATTTTATTGACTATTAAAAATTGATAAAGAAATATTTTAAATTATGAAAAATTACTTAAATTTTGAGACAAATATCAAAGATCTCGAGGCAGAGCTTGAAAACTTAAAAGACCCTTATAATAAGGAAGGTCTTTCTGAAGTTGATACAAGTAAAATCTCAAAGTTACAGGAGGAAATAGATAGCAAACTCAAGGACATTTACGCGAATCTTGATCCATGGCAAAAAACGATGGTAGCAAGACACGAGGATAGACCTAAATCAAAATATTTCATTGATAACATCTTTTCAGATTTCATACCATTAAGCGGTGATAGATATTATGGAGAAGATAAATCAGTAATAACTGGATTTGCAAAATTTAAAAATTTGTCTGTTTTGGTTATAGGTCAACAAAAAGGAGACAGTTTGGAGACCAGGATTGAAAGAAATTTTGGAATGATGAAACCTGAGGGATATAGAAAGTCTGTTAGATTAATGAAACTTGCAGATAAATTTAATTTACCTATTATTTTATTTATTGATACCCCCGGAGCCTATCCTGGTGTGGGCGCAGAGGAAAGAGGACAAGCAGAGGCTATTGCAAAATCAATAGAATGTTGCATGGAATTAAAGGTTCCAACTATATCATTAATAATTGGAGAAGGTGGATCAGGTGGAGCAATTGCGCTTGCGTCATCAAGTAAAGTTTTAATGTTAGAAAATGCAATTTATTCAGTTATTTCACCAGAAGGGTGTGCTTCAATTTTATGGAGAGATCCAATGAAAACATTAGAAGCAGCAACTGCAATGAAACTTTCTTCGAAAGATTTGCTAGATTTAAATATTATTGATGAAATTATTGAAGAGCCAACCGGCGGAGCACATAGAGATAGAGAAAAAGTATTGAAAAATATAAAAGTTTCAATTGAAAAAAGTTTAATTGAATTTGCAGATCTAAATCGTGATGAGATTCTAGAAAAAAGAAAAAATAAATTCTTATCAATTGGAAGAACAAAGGGCTTGTACTCAAGTGAGAATAATAAAGATAAACTAATTCTACAAACAAATACTTTCGATAAACTAGTTCAAAAAATCAAAATTAATAAAAAAAAATATATATTTATTTTTTTTCTTTTATCATTTTTAGTTATATTAGGTTTATTAATTTAAAATTTAAAGTCTTCCACAGCAATGTTTGTATTTTTTTTTCGATCCGCAATAGCAGGGTTCATTCCTACTCATTTTTTTTCCTATAAATTTTGGATCAATTTTAGGTCTTTCTACATTTAATGAATTGTTTGTGTTAGTATTTACTACAGTTAAATTAATAAGAACTTTGATTAAATCATTTTTTATTTTTATTAGTAAATTTTCGAATAGTACAAAAGCTTCTTTTTTATACTCAACTAATGGATCTCGCTGACCATAAGATCTTAATCCAATTACTTGCCTTAATTGTTCTAGATATTGAATATGAAGTTTCCAATTTAAATCTATAGATTGTAATAAAATTCTTTTTTCAATTTCGGCAGCTTGTTCTTTCCCAATTAAACCTATTCTCTCTTCTCTTTTCTGATTAAATTTTTTCACTATATTTGTTTTAAAAATTTTATCATCACTTTTAATCAATTCACCGATTTCATTGTTATCGAAACTTTTTCCTAATAAATTTATAATTTGAGCTTCAAAATCTTTGCTATTTTTAAATTTAATCAGTTCAGAACTAACTTCTTCTAAAAAATTATTTGAGTAATCAAAAACTGACTCAGAACTTATTATATCTTTTCTTTGATCAAAAATTACATGTCTTTGGTCATTAAGTACATTATCGAATTTAAGTAGTGTTTTTCTTATATCAAAATTTCTAGTTTCGACTTTTTGCTGTGCTCTTTCCAAGGCTTTATTTATCCATGGATGATCAATGCTTTCTCCATTTTTTAATCCTAATTTTTCTAGAATACTTGTCATTGATTCAGAACCAAAAATTCTCATTAAATCATCTTCTAAACTTACGTAAAATATTGAATTTCCTTCATCTCCTTGTCTTCCCGATCTTCCTCTAGCCTGATTATCTACTCTTCTAGATTCCATTCTCTCAGTTCCTAAAACAAACAGGCCACCCAGTTTTTTAATGTTATTTTTTTCGATTTCGTTATTTTTATTTTCACTATCAATTTTTTTTCCACCTAACTTAATATCTACCCCTCTTCCAGATATGCTTGTTGTTATTATAATTGATTTTAACTTACCAGCATCAGCAATTATATCTGCTTCTCTCTCATGATTCTTAGCATTTAAAACTGTGTGAGGTATGCCTTTTTTTTTCAAAAGCTCAGAATAAATTTCTGATTTATTAACACTGGAGGTAAATACCAACATTGGTTGTCCCCTTGAATAACACTCATCTATTTTTTTTAGTATTGCTTGATTTTTTTCCTCTTCGGTTCTAAATATTTGATCGTTCCAATCTTTTCTTATCATTTTTTTGTTAGTTGGAATTACAGTAACCGCTAGGCTATAAATTTCGTGAAATTCCTCTGCTTCAGTGAGAGCAGTCCCGGTACAACCTGATAATTTTTCATATAGTTTAAAGTAATTTTGGTACGTAATTGATGCTAAAGTTTGATTTTCTACTTGTATATCAATTTTTTCTTTTGCTTCTAGAGCTTGATGAAGACCGTCACCATATCTTCTGCCTTCTAAAATTCTACCAGTAAGTTCATCAACAATTTTAAGCTCACCATCTGTTACTATATAATCTTTACCTTTTTTAAATAAATGGTTTGCGCGTAAGGCCTGGTTTACAAAATGTACTAATGATAAGTTGTTAGGGTCATATAAATTATTATTTTTGAGTATCCCGGCTTCATCAAAAATTCTTTCAACGTTAGTGATACCCTCGTTTGTTAAAAAAATATTTCTATCTTTTTCATCTACCTCATAATCAGTATTTTTTAGTCTTCTAACGAGTTTATCAATTGCTAAATACTGGCCCTCTTTATTTTCAGCTGCGCCTGAAATTACCAATGGGGTTCTAGCCTCATCGATTAAGCATGAGTCAATTTCATCAACTATTGCAAACTTATGACCTCTTTGAACAAACTCATTATTAGAAAATTTCATATTATCTCTTAAATAATCAAATCCGAGCTCACTATTAGTTGCATACGTAATATCACAATAATAATTTTTTTTTCTGTCCTCATCGTTCTGATCATTACTTATATAACCTGATGTTAATCCTAAAAAATTGTAAATCGCACCCATATCAGTACAATCTCTTTTTGCCAGATAATCATTAACAGTAACAATATGAACTCCGTTGCCATCTAATGCATTTAAAACAGCTGCCAAAACAATAGTTAAAGTTTTACCTTCTCCAGTTTTCATTTCAGCAATGTTTCCCTTATTTAGAACTATTCCACCCATTAGTTGGGCATCAAAATGCCTTTCTCCTCTGGTTCTATTTGAAGCTTCCCTGACAAGTGCAAAAGTTTCGGGTAATAAAGTTTCCTTTTTTTCACCATTCTTAACTTTTTCTTTTAATATCATTATCTTCTTTGGAAACTCTTCATCTTTAAGCTCAGAAACCTCATTCTCTAGTTCGTTTACTTTATTAACAATAGATTTAAGGCTATCTAAATTTTTTTGATTATCAGACTTGATAAACTTCGATATTATCTTAAATGGATTAAGCATTTATTTCTTTGATATTTATATATTAAATATTAATAATAATATAAGAATTATATTAATAATTTAAATAGCATGGTTATAAATTTAAGTAATTTTTTTGGTAAAAAAAATAAAAACTCAAAAATAAGCGACTTTCAAGACTTAGATCATTTAGATGGTTTGGCCATTTCAGTTGTTAATGCTAAATTATATAATCCACCACGGGATGATTTAGTTTTGTTTTACTTTCGAAATGGGGCTCATTTTGCATCTGTCTATACACAGTCCGCAATCATTTCTGAAAATATTAAATGGAACAAGCAAATTAGTGCTAAAAAAATTAAAGCTTTACTTGTTAATACTAGAAACGCAAATGCATTTACTGGCAAAGACGGTTTTCAAGGTTTAAAGGAAATTGCTGAGGACCTTTCAATTCAACTTACTGTAAAGAAAAAAAATGACGATGAAGAATTTGAAAAAATTAAACCAAAAAATATTTTATTTGGGTGCACCGGCACAATAGGTGAAGTTTTTCCAACTCATAAAATTAAAAATTCTATACCCGAACTCATGAATAAAATTACTTATAATCAAAGTAAATATTTATGGATTAAAGCAGCGCTTGGGATAACGACTACAGATCTTGTTCCTAAACTTGCAATGGAAGAGTGTAAAGTTGGAAATGTAAATGTTAAAATTTATGGAGTAGCCAAAGGATCAGGTATGATTTACCCAAATATGGCTACTACTCTAGGGTATATTTTCACAGATGCAAATATTTCTTCAAAAATTTTAAACAAACTATTAAAAAAAAATATTGAAACAACTTTTAATGCAATAAGTTGTGATGGTGACACTAGTACGAATGATATGGTTAGTTTATTTGCAACTGGGGCTGCAAAAAATACTATCATAAACAGTATTAATGATGACCGATTATCAAATTTTGATAAAAGTCTACATGAGGTTTTATTAAATCTAGCTAAACGAATTACTGCAGATGGTGAGGGTGCATCTAAATTTATTTCGATACATGTTGATAATGCAAAGACAGAAAAAGATGCGAAGAAAATTGCCTTTTCTATAGCCAATTCCCCTCTAGTTAAAACTGCATTTGCAGGGGAAGACCCTAACTGGGGAAGAATAATAATGGCAATTGGAAAATCTCAAATTCAAATAAACCTTAATAAGATAAATATATCTTTGGGAGATAATAAAATTATAGAAAAAGGTGAATTAGTTAAAGACTATGATGAAACAGTACTTAAGGAATTTATGAAAAATGAAAAACTAGATCTAAAGATTGATTTAAAAATGGGATCAAAGAAGTTTATTGCTTATACAATGGATTTTACAAAAAAATATATTGAAATTAATTCAGATTATAGAAGTTAAGACAAAAAAATTTAATTAAACAAGGTATGATTAAGTACAAATTAATTTGCAAGAACTGTAAAAATAGTTTTGATAGTTGGTTTTCTTCATCAAAAGAATTTGAAAAATTAAAAAAAATTAAATTGATAAATTGCAACTTCTGTAATTCTATAAAAGTAGTAAAATCTCTTATGGCTCCAAATGTGTTAAATAATTTAGATAAAAACTCCAATGCCAAAAATAAACAGGAACATAAATTAAAATACTTCAAGAATAAAATAAAGAGATATCAAAAATTTATTAAAAATAATTTAGAATATGTAGGAGATGATTTTAGCTATGAAGCACGTTCTATACATTATAATTTAAAAAAAAAAACAAAAGGCATTTACGGCAAAGCTACTAAAGAACAGGTAAAAGAGTTAAATGATGAAGGAATAGAAACCCAAACTATCCCGTGGATTGAAGACAAAGAGAACTAAATTTTCATAAATTGAGCTATGTAATTTACTGAAGTATCTTTATTAACGTTCCAGGTTTGATATAATGGATTAAATACAACACCGTCAATTTTTTTAACTTTTAAAAAGTTATTTTCTGCAAAACTAACAAGCTCTGATGGTTTAACAAACTTGTTCCATTCATGTGTTCCAACTGGAAGCCACCTTAATACATATTCTGCTCCGACTATAGCAAAAAGATAGGATTTAAGAGTTTTATTTAAAGTTGCCACATACATCAGACCATTTTTTTTTAAAAACTTTGAGCTATTTTTAAGAAAAAAATTTACATCATTCACATGTTCGACAATTTCCATATTTAAAATTATATCAAATTTATCTTTGATATTAAGGTTTTCTGGCGAAGAGCAAATATATTTAATTTTAAGGTTTTTTTTTGATGAATGTATTTTAGCTATATCTATATTTTTTTGTGATGCATCTATACCTGTAACTTCTGCGCCGAGTCTTCTCATTGGCTCACATAATAATCCACCCCCACAACCAATATCTAAAATTTTTAATTTTTTCAAAGGTAAATTCTTTGATTTCACTCTAAAATGTTCAATAGTATTATCTTTTATATATTTTATTCTTACAGGATTAAATTTATGCAAAGGTTTAAATTTACCATTAGGATCCCACCATTCAGAGGCGATTTTAGAAAATTTTTCTATTTCTTTTTTATTAATTGTGTTATTTTTCATTATTAATTGACATAATAATTAACATGTAATTTATCAATATAATTTTAAATTAAATTAAAAAGTATTCAATGAAAATAGTTGTATTAAAATTTGGCGGTACATCTGTGGGCTCAATAAACAGGATCAAAAAAGTTGCAAGAATAATTTCACAATACGTTAAAACTAAAAAAAAAGTTATTGTTGTCTCGTCTGCAATGAGTGGTGTTACAAATGAATTGATTAATAAAACAAAGAAAATATGCAATAATTTTAGTCCTTCTGAGTACGATGTGCTACTTTCATCAGGAGAGCAAATATCCTGTGCGCTCATTTCAGGCAGTTTAAATCATATTGGTATTAAATCTAGGTCTTGGTTGAGTTGGCAGGTTCCAATCTTTACGGAAGGTACTTACAAAAAATCAAGGATTACAAACATTTTTAAAAGCAAGATTTCAAAATATTTGAGATCTGGTGGAGTTCCAGTCATCACTGGTTTTCAAGGAATTAATCTCGAAAATCGTCTTACTACACTTGAGAGAGGAGGGTCCGACTCAAGTGCGATTATGATTGCAAAATATTTCAGAGCTGAAAAATGTATTATTTATACAGATGTTGAGGGTGTCTATACAACTGATCCAAAAGCCGTTAAAAAAGCAAAAAAAATAAAAAAAATCTCTTATGAAGAGATGTTGGAAATGTCGTCTTTAGGCACCAAAGTGATGCAACCTGCTTCAATACAAGATGCACGATTAAATAGAATTGATGTTGACGTAAAATCATCTTTTGTCGATAGACCAGGTACTTTAATTACAAAAAAGAAAAGCGTTTCAAAAGACAAAATTATTACTGGTATTTCTTTTACAAAAAATGATTCTAAGATAACCCTTATAGGTGTAGTCGATAAACCTGGTGTTGCCGCATCTATATTTGAACCCTTATCAAAAAATTCTATCAACGTAGACATGGTGGTACAAAATATTTCCTCTGATGGAAAAGAAACAGATTTAACTTTTACCATTAAAAATGATGATATAATTAAAACAGAAAAACTTTTAAATAAAAATAAGTTAATTAAATTTAAAAGTTTATTGGTTACGAAAAATGTCTCCAAAGTATCTATTATTGGAGTTGGAATGATTACAACTCCTGGAGTAACATATAGAATGTTTAAAGCACTTGCTAAAAACAAAATTAATATTCAGGTTATCTCAACATCAGAAATAAAAATTTCTGTGTTAATAAATAAAAAACTGATTAAAAAAGCTATTAGTGCATTACATAAAGAATTTAATTTAGAAAAATGAGCATAAGACCTTTTAGAGATATTAAAAGAAGAAAAACCAAGGTAGTAAAAGTTGGAAAGGTTAGTGTTGGAGGAGACAATCCAATAAGCGTCCAATCAATGACTAATACTTCAACCAAAGATATAAAAGGTACTATTAAACAAATTCAAGAAATTTCAAGAGCTGGTGCAGATATTGTGCGTGTTTCATGTCCAGACCAGGACTCCTCAAAAGCATTAAAAGAAATTGTAAAGCATATAGATATTCCTGTTGTTGCAGATATTCATTTTCATTATAAAAGAGCTATTGAGGCTGCTGAAAATGGGGCTAATTGTTTAAGAATAAATCCTGGCAATATTGGAGATAAAAGCAAAATTAAAGAAGTTATCAAATCTGCAAAAAATAATAATTGTTCAATAAGAATTGGGGTCAATGCTGGATCTCTTGAAAGAGATATTTTGGAGAAATACAAAGAGCCATGTCCAGAGGCTTTAGTAGAAAGTGCCTTAAGAAATATAAAAATTTTAGAGGATTTCGACTTCAGAGATTTGAAAATAAGTGTTAAATCTTCAGATGTTTTTTTGTCAGTTAAGTCTTATAGACAATTATCCAAAGAAACTGAGTATCCATTGCATATTGGAATTACCGAGGCTGGTGGCTATATTCCAGGTAGCATCAAGTCTGCTATTGGATTAGGCAATTTATTAATGGAAGGTATTGGAGACACTATTAGAGTGTCATTGTCGGATGATCCAGTTCAAGAGGTTAAAATTGGTAATGAAATACTTAAATCAATAGGCTTAAGGAATAGAGGAGTTAAGATTATATCTTGCCCATCTTGTGCTAGGCAAGGGTTTCAAGTGATTGACACTGTAAAAATATTAGAAGAGAAGCTTTCTCATATTTCAGAACCAATAACTTTGTCGATTATAGGATGTGTAGTAAATGGACCTGGCGAGGCTGCATATACCGATATAGGAATTACAGGAGGAGGGAGAGATAGTAATATGCTCTACTTAAGTGGAGTGCAAACTGAAAAAATAAGTAATAAAGAAATTATTTCAAAGGTAGTTGATTTAGTTGAAAAAAAAGCAAAGGAAATTCAAAAATACAATAAATGATACCTTTGGAAAAAGTAAAAAATATCATAGATAAGCATTCTAAATTAGAAATCGATCTGTCTTCAACCAGCATCGATAAAAAAAAATTTGCTGAAATGTCAAAAGAGTATTCTGACTTAAATGAAGTAATTGAAGATGCTAAGTTTTATACATTATTTGAAATTGAGAAAAGGGAGTTAGAAAAATTAATTAACGATAAATCAAGCGATAAAGAAATGGTTGATCTTGCAAGTACCGAGCTATCAGCATTAGAAATTAAAAACGAAAAAGTAAAAAAAAAATTAACTACTTTTTTATTACCAAAAGATGAAGCTGATAAAAAAAATGCAATTTTAGAAATCAGAGCAGGAACAGGTGGGCTTGAAGCTAGTTTATTTGCTGCAGATTTATTTAAAATGTATGAAAAAATTTGTAATAATAAAAAATGGATGATGGAAGTTATAAGTATATCAAAAAGTGAAGCAGGAGGTCTTAAAGAGGTAATAGCATCTATCAAAGGAAAAAATATTTACTCTACATTAAAATACGAAAGTGGAGTTCATCGAGTTCAAAGAGTTCCAGAAACTGAAACACAAGGAAGAGTACATACTTCCGCAGCAACTGTAGCAGTATTGCCTGAAGCAGAGGATATTGATGTTAAAATTGAGGAAAAAGATTTAAGAATTGATGTTTTTAGAAGTAGTGGTCCTGGCGGGCAAAGCGTAAACACAACTGACTCTGCAGTAAGAATAACTCATTTACCAACTGGAATAGTTGTCAGTCAACAAGATGAAAAATCCCAAATAAGAAATAAAGAAAAAGGTTTGAAAATTTTAAGATCAAGAATTTATGAGTATGAGAGAAAGAAAAAAGAGGATGAGCGTTCGGAATTTAGAAAAAGTAAAATTGGAACTGGTGATAGATCTGAAAGAATAAGAACATATAACTTTCCTCAAGGTAGAGTGACCGACCACAGAATAAATCTAACTTTACACAAGTTAAATGAATTCATGGAAGGGGAAATTTTTGATGAAATGATTGAAAATATAAATTTACAAGTTCAAGAAGAACTCATGAGTTCTAATTAATATGTTTAATATCAATTTTGTATTAAATGAGGGCCTTAAAGCTCTTTCCAACTCTTCTATTAAAACTCCAAAACTTGATGCAGAAATTTTACTTTCTCGTGTTTTAAAAAAAAATTTAAAAGAAATTATTTTAGATGATAAAATTAATCCAAATCAAATAGATATAAAAAGATATAATGAGTTAATCAGAAGAAGGAAATTGGGAGAACCAATAGCATATATTCTGAACAAAAAAGAATTCTGGAAATATAATTTTTATGTAGATCAGAATGTCTTGATTCCAAGACCTGACACAGAAGTAATAATTGAGGAAACACTTAAACTTATAAATATAAACCAAAATAAATTAATCTTAGATATTGGGACTGGTTCAGGATGTATAGTAATTTCATTAGTCAAGGAACGTCCAAAACTTAGAGGAACCGCAATAGATATCTCTAAAAATGCCTTAAAAGTGGCGAAAATTAATGCAAAAATGCATCAATTATTGAATAGAATTAAATTTTACAATTCATCTGTTGACAATTTTTTTAAAGGTAAATATGATTTAATTGTATCTAATCCTCCTTATATAAGTAATGCTAAAATTAAGTATTTAGATAGGGATATTACTTGTTATGAACCATTAGTGTCTTTAAAAGGGGGTCCAGATGGCTCCTGCGTTTTAAATGAGGTGATTAAGAAATCCTCTAGTTTGATAAAGCTTGGTGGAAAACTGGTTCTAGAAATTGGATACGACCAAAAATTTATAGTTATGAATTTACTTAAAAAAGAGAATTTTTATATAAATAAAGTAATAAAAGATTATGCTAAAAATGACAGGTGTATAATTGCCACAAAATTTTAAATTTGTAAAATGAGACCATATAGAAACAATCATAAGAGACCAAAATTTAGATCTAATGGAGATAGATCTTTAAACAGAAGTTTAGAAAACTCACACTTAGGATCAAATAATAACTTTCACAGAAAACATCATAGAATTAATAATCAGAATGCATCTAGGTTAATAGAAAAATACAATAATCTTGCAAGAGAAGCATTATCTTCAGGAGATAAAATTTTATCAGAAAGTTACTATCAATTTTCGGATCATTATTTGAGGATTCAGAATGAAAAGGAAAAAAATGAAAATTCAGGTAGTTTCAACAAAGATAGACCACAAAATGAAAAACCCAATGCAATTAAAGACGAAAAAATTGAAGAAAAAAAAATAGCTACTAGTTAATTCCTGCAATTATTTCAGATTTTAAAACGTTTATTTTTAACTTGCTAACTTCAAATAGCTCTCTAGGCTTATTTTTTAAAACTTTTCCCGAAGGAAGCTTCAATGTTTGTGAATTGATCCGCTTTCCATTATGTATTACCTCATAGTGTAAATGTGGGCCGGTTGATTTGCCAGTAGAACCAACGAAGCCAATGGTTTGTCCTTGCTTGACTCTTTTACCTTTTTTTATATTAGCTGCGAATTTTGAAAGATGGGCATATACAGTAGTATAACTTAAGTTATGCCTTATCTTTATACAGTTACCACCACCACCACACCATGATGCTTTTGTAATAACCCCATCACCCGAAGCCATTATTGGTGTTCCCATAGGTGCAGCAAAATCAGTACCTCTATGCATTTTATTGTAACCATCAATAGGATGTTTTCTCATTCCATATGGAGATGATAGTCTTGCACCATTAATTGGAGTTTTCATCAGAGCTTTTTTAACGCTTTTGCCATTTATATCAAAATGTCCTTCATCGCCGTTATCATTAAAATAGTAAAAAGCATTACTTTGATTACTTAAATTTAAATCAGCAAAAACTATATTGCCTGTATTAAATATTTTTTTATTATCATCCTCAAAAACTTCATAAATTATTTGATAAGTATCGTTTCGTCTTATATCCCTTTGAAAATCTATTTGGAAACCATATATCCTTGCAAATTCTATTATGATGTTTGCTGGTATTTTTTGATTAATTGCACTTCTATATAAACTTTGGGTTATTTTACCCTCATTATAAATAATTCTTTTATTTAAGTTTGTAATAATATCAGTAGCTATAAAATTATCAGTTTCTAAATCTCTAGAAAATAAAACTTTTCTTGTTTTACTTACAGGTAATATAAGTTTGGATATTTTATTATTTTTTTTGTTTATGGTAAAAGAAATTTTCTGATCTACTTTAAGTGTATATTTTTTAAGTTTAGATTGTAATTCGTTAGATATCAATTTTAATTCTTTGTCATCAATCTCATATTTATTCAAAATGCTATTTAAGCTTTCATTTTGAACAATAATGTGATCTATATTTAAATACTTGGGTGAAAAATTATCAAATATATTTTTTACAGTTTTCTTAAAAAATAGGTTATTTAAAACTTTAATGTATTCTTTTTCAGTGTGATTTTTAGAGGTATTATATAACTGTGTTAGTATAATTGAGATTAATATTAGCAATAAAACAAAGAAAAATTCAAAATTCTTTAATATTTTAAATTGTATTAACCTAAGATTTAATTTCATTGCAATCGCTACTAAAAATTTAATTTATATTATAACTTACGAAAAAACCCTAATTTTGCTAGCTTTTTTATCTATTTTTTTTATCCATACAGCTTGATTTACGTTTAATTTCGATTATAAGCGTCACACTTTCTCAATAAAAATATTGTGAACATTAAGCTTTATGCTTAATTAGCTTTGTTAATAGTTAATAAAAGAAGAGAAGTGTGGACGGTTAAGGTTACCAAAATTTGTCGTACACACTTCAACATTTATATAAATTTTATTCTTAGAATTTATATAGAAGCTAGTGTGCGCCGTTTTTAAACTTGAGAGTTTGATCATGGCTCAGAACGTACGCTGGCGGCACGCCTTATACATGCAAGTCGAACGAAGTAGCAATACTTAGTGGCAGACGGGTGAGTAACATGTGGGTATCTTCCCTTTGGTGAGGAATAACACGAGGAAACTTGTGCTAATACCTCATAAGTCTTTACGGAGAAAGCTTTATGCGCCAATGGATGAGCCCGCACTTGATTAGTTTGTTGGTGGGGTAATGGCCTACCAAGACTTTGATCAATAGCTGATTTGAGAGGATGATCAGCCACATTGGGACTGAGACACGGCCCAAACTCCTACGGGAGGCAGCAGTAAGGAATCTTGCACAATGGAGGAAACTCTGATGCAGCGATGCCGCGTGAGTGAAGAAGGCCTTTGGGTTGTAAAGCTCTTTCGTCGGGGAAGAAAATGACTGTACCCGAATAAGAAGGTCCGGCTAACTTCGTGCCAGCAGCCGCGGTAATACGAAGGGACCTAGCGTAGTTCGGAATTACTGGGCTTAAAGAGTTCGTAGGTGGTTAAAAAAGTTGGTAGTGAAATCCCAGAGCTTAACTCTGGAACTGCTATCAAAACTTTTTAGCTAGAGTATGATAGAGGAAAGCAGAATTTCTAGTGTAGAGGTGAAATTCGTAGATATTAGAAAGAATACCGATTGCGAAGGCAGCTTTCTGGATCATTACTGACACTGAGGAACGAAAGCATGGGTAGCGAAGAGGATTAGATACCCTCGTAGTCCATGCCGTAAACGATGTGTGTTAGACGTTGGAAATTTATTTTCAGTGTCGCAGCGAAAGCGATAAACACACCGCCTGGGGAGTACGACCGCAAGGTTAAAACTCAAATGAATTGACGGGGACCCGCACAAGTAGTGGAGCATGTGGTTTAATTCGAAGATACGCGCAGAACCTTACCAACACTTGACATGTTCGTCGCGACTCTAAGAGATTAGAGTTTTCGGTTCGGCCGGACGAAACACAGGTGCTGCATGGCTGTCGTCAGCTCGTGTCGTGAGATGTTGGGTTAAGTCCCGCAACGAGCGCAACCCTCACTTTTAGTTGCCATCATTTAGTTGGGCACTCTGAAAGAACTGCCGGTGATAAGCTGGAGGAAGGTGGGGATGACGTCAAGTCCTCATGGCCCTTACGTGTTGGGCTACACACGTGCTACAATGGCATTTACAATAGGAAGCAAGATGGCGACATCAAGCAAATCCTAAAAAGATGCCTCAGTTCGGATTGCACTCTGCAACTCGAGTGCATGAAGCTGGAATTACTAGTAATCGCGGATCAGCGCGCCGCGGTGAATACGTTCCCGGGTCTTGTACACACCGCCCGTCACACCATGGGAGTTGGTTCTACCTTAAGGCAAAGCTTAAAAACTTTGACCACGGTATAGTCAGCGACTGGGGTGAAGTCGTAACAAGGTAGCCGTAGGGGAACCTGCGGCTGGATTACCTCCTTTCTAAGGATAATTAAGAATAATTTCTTAATTTAAATATTAAACAGGTTAATGTTGACCGTCCTCATTTCTCTTCTTTAGTGATTTAGTGTTTAAGATTAACTGAATAGGGCCGGTAGCTCAGTTGGTTAGAGCACACCCTTGATAAGGGTGGGGTCGAAAGTTCGAGTCTTTCTCGGCCCACCAATTTTTTTGGGGGGATTAGCTCAGCTGGGAGAGCGCCTGATTTGCATTCAGGAGGTCAGCGGTTCGATCCCGCTATCCTCCACCATAAACACTTAGTTATTTTATTTGTGAATATTTTAATATTATCAATATCTATATCCGATTGTTCGAATAGATGAACAATCAATGAATGTTCGAATAGATGAACATTCCAACAAAATTTGATTCAACACAGAATTTTTTTCTGTGCATAAATCAAGCGTTTAAGGGCGTGTGGCGGATGCCTTGGCACTGAAAGACGATGAAGGACGTGGTATACTGCGAAAAGTTTCGGGGAACTGTATGCAAGTTTTGATCCGAAAATTTCCGAATGGGGAAACCCACCACTTTATGTGGTACTTTAAACTGAATAAATAGGTTTAAAGAGAAAACCTGGAGAACTGAAACATCTAAGTAACCAGAGGAAAAGAAATCAATTGAGATTCCGTGAGTAGTGGCGAGCGAAATCGGAATAGGCCAGTAAGTATATTAAAAAAATCTGAAAAGTCTGGAAAGACTTACCAAAGAGGGTGATAGTCCCGTAAGAGTAATGTTTAGTATGCTTCTTGAGTAAAGCGGGACACGTGAAATCTTGCTCGAATACAGGGGGACCACCCTCTAAGCCTAAATACTCTTCAGTGACCGATAGTGAACTAGTACCGTGAGGGAAAGGTGAAAAGAACCCCTATTAGGGGAGTGAAATAGAACCTGAAACCGCATGCCTACAATCAGTCGAAGCTCTTTTTAGAGTGACGGCGTACCTTTTGTATAATGGGTCAGTGACTTAATTTATTAAGCAAGCTTAAGCCATCTAGGTGTAGGCGAAGCGAAAGCAAGTCTTAATAGGGCGATTAGTTTAGTGAATTAGACCCGAAAACGAATGAGCTTACCATGAGCAGGTTGAATGCAAGGTAACACTTGCTGGAGGACCGAACCAGTTGACGTTGAAAAGTCTTTGGATGACTTGTGGTAAGGGGTGAAAGGCCAACCAAATTCGTAGATAGCTGGTTTTCCGCGAAAACTATTTAGGTAGTGCGTTGAATAAATATGCGTTTAGAGGTAGAGCACTAAATGGGCTAGGGGGAAGAGATTCTTACCAAACCTAATAAAACTCCGAATGCTGAACGTAGTTCTTCAACAGACAGACTGTGGGTGCTAAGGTCCATGGTCGAGAGGGAAAAAGCCCAGACCACCAGATAAGGTCCCGAAATTGTGATTAAGTGTGAAAGGATGTGGAAATTCCTTAACAGCCGGGAGGTTGGCTTAGAAGCAGCCATCCTTTAAAGATAGCGTAACAGCTCACCGGTCTAATAGAGTTTCTGCGCCGAAGATGTAACGGGGCTAAAATCACATACCGAATCTGTGGGTTTATAAAACTTTCGAGTTTTATAAGCGGTAGCGGAACGTTCTGTAAGCCTGCGAAGGGATACCCGCGAGGGATCCTGGAGGTATCAGAAGTGCGAATGCTGACATAAGTAACGATAAATAAAGTGAAAAACTTTATCGCCGAAAATCCAAGGGTTTCTGCGCAAGGTTAATCCGCGCAGAGTTAGTCGGCCCCTAAGGCGAGGGCGAAAGCCGTAGTCGATGGGAACAAGGTTAATATTCCTTGACCAGATGGTAGTGACGGATTTTGTAAGTTGTGAGTTCTTAATGGATTGAACTTGCTGCGAAAAAGTCCCAGGAAATAGCTCCATCATAAGACCGTACCCTAAACCGACACAGGTGGATTAATAGAGTATATTTAGGCGCTTGAGAGAATGATGTTGAAGGAACTCGGCAAAATGCTTCTGTAACTTCGGAATAAAGAAGACCTTTTTATAGGCAACTATTTAAAGGTGGCACAAGCCAGGGAGAAGCGACTGTTTATCAAAAACACAGGGCTCTGCTAACACGTAAGTGGATGTATAGGGTCTGACGCCTGCCCGGTGCTGGAAGGTTAATGCGATGGGTGCAAGCTCATTTCTGAAGCCCCAGTAAACGGCGGCCGTAACTATAACGGTCCTAAGGTAGCGAAATTCCTTGTCGGGTAAGTTCCGACCTGCATGAATGGCGTAACGATTTCTCCGCTGTCTCCAACATCAACTCAGTGAAATTGAATTCTCCGTGAAGATGCGGAGTTCGCGTAGTTAGACGGAAAGACCCCGTGCACCTTTACTGCAACTTTACATTGGTGTTAGGAAAAACATATTTAGCATAGGAGGGAGACATTGAAACAAAGGCGTCAGCTTTTGTGGAGTCACCAGTGAAATACCTCTTTTGTTTTTCTTGATATCTAACTGATTGCCGTCATCCGGCATCAAGACATTGTATGGTGGGTAGTTTGACTGGGGCGGTCGCCTCCCAAATAGTAACGGAGGCGTGCGAAGGTAAGCTCAGAACGGTCAGAAATCGTTCGTAGAGTGCAATGGCATAAGCTTGCCTGACTGCAAGACTGACAAGTCGAGCAGAGTCGAAAGACGGTCATAGTGATCCGGTGGTTCTGAGTGGAAGGGCCATCGCTCAACGGATAAAAGGTACGCCGGGGATAACAGGCTGATACTGCCCAAGAGCTCATATCGACGGCAGTGTTTGGCACCTCGATGTCGGCTCATCACATCCTGGGGCTGGAGCAGGTCCCAAGGGTTTGGCTGTTCGCCAATTAAAGTGGTACGTGAGCTGGGTTCAGAACGTCGTGAGACAGTTCGGTCCCTATCTGCTATGCGTGTAGAAGAATTGAAAGGAGTTGACCCTAGTACGAGAGGACCGGGTTGAACATACCACTGGTGGACCGGTTGTAGCGCCAGCTGCAGTGCCGGGTAGCTAAGTATGGACGAGATAACTGCTGAAAGCATCTAAGCGGGAAACTCACCTTAAAACTAGTTCTTCCTATAGAGCCGTGGTAGACCACCACGTTGATAGGCTGGGTGTGGAAGTGCGGTAACGCATGTAGCTGACCAGTACTAATAGCTCAATTGGCTTGATTTATGCACTGAAAAAAATTTTATTGAAATAATATTATTAAAAAGTTTAAAAATTTAAATTTCAAAAATATCGATTTTAATGGAGTGATATCTTCACAGGCTCAGATTTAAGTTTTTTTAATTAAGAAACTTTATCAATTAAACTATTTATAACAGACTTATCCAAATCGGTATGCCAAATTCCTAGTGACGCTGGTACATAATTTAATCCTAGCGATAAAGCTATAGCTAATCTATGACATCCAGAGCCGCCAAAAAAAGGATAAATATCTTTCTTTTTCCAGTTATCAAAAATTAATTCTTTTTCAGAACTTCTTTTTACAAAATTTGGATACAAAAGCTTTAATTCTTCATATAATAATTTGTTTGGTAAATTATTAAGCACTTTAGATCTTTTAGATACATGAAATAAAATTCCATCGTGAAAATAATTTGTATCATTTCTATTTTTGCCTAACAGAAAATCTTCATTATAATTATTTTTTATTTTTTCCCTAAGCCTATCAAGGCTTTCATACCTTTTCTTAAAATCATCATAGGCACATCCATGACTTGATTTACCATATTCTCTAACATGATATAGATGTAAGTCTATTATACCAGTATCTTCCCAACTTTTTCCATTAATCCAATGATCTAAACACATTTTTATTTTTGTATGATCAAAAATTGATATATTGTTAATACTTATATCCCAATTACCACTCATAGGAGACCCACAAACATCTTTCGAAAGTCGAGGGACTGGACAATACACAATCTCTTTGATTGGTACTTTAATATACCTAAAAGCAAATTTTTTTTTAAAAAGATTAAAACCAAACATTTAATTAGTTTAAACTTTTATAAATTTTTGATTCCATAAACAATCGGATCATTAATATCATCACGCACCACATCGTATTTATAATTTATTAAATTAAATACTTCAATCATTCCTTTAATTTGAGAATATTTAATCCATTCACCTAAGCGATGTTGGGTTGGCGACATATTTCTTTTATCGTTATTTCCAACTAAAATTAACTCATTAATTGATTTTGAAATTTTAATTGCATTTAAGATTTTATGTATATCTTCCTCAAAGTGGTATAAAGACCTATTAAAAATAATCGCTTTGCACTCATGATTATCTTTTAGAATAAAGTCTTTTGCATCTTCACATTTAAAAAAAACATTATTTTTACTTTTTGTAAAAATTTCTATTTGTAGTTTTTTTGCAATGTTAATCCTTTTTTCTGATGCATCTATCCCTAAAACTTTTTTTTTATTAGCTAATGCCAAAGGCAATAATCCTTCACCACACCCAATATCAATAACTGATGGACCTTTCACAAATTTAGTTATTCTTTGATATCTTGCTGGTATATTTCCTAAATAAATTTCTTCAATATGTTCTCTAAAATAAGGTCCTGCTCCGTGAGAAGACCAATGTTGCCAAGATTTTGAATTATCATATATTTTTTTTTTAATAAAAAATTTTAATTTTTGAAAAAAATTCATCATACATTTGTATTTGATTTTCTTTTCTTATCTACCATTAAAAAATATTAATTATAGATATTTCCTTAGCTTCAGCATAATTTTTTTTTCTTCTGGATAAACTATTTTTATAGGCTTTCCTAGAGACTTCTCCACAGCTCTCACATCTTTTATTAATCTTGCAAAGCCTAGAGGTTCTATGGAGGCTTGTTGATCTGTTCCCCACATTGACCTATCTAATGTTATGTGTCTTTCAATTATTTTTGCACCCAAAACAACAGCAGCAATCGATGATGATAAATTCATTTCATGACCAGAGTACCCAATAACCGATTTATTGAACATCTTATGGAGTTTTTCCATATATCTTAAATTTAATTGATGACTTTGAGCAGGGTAAGAACTATTGCAATGTAATATAGATAAATTTTTTTGTGATAAGAATTTAACCACTCTTTTAATTTGTTTTTCTGTACTCATACCAGTTGAAATTATTATTGGTTTTTTACTTTTTTTAAATTCTTTGAGCAATGACATGTCAGTGATACAGGCTGATGGAACTTTATGAAACTTTACCTTATATTTTTCTATAAACTTTACTGATGGCGCATCCCAACATGAGGCAGTCCAAAGAATATTATTTTTTTTACAAAATTTATTTATAAGATCATATTCTTTTTTTCCAAACTCAATTTTTTTTTTATATTCAATATATTTCATTTTTCCCCATGGAGTGTCTCTGACCACATCCCAAGAACTTTTGGGTGTAGCAATTTCAGGAGTTCTTTTTTGAAATTTTACAGCATCACAACCAGCAAGTTTTGCCGACTCAATTAGTTTTAAAGCAGTATCAATATTTCCATTATGGTTTATTCCTATTTCTGCTATAAAGAACGTTTGATTTTTAGTTATTTTTTGAAAGAAATTCATGGATAAAATATCTCATATACAAAGAAAGTTAAAAGGTCCAATATTTTCTATTATTACACCATTTACTAAAAAAGGTGAAATTGATTATTTATCATTAAAAAAATACATTAATTATCTCTATTCAAAAGGGGCAACGAATTTTTATATAATGGTTTATAATTCAAGATTCACTCTTTTAAGTGAAAAAGAAATATTGAAAATCAACCTTTTCTGCATAAAACAAGTAAAAAAGTTAAATAATCAGAATATAATAATTTGCGCAGAACCCTATCATTGTTCTACTGAACAAACCGTTAAGTATGTAAATTATTTTAAAAAAAATGGTGCAGATATTGTTAGCCTTATTTTTGGTGAAAAGTATTATTCAGATGATCAACTCTACGGTCATTTTAAAAAAGTTCATGAAAAAACAAATTGTTTCTTATTACTTCATCAACAAATTTTAGAAAATGGAATATCTAGTGATCCTCCATTTGTTTATTATTCTTTAGAAGTTTTAAGAAAAATTTCAAAATTGAACAAGTTTTTAGCTATGAAAGAAGATGCTAAAAATGAAACTTATACGAGACGGATATGTGAAGAAATTTCTAATCAGATGATAATAATCACATCTGGAGGAGGTAAAAAACAGTGGTTAAAAGCAGCAAAATATGGCTGCACATCTTGGTTGTCAGGTGTTTCTAATTTAAATCCAAAAATTGCAATCGATTTTTACAATTATTATAAATTAAAAGACTCTAAACAAATGGCTTTATTGATAAAAACTATTGAAGAACCATTTTTTAAGATTAAAGATAAATATGGTTGGCATTTAACTATTAAAGCTTTCTTAGAGCTGAATAAAAATTTTAAGAGATACGAAAGATCTCCTCTAAAAGAAATTGATAAAAAAGAAATGAGAATGTGTAAAAAAGTTTATGAAAAAATAAAAAAACAGATACAAATCAAAAAATTAGAAAAATATCTTAAATAATATTTTAAAAAAAAATGAAAAAATCAGAAATAATTTGTTTTATTCCAGCAAGATCAGGATCTACAAGAATTAAGAATAAAAATATTAGACTTATTAACGGCAGACCTCTTATTTATTGGACAGTTTCAAAAGCTATTAAATCAAAAAAATTTGATAAGATAATATTTAGCTCAGATTCAAAAAAATATTATCAGATCTTATTGAAATACTTAAAACAAAATAAATTAATTACTAAAAGATTAATTTTTGATCACAGGAATATAGTACACTCAAGTACTAAATCTAAAATATTTGACTATATAAAATCTGATTTAACAAAAAAATTTGATCTTAAAAGTGATGATTTGTTAGTTCAGTTACTACCTACTTGTCCAATGAGATCAGTCAATAGTATTGTCAAAGCAATAAAATTATCATTAAAAAATAAGATTAATCTTTTTTCTGTCAGTGAATATGATTTTCATATCAAGTTTGCAATTTCAATTACTAATCTAAAATGGAAGCCTGAATTTAAAAATTCTCCTTTAATTACAGGAAATACACAAAGTCAGAGTCAAAAAAAATATTATCATCCTAATGGTGTAATAAATTGTATTTTTATCAAAAATCTTAATTCAAATAAGAAATCAATTTACAGTGATGCGAGGCCAATGATTGTACCTAAACTTGAAGCTTTCGATATAGATACTGAAGAAGATTTAAATTTATTAAAAAAAATTGTTAAAAATTCTAAAAGACTAAAATGAAAAAAATTTGATTAATAAGACCAGAACTTTTCAGTTGGTTTTTGTTTTATACTTATATGTATAGCATCTAGTATCAAAATAAATATTTTTGTGTTTGATTTAGAAGAGGATATGACACAAAGCACACATTACTACAAAGATCAAAAAATTGGGTATTGACATGATCTCTCTGCTGAACATAATGTGCTAAAAAAATTAAACATAAAAAGATATGATGCTTCAGTCATTAAATCATAAAAGAATTTTACGGATATTCAATTATCAAAACAAAACTATTTTTATTAGATTGAATAATACGTCTTATGATTAAAAACTTTTTACGCAAAATATTCAAATCAATTATTTACACATATTTAGAAAAAGGAATTTGGGATAAGGATATTACATCAGAGAAAGTAAAATATATAACAGGTGTAAATAACTTATTTATTAGAACCAAAGATGTGCCTGGGCATATAATCGAGTTAGGTACAGGAATGGGGAGAAATGCAGTAATTTTTGGAAACTTATTAAAACTTTATAATTTAACAAGTTCAAAGAAATATTTTGGATTTGATACTTTTTCAGGTTATCCAAAAAGTGTTTTAGATGGCAATCCTGATTTTGTAAAAAATAGTCAAAATATTTATGAAACCGTCAAACTAAAATTGCTAAATGAAGGTCTTACAGATGAATGTAATATTGTCAAAGGACAACTCCCTAATTCGTTGCAAAATTTTTTAAACACCGAAGAAAAGTTTAGAAAGGAATACTTGAAGATTTCTATAGTTTACATAGACTGTAATGATTACAATACAGCTATCAACTCTTTAGAAGTCTTATATCCATTCTTTTCAAAAGGATGTATACTTGCAGTAGATGAAAATACTTTAGGTGGAGAAACAAAAGCCCTTGAAGAATTTTGTAACAAAAACAACTTAGATTTTAAAAATGGCGACTTTAATGGGATTATATCTTCATATACAAAAATCTAATGATATTAGCTTAAATAGAAAATGTTATCTCAATTTTTAGAAGTATTAAAAGTCATAGGTCGCAAAAATAGAATTTCAGCTATATATATACTAATCGTATCATTAATCCTTGTTTTATTAGAGTTAATAACTTTCACATTAATAATTCCAGTAATATCAATACCCTTAAATAATGATTTTATTAATAACAACTCAATTTTTATTTATTTAAATAAATTAACATCATTCGAGCTTTCTTCTTTTTTAACTTTAAACAATGTACTTGTCCTTCTTGTTATTATTATAGCATTTAAATTATTAGTAATGTTGTACTTTCAATACAAGCTAAAAAAAATAGTGTGGCAAATACAAGTGGATATTAACTCATCAATTTATAAATATTTTACACTAAGCTCCCTACAAGAAATAATCGAAGCTGGATTTGATAATATAAGAAGGATGATAAATACTGATGCTACTCAATTTACCCACGGTTTTTATAATTATATAATGATTTTTAAGCATCTAATACTTGTAATCTTTCTATTTTTATTTCTTTTACAAATTGATACTAAAACTACTCTTCTAATTTTTTTATTTTTGTCATCATTTATACTGATTTATAATTTAATTTTAAAAAAACGGGCAGTATCTTTATCAATCAAAAATAGAGAATTTCATCAATACAAGCAGAAGAATGTAAATGATACAATATTAGGTATACGAGAGATAAAATTATTTAATTATGAGGATAATGTTGTAAATTTTTTCAAAAAAAATGAAAATAAACTTGCAAAAATAGATATACAGCGGGCTATTTTTGCTCTTTTGCCTAAACTTCTTTTGGAGTTGTTAGCTGTCTTGGGTCTTGCATTTTTTATTTTTTTTCTCGTTGCAAATGGTAATGATTTAATTGAAATTTTACCGAAACTAGGACTCTTTTTTTTAGTTTTCTTAAGATCGCTTCCCTTATCCGTTGCTATCAACAATTCTTTGCTTGTAATAAAATTTTCTACAGTTCAAATCGATGAAGTAATTTTGCAATTAGCAGAATTAAAAAAAAAAAAATATATTATTTATAATACCACTGGACAATCATTTAATTTATCAAAAAGCAAAAAATTAATTCTTAAAAATGTTTCTTTTGGCTATAACCAAGATCAAAATATATTTAGCAATCTTAATATTGAATTTAATGAAAATAAAATAATTGGAATACAAGGAGATAATGGGAGCGGCAAAAGTACTTTGGTAGATTTAATTGCTGGTTTTTTGAAACCAAATATTGGAAGTATAATATTTAATGGACAGGATATTCACTCAAATCTTAAAGATTGGAGACAACTAATTGGATATGTTTCACAATCACAATTTCTTACAAGCGATACAATAAAAAACAATATTACATTTTCACAAAATCAAGAGATTGATCAAATAAAATTTGAAGAGGCAATTACAAAGTCTGGCGTAAAAGATTTTGTTGATAAAATCTCAAAAGGTTTTAATAGTCAGGTAGGAGACCTTGGTTTAAAATTATCAGGTGGTCAAAAACAGAGAATTGCAATAGCAAGGGTTTTATATAAATCTCCAGAAATAATCATACTGGATGAGCCAACTAGTGCTCAAGACAACAAAATCGAAAGCTATTTTTTAAATGTTATAAAAGAACTTAAATTAAAAAAAATAATAATATTGATTTCTCACTCACCAAAAATTCATTCAATTTGCGATGAAAATTACAGAATTGAAAATAATAACTTAGTAAAAATTTAATAATTAGAAATAAGTTTTGTAAATGAAAAAAAAATTAAGATTAATTAATCCACATATTTTTCTAAGTGAGAGTATTGCGATTATTGGAAATAGTTCGTGTATAATAAATAAAAAATCAGGTAAAGTTATCGATGGCTATGATGATGTTATAAGATTTAATAAAGCAAAATTAAAAAATTATGAAGATTATGTAGGAACAAAAACTACACTCAGAGTAATAAATAATGCTACTTTTGAACGTACTAAAATTAAGACAGGGCTAGGCTGGGAAGAAAGTGATCAAGATGATGATTTTGTATTGAAACTAAAAAATATGAAAATATTAACTATAAGCCCAAATAAAATTAGTGATGAGAAAAAAAATAAAAATATTAAGATAGAAAACCAGTATTATTTTTTGGAAAATAGATATTTACAATTCCTTATTTGTTTAAATTTTATTAAGAATATAGATATTTTTAGTGAATTAATAAAAATTTTACTAAGAAAAAAAAATTTTTCTGTGGGATTTTATTTCATATTATTATGTATTGCATCAGGAATTAAACCTCATTTGTACGGTTTTGATTTATCAGAGGATATGACAAAAAGATCTCATTATTGGGAAAAAGCAGGAAATGTGGGAAATTTTCATAATTTAAGCTCAGAACATAAAGTTATTAATAAATTTTTGAAATTAAAGTATGTTTATTTATATTAATATTTTATAAGAAAATTATGCCAGATATACAGCTAAATATTAGTTCAGATGGATACAAAAAAATAGATAATAATATATTCTATTTAGATAACAAAATTTTAGAAGAATATGAAAATATATATAATGATAAAAAATATAGTGACAATGGATATGAAAATACCTCAATAATTAATGATCAAAAGGATTTAATAAAATTTAATAATTTAAATAAGCTCAACCAAAATATTTTAAGTTTAATAAAAGATAATAAATTAGACAATATTGAATTTGACGATATTTGGTTTGTAAAATCTGTAGAAAGTATTTACGAGCCTAAAAAATTACCATTCATTCCACATATAGATAAAGTAAGAAAAATAAAAGCAATGGTTTATTTAAATGACGTTACCATCGAGGATGGTCCATTGTATATGGCAAAAGTTGATCCCAACAATTATGAGAATTTTAGAAAAGAATTAAAACCTGATTATAAAAAAAGGCAAGAGAATGAGATAAAAAACTTAAAGATAGAAGATTATTCTCCTTTAAACGGAAACTTTGGTACGACAATATTTTTTGATACTAATGCTCCACATTTTGCAGGTAAAATTCATAATAAAAATTCTTTAAGAAAAATTATTAGATTTAATTTCAGGTTTAAATCACAAAACCCTATCAAAAATTTTTTTAGAAATCTATTTTAATATATGAAAAAAAATCACAGGATTGAGAATGTAATTCATATAGGTGAAAATAAAATAGCAAAAACCTCTTTCCAAGATTATCTATTTTCTAAAACAAAAAATATTGGTTACATAGGAAATAAAAGTACTCAAACAAAAAAAATCCAGACAGAATTAAAAAATCTTAGAATGCAGGATGACTTTTTTTATGATTCTTCTTATCTAAAGAAAAAAATTAAAAAAAATAAAATGATTAAATTTATTTATCCAAAAGATTTAAATAGATCAATTTAGAAGATGATATTAATTTAGTTAATATTTTTTAGAGTTATAAAAATTTAATGAAACCACTAATAGAAATAAAATATACTAGTTTTTTGATTTTAATAAAAGATGAGGAATTTTTTTCAAAAAAACTAGTCAGTCATATTAATAACCAGAATGTTAAAGCTGAATTTATTATAGCTGATGGAAGCAAAAAAAAACAAAAGAAAATCTTTGATAGACTAAAGCAAAAAAAAAAATATTTCTATTTTGGAGAAGATAAAAACCAAAAAGAATTTCTCATAAAGATACTTAAAGGAATAAATAAATGCACAAAAAAATTCATTTTTTTTTGTGATCAAGATGACCTATTAAATTTTAAGGTAATTAAAGAAAAAGAAGATTTCTTAATTAAAAATAAGGATTATTCTGCCGTTGGAGGGAATGTATATAGCTTTGTCTATTTAGAAAATAAAATTAAAATAATCAAAGATAGGTATGGCTTTCATTATCGATATGGTGTTTACAATTTAGATTTCAAATACTTTTTTTTCAGATATTTGTTTAATATTGGATTTAGATCAGCCCATTATCTTCATAGAAGAAAAAATTTAAAAAAAATTTGGATAATAATAAATAAGTCCAAATTAGAAGATATGAGATCAGCTAGTTTGATACAAAATTTATTAACCTTAAATTCTGGACGTATAAAATATTTTGATAAATTATCCCTGTTAAGATGGTCTGGTATAAAAAAGAGAGAACTAAAAAAAGGTTCAACTCATTTTTTATATCAAGTTTTTAAAAATAGATACGAATGGTTTAAATACTTTTTTTCAAAAAAAAAAAATCTCATACAAGATATTTTAAAACGTGAAAAAATTTTTTTTGGAAATTTTTACTTTTATAAATATTTTTTCTTTTTTTTTGATATATTGGGATGGGCGCTCAATAGAATTAACAAATACAATTTTTTATTTAGAATTTACAAAAAAATTATATTAAATTTTTATAATAACGAAGGTAAAATTGTTGAGGAACTAAAACCAGGACATATAGTACCCAAAGAAAAAATCTATTTATAAATTGAAATTAAAAAATAAAATAAATTATTTTTATACTGATTAAAGATATTTCTTTTAATTTTTAACAATTCTTTATATCTTTTAAATTGATCATAAGCCATTGCAGCTTGTAAATTAGAAAAATTACTTTTTATTATCTAACTTATATACCAGGTCCTTAATAAAAAAGTCTTTTTTATCTAAGGCATTATGAGTATATTTTCCCAACATTCTTTTTGTTTGAAAAATTAGTTTATAATTATTATCAATAAATAAATTATTTAGTTCTGTAAAAGAAAAAAATATATTGGGAAATTTCACATTTTCCAAATTATTTTGTAAAGTAATTATATTTTCAGATTTATTAGTAAAAAAAGTTTTTGTTATAAATATATATTTGATTTTATTTTCAAATATCTTATTAAGTATAATTTTATAATCTTCGATATACTGAATACTTGAACCAAATATTACAGCGCACAAATTTTCAAATTTTACATCTTCTAATTTATTCACATATTTTAAATATTCTTTATATTGAGGTGGAATTTCTATATCAAAATTTTTTTCTTCCAAAACTTGAAATTTGTATTTTTTTCCTAAACTTTTTAAAACATATAAAAAAAACGGATTATGGCCACCGCCAATATCTAGAAAGCGTAAATCATTATTATTAAATTTATCTATCGATAGAGCGCAAAATAAAGGTAAAATATTAAATTCATCTGTAACTATAATGTCATCTAATGTTGATAATTTAAATCTTTTTTGAAATTCTTTGGTAATGTAAGTTGTATTATTTTTTGAGGCAGTTAACGCTTCTTTGTAGGTTTTGTATATATTTAAAAATGTGAACTTTTTTTTTTTAATGGTTAATTCATATCCAAAAACAAATGAAATTTTTTTTAGTAATTTTAGCAAATATATGAAAAAAAATTTCATAAAAACTGCTTAACACATAAAAAATATTTTATCAATTCATAATTCATTATTTACTTACTAAGAAGTATACTTATAAAAATATTGAAAGTTTTATAAGTTTGCAATAGTTAATATAGAATATTAAAGTTTATTAAAGAATGAAAAAAAAAATTTTAAACCTAAAACAATTTCATAAATTAAATAATCTATATTTAAAAAAAATGAAAAAAGACAAGGTGCTTCAAAAAAAAGCTCTTGATGTTTTAATAAGGGCCGATAAGTACAGGTGGGTCCATAAATCAACATGGCTTGGAGCACCATTATTAAACTTGCCTGAGGACATGTTTCAAATTCAAGAAATAATTTTTAATACTAGACCTGATTATATAATAGAAACTGGTATAGCTTGGGGTGGAAGTGCATTATTTTATGCATCAATCTTAAATTTAATAGGTGGAAAAAAATTTATAGGAATTGATATATTTATACCTTCTCGTGTGAGAAAACTTATAAATAAAAATAAAATTTTAAAAAATAGAATTAAACTGATAAGAGGCAGCAGTATTGATAAATTAATAGTTATTAAAATTAAAAAATTAATTAAAAAATCAAAAAAGGTATTAATTATATTGGACTCTAATCATACTCATGATCATGTTTTAAAAGAATTAGAGTTATATTCAAATTTTGTAGCAAAAGGTCAGTATTTAATTTGTGGAGATACAATCATTAATGATATACCAGTACAAAATCACAGAAAAAGAGAGTGGAACAAAGAAAAAAACCCACAAACAGCATTAAATGAATTTATGAAAAAAAACCCCAATAAATTTAAAGTAGATAAAAATATCAGTTTTAGATTATTATTTTCAACTCAACCAAGAGGCTATCTAGTATCAAAAAAATAACTTTTTCAGATACTATTTAAATATTAAAAAATATCCTAATTTTTTCTAGAAAATTCGTAAATTTTTGTTTGGGAATATCCCTTGATAAGATTTGAGTCTAGTATCCATCCTACTTTATTAATATTATCATCAAATTTTAATTTTTTTCTTATAATTTTTTTATCAAGAGCATTTATTATTCTAGATACGAAGTAAAACATCGAGGTAAAATCGTGCGTTTTCAACAGTTTTATTTTTTTAAACTTATATTTTGTAATTAACTTGTCTGAAAAATAAAGATTATGCCATGGTGGATTTATCGGACTTAAATTATATTTTTTTCTAATTCTATTGATATTTTGTTGATCGTCTCTCGAACACTCACATGCATAAATTTTTCCATTTTTCTTTAGATATTTTCCAAAACTATTGAGTATTTTCAATTGCTTTTTTCTAGATAAAACATTTATCACTGCCCTTTTAGTAATAATGAAATCAAATTTTATAAATCTTAATTTTTCTAATTTATGTAAATAATTCATATCTAAATTAAAATATTGTATTGATTTGAAATTATTTTGTTTATTGGCTTTCAAGATCATTTCTTTACTAAAATCAATACCTAGACCATACTTAATCTTATTTTTCTTATTTATTTCCTGTAATAATTCTCCACTGCCACATCCTACATCGAGTATGTTTAGTTTATTTTTTTTTTTAATTAGTGAGATTATTTTTTTTGTTTCAAAAAAATCTAAAAAAGGATCATTTGATCCAGGCACTTTTTTACTTATCGCCCTCTTACTCCAAAAAATATTTGAATTTTTTTTCATTTAGAGAGAGTTTTTTAACTCATAAAGTTCATTTTTTAAAGTCTTTTAATAAAAATTTAGTAATACTTTTTGTTATTTTCCTAATATCATCGTTTTGAAGATTATAGTGGCAAGGTAAAACCAATACATTTTTATACAAGCTATAAGAAATTTTGTTTTTTTTTTTAATATTACTATTTGTAAATTTTCTATATGCCGGTTGTGAAGATAAAGGTCTAAAAAATTCCCTAGAATATATATTTTTAGTTTTAAGAAATTTGATTAAATTTGGAATGTTTACTTTATACTTTTTGTCAAAAACAACAACTGTTGCCCAAAACCCATTTTTAAAATTAGAATTATCTATATTGAAATTAACTTTTAGATCAGAAAAATTATTTCTATACTGATTATAAATATTTCTCTTAATACTTAAAAGTTCTTTTAATCTTTTAAATTGGCCATATGCCATTGCAGCCTGTAAATTTGATGGCATATATTTTAAACTTACATTGTCTGCAATATATGAATTTTTCTCTGATCTCCCAAGGTCCCTTAGATGTTTTGCTTTAAGAAAAATTTTTTTATTATCTGTTAATAATACACCACCCTCTCCTGAAGTAATTGTTTTAGTTCGATGAAAACTGTGAAAGCTTACATCACCAAATTTACCAGCTTTTACACCGTTGTATACTGTACCTAAAGCTTCAGCAGAATCTTCTAAAAGGAATATTTTGTTTTTTTTACATATTTTTTTTAATTCTTTCATGTTTGGTAAATTCCCAAATAAATCTACTGCTAAAATTGCTTTAGTTCTTTTATTAATTTTTTTTTTAATTTGATCTGTTTTAATGCACCAGTTTTCTTCATTAATATCTATAAATATTGGTTTAGCACCAATCTCTACAATAGGACTGACCGAGGCAGTCCACGTAACATCTGGAACAATAATTTCATCATTTTTTTTTATATCCAAAGTTTTTAAACATAAATAAATAGCCATAGTGCAGGAAGGTGTCATTAAACAGTATTTTCTATTATGATAATCTGCGAATTCCTTTTCAAATTTTTCAACATATTTATAATTGTCCCAATCATATTTCATCATATTATCAACTATTTCTCTTTCTAATTGGGTGACAGATGGGCCAGCGGAATAAATTTTTTTGATCGGTTTAATATTATTAGAATTATCTAATTTTTTTTTACTGACTAAATTTTCTAATTTTTCTATATTTACAGAACTATCTATTGGAAAATTTTTAACTTTTTCAACACTAACTGGCCTTACATTCGGTTTTGTTTTTTTTGCAAAATTATAAATTGACTCTGTTTTTTTAGACCCAACATTAATAACTCCATTATAATCAAGCAAACGAGGTATTATTTTTGCTACGTCATCTCTATAAAGAAAATTTGATTTAGCATCTGTAAATGCTTCGTTATGTACAAAAGGTTTTTCAGACATTGCAAGCCTTAAAATAAGTGATTTTCTGTATAACATCACACTTGACTCTCCACCAAGTTTCGACCATGCATAATTATTTATAGGTTTCAAGCCATCATCTTCCTTGTAATTTCCAGCCTTACCTGGATATACATAGTTAGTTGAAATATAAATCAACTTAATGTCGTGTTTTTTACAGACCTTGACTACATTGCAAGTTCCGATGATGTTTTTATCAATACTTTCTTCAATACTTTTTTCATGAATATCCATAGGTCTTGATAAACCTGCCAAGTGTATGAATATATTTGGCTTAATTTTTTTTACATTTTCTTCAACTGAATCAATGTTTACAATATCTAATTCCTCACTAGATGTATAAAAAATATTTTCACCATACAAAACTTTTTTTAAAGATTGTGCAAATCGGCTACTTGAACCTGTTATTAATATTTTTTTCACAATTTTTTAAATAAGTTAATTACATAATCAATAATCATAATTAAATTATAATTCAATTTATTTAAACTTTTTTTATAATCATTGAAACGCTTGCATCATCTTCGTATTTTCTGACAATTTTATATTTTTTTAAATTTTTTCTTAAATATTTTTTTAGATCAATCAAATCATACCTTGGATTATTTGAGAACCAATCATAGTTAGAGCTAACGCACAAATCAAACTTTAATTTTGGATCATACCAGAGCCTAAAACTATTATAATGAGTAAATAGTTGTAAATTTTTATATTTTTTCCCTTTAAATTTCACATCTTTAATTCCTAAGTCATGAAGACTTTTGGCAAATTTTGTAACATCTTCAGCAAAATCCCATAATTGTTTAGCTGACTTGTTACTAAAATAATTCATAATATGATCATCTATAAAGTCTCTATGGACATTCTTTTTTTTACATACAAAAAAGTTTAAATAGCCATTTTTATTAAGAATAGAAAAAAGATTTTTAAGCGTTTTTCCTGGATCAGGTGTATGGTGCAAAACTTGATCAGCAGAAATAAAATCAAAGTTTCTTTTAATTTTGAATTTTTTAGTAATGTCTTGACGAAAAAAACGAATATTTTTAAATTTTTTTAAATCTTTTTTTGCATGTTTTAATGCAACCAAGCTTTGATCACACGCGTAAACATTAGCTCTTTTATTAAGGGATGCAAATAATCTTGAGTCTCTGGCTAGACCACAACCTGCTTCCAATATATTTTTTTTATTTTTTAAAAATTTTGTAAAATTTTTTTTATTTTTATATCCGTATCTCTTTAAGTACCATTCTACATACCTTTTATCAGTATCTTTTGCCCAAGTTGGTACTTTTTTCCATTTATAATTAAAAAACCTGAAAGTGTTTTTATTTTGAATTTTTTTAATTTTCATTAGTAATTATTTACCAAAAAAAAACATTCAACACTATTTTTTTCTTTTAAGAATTTTTTTTTTATCGAGTCTAAATAAAAAAATTGAGGTTATTAAATGATAGAAACCGCTAAAAAGGTAATGCAAGGGCGCTGTTGATTTCTCTCCTTTATAATTACATTGACAGTTAACGGAAGAAATTTTCAAGTTATGAAGCTTAGATAACATAATAATCTCAAAACTAAATTGGTAGCCTTTAGGTAGCTTGTAAGTTTTTATTATCTCATAAAAATTTTTACTATAAGCTCTTTGTCCTGGAAAAAAATCTTTTAATTTTAAACCTAAACCAATTTTTGCGATTAATGAAAGAACAATATTTCCAAAAAAAATGTGTATTGGCATACCATTCTTTAAAGTATTTTTGTAATTATAAAATCTATTTCCCAAAATAAGATCAGAATTTTCAATTTTAAATTTTTTTATTATATCATTAATATTTTCAAGATCATATTGACCATCTCCGTGAATTTCTACAACATGTGTTGCGCCCATTTCAAAAGCTTTTTTTAACCCAAAAAATAAATTTCCTCCATACCCTAAGTGCTCATGAGAAAAAAACTCAATATTTTTATTGACAAATTTTTGTTTTGTTTCATCGGCTGAACCATCATCGGAACATATTATTTTATCGAATTTATTGTATGGAATATTTTTAAGAGTCTTTTCAACAAATCTCTCACAATTAAATGTTAGTATAAGACCAAACAGTTTCATTTTTTTTTAAATTATTAAGTTAGATATATTATTTAACCCTAAGAGAAAAGTTTTTTCCCTACCGTATTTCTTATATGTTCATCTGAAAATTTCCAGATAAACGCATCAGTGTAGAAGTGAAACATATGAGCGGTCAAAGGTAGTAAAATCAAAAAATTAATTACGTTATCATCAAATAAATAAGTATATCCATAGTAGGTCATAAATAAACTATATATAAATATAAAAGATAAAATAATTATTAATTTAGTTGGTTTCATCACTTCCTTGTAGAAATAAACTTTATAATTGATCGCCAAATATTGGCACCAATGTGCTCCCACCCCAATAACAGCTGCATCGAAAATTTGATCAACAAACATATAAGGTGAGTACAATGCAACTCCAGTTAAGTTTGCTAACTTTTTTTTATAATTAGTTTTTTCAAGAATACTTATTAAACCTAGAGATAGTACTAAAAATACAAATAAATAAAAAAAATTTAAATTTTGAGACAATAAAAATACTTGATCTAAATATAAATTTGTTCCTAAAGACTTTTCTGTATAATCTAAGTAAAATCTTAAAAAACCAATAAAAAGAAATAAGCCACTAGCAAAATAAGTTAACATTTCATAATTTATATTTCTCACTTCTTGATATAGCCTTTGTATACCAATCGATTGTCTTGTTACATGTATTCCTGATCCTACTGCAGCAATTAAAATGGCAGCATCAATATTTTTTAAACCAATAAAAAAATAAACTGAGAGCAATATAATTGGGACATAAACTAACTTGTTTATATTTTCTTTAAGATAATTAAAATTTTCTTTTTTAAAATAAAAAAGATATGTAGATGCAAAGTGCGTTTCTCCGAAAATTAACATTGCAATTAAAAATGCTAATTTTTCATTAACAAAAAAAGATTTAAAAATTAAATAAGACAAACCTACCCAAATTGGGAAAAGAATCATATTAAATTCTAAAAAAGGATTTTTAATAATTGTTCTCATATTTTTTTAAGTTTCATTTATTAATATAAGATTTAATAAAAATAACTAAATTTATTTTTCTAAGATTGCCTAAAACCTTTATTTTTTCTTAGTATATTTACAAAATAATTGAGACAAATAAGCTCTATAGATATTAAAATTCTCAAATTTTCTAAATTATGATTTTGGATCTAATTTAGAGGTGTGTAATCCATTTACCACCTTTTTTAAGATAGCCCACTTCCTTTTCTTCGATCTCTTTTTTATGGTTCCATGCAAATAAAAAAGCGTATTTATAAAATCGTTTACTAAAATATTTATAATCAATTATGGGTATATGCATTCCAGGTGAATATTTTCCAATTTTGTTTGGTGTTGTATCAAAAATACAATCAATAATTTTAGAATCAATATTACAATAGTTTAATATTGTTGTGCTTTTTGAGGTTGCTCCGTATCCACATATTAGTTTTCCCTTCTTTTTAATATTGTTTAATTTGTATTGAAGTTTTTCTTTAGACAGCTCACAATTTTTTTTAAATTCTAGTGCTCCAGATATATTATCAATATTTTCTTGTTTTTCGATCTCTAGCCATTTATTAATTTTTTTATTTACATTTGTTTTTTTTCTTTCAAGTACATACCGCATAGATCCGCCATGTGTATTTTGGGGAAATACATCTATAAGCTGAAAATCAAAAATATTGAAAATCTTTTTAATAGAACTAATTGAAAACATATAAATATGTTCATCATAAATTTGATCATATGAGACTTTTTTGTACATAGATCCTAGATAGGGTTCTTCAAAAATAATTTTCCCATTTTCATTTAAAGCTAAATCACAAGTTAATATGAATTCTAATAAATCTGGAATATGGCAAACAACATTTGCTCCAAAAATTAAATCTGTTTTATTAACAAACTCATCAAAAGTAATTAGATTTTTTCTGTTAAAAAATTTAGTTATACTATTTATTCCATTTTTTTTTGCGATTTCAGAGACATTTTTTGAAGGCTCAAAAGCTAAGTGCTGAAAATTTTTTTTTTTAAAATTTTTTAGAAAAGTACCATCGTTAGAACCAATTTCTATAATTCTTGTATTATCTGTTTTTACATACTTTCTTTTCGCCCAATTAGCATAATTTTTAAAATGATTTTTCATAAATTTTGAGCTTGAAGTGAAAAAAGGGTAGTTTGCATTGAACATCATTTCTGGTCTTGGATGATTATTAAGTTGCATTAGAGAAACATCTTTAGAGAATGATACTCCCATATTGTAAAAGAATTCTTTCTTAAAATCTTTCTTATTCAAAAAGCCATTAGCTATTGGCATTCTTCCAAAATTAATAATTTGAGGGATTTTTTTTTTTGTTATTTTACATTTAAACATTAGAATTTAATTTTTTTTGAAATTTTTTAAAACTATAAATATATTCCCTTTTTGAAAAATTTACATCGCACAAAACTAAAAAAGAACTTTTATTTTTTTTGAATGTAATATTTACCCAGTTCATTGGCGGTATTCTCAAAATTCTATTTTGTGTTGAATTTAATTTAAATTTGTACTTTTTTTTATTTATTATGACTATCTCAGTTTCTCCATCTATTTGAATAATAATTTGAGTACACTTTTTGTGCGCATGTTGACCCCTTATGAAATTTTTATTACCTTTAACAATAAATATCCTTTTTGCTTTAAATGAACGGAATTTATTAAAATATAATGGTATAAGGGTTCCATTATTATTTTTTATTTTTTTTATACGCAATAATGTAGGTTTTAATAATTTTTTATTTCTCATAAAAACAAATGTTTTATTTAACTTTTATATATTGTAAAACCAACAAAATAAATAAGATATAAATATTAATACTTATAATTTTATGAAAATGCTTATCACAGGTCCCTTGGGTCATATTGGATCTGAGTTACTCAATAATTTAAATAAATTTAAAAAATTAAAAAAAGTATATTTAATTGATAATGCGAGATCTAATAATCTTAATGTTCTTTTCAAACTTAAATATAAAAATATTAAAATTAAATTCATATATGGGAATTTAGTAAATAAGAAAATTCTTAGTCAAATAAATGATAATATTGATGTAGTCATTCATCTTGCTTCAATTTCAAATGCAGAAGAATCTTTCAAGATAAGAAAACTTATTTATTATAATAATTTTGAAATTTTTAAAAACATTGTTAATTTTTGCATTAAAAAAAAAACTAAACTAATCCATTTGTCTAGTACAAGTGTTTATGGCAAGCAAGACTCCATGGTGGATGAAAATTGTAAATCACTTAAGCCTCAAAGTCCATATGCTCATATAAAATTGTTGGAGGAGAAGTATTTAAAAAAAAATAAAAATAAACTTAATTTCGTATCCCTTAGATTAGGTACTATTGCAGGAGTATCTAAAGGAATGAGATTTCATACAGCGGTAAACAAATTTTGTTTAAACACAATTTTAAAAGTCGAAATTCCAATTTGGAATAATGCAATAGATCAATATCGACCTTATTTATCTTTAAGTGATGCTGTAAAGGTAATACATTTTATAGTGAAAAAAAATTTATTTAATAAACAAACTTACAATATTTTGACTGGTAATTATACTGTAAGACAGATATTAAACATTATTAGAAAAAATAATTTTAAAATTAAAATTCGAAAGACAAAATCACCTATTTTAAATCAAAATTCATATCAAGTTAGTAGAAAAAAGATTGAAAAATTCAAAATTAAATTTAGCAATAATTTAGATAAAGATATTAAAAATACTTTAAATTTACTAAAAGGAATTTATTAATATTTAATTTCTTTCTTAAAAAAAGTCTTTACTTTTTTAACAACATAATTAATTTCTTTTAAAGAATGTTCTTCAGAAATAGGTAAGCTTAAAATTTTTTTGCCTAGATTTTTTGCATTAACTATTTTATGCTTGCCAAAAAATTTTAATTCATTCAACATATACGGATAATGTATCATAGTCTGTATATTATTTTTTATCAGGCTCTGAGCTAATTTATTTCTATATTTTGTTCTTATAACAAACTGATGGAATGAATGTGTATTTTTTTTATTTAATTTAAACAATTTTATATCACCAACATTCTTTAAGTGTTTAAAATAAACATTCGCAATTTTATTTCTTGTTTTTATCACGTTACTATATTTTTTTAATTTGATGTTTAATACAGCTGCATTAATCGTATCTAGTCTAGAATTTCTTCCTGAAAACTTGTGATCATATTTAATTTTTGCGCCGTGATTTCTTGCTCTTAGGGCATATTCATAAATTTCTTTTGAATTTGTAAGAATTGCACCACCATCTCCAAATCCACCCAAATTTTTTCCAGGAAAAAAACTAAACGTTCCGATATCACCAAATATACCAACATGATCCTTCCCGATTTTTGAGCCATGAGCTTGAGCGCAGTCTTCAACAATTTTAATATTTTTTTTTTTCGCTATTTTCTTAATCTCTTTTAAGTTTGAAGGATTTCCGTAGAGATGTACAGCGATAATTGCTCCAGTTTTTTTATTAATTTTTTTTTTTAAATCTTCGGTGCAAATAGAATAATCTGATAAGTTTACATCACAAAATATCGGTTTAAGACCATTACTAACAATGGCTTCAGCAGTAGATATCCAGGTATTAACTGGCAGTATAACCTCCTTATTTTCTTTTAAATTTAATGATGCTATTGCAATTTCTAAAGCATCTGTTCCATTAGCGACAGAGACGCAATATTTAGCTTTAACAAAATTGGAAAAATTCTTTTCGAAATCTTCAACTTCTTTACCACCAACAAATTTTGAATTTTTAATTAAATAATTTATTTTTTTTATTATTTTTGGTTTATCTGAAATTAGTTGAAATAGATTTGTAAATTTAACTTTCATAATTAATTACTTTATCAATAATTTTTTTATAGTCTTTTAAAATTTTTTTTATTAAACATTTCTACAATATTCTTTCTATGTTTTTTTTAAATTCTTTTTTTTATATTATCCATACAAAATTTTATACCATTGGCAAAAATATTCGTATTAAATGGTTTGTCCACAAATTCGTTAAAATTGTGTTTTATAATTTCTCTAATACTGCCAACATCAATTAAAACTACTGGATTTTCACACAATATCGTCCTAACAATAAATTGAGGTAAAGATTCTGTAGATCTTGATAAACTTGAAATAAAAATTATCCTTAATTTATTCATTTTTTTATTATATCTATATTTGTTTTCGAAAATTTAATATAAAAAATATTGAATGAAAAATTTAGCACCAATTATAGTTTTTACTTATAACAGGTTAAATAATTTAAAATCTTGTATTAATTCATTAAAAAAGAACAAATTATGCAACGAGAGCAAAATTTATTTTTTTTCCGATGGTCCAAAAAATATTAGCGATAAACCAAAAATCAAAAATATAAGAGACTATATCAGGAAACTTAAAGGGTTTAAAAAAAAAATAATAATTGAAAGAAAAAAAAATTTTGGATTAGCAAAAAATATTATTCACGGTGTTACTCATACCCTCAAAAAAGAAAAAAAAGCAATAATTTTGGAAGATGATTTGATAGTAAATAGTTTTTTTCTAAAGTTTATGAACAATTCTCTTCAGAAATATGAGAAAAATCAAAAAGTTTGGCACATTTCAGGATGGAATTACAATATTAATATTTCTACCAAACATGATTGTTACTTTACTAGAGGCATGAACTGTTGGGGCTGGGGAACGTGGCTTGATAGATGGAAACATTTTGAAAAAAAACCAAAAAAAATTATTAATAATTGGAATAAAAATAAAATAAAAGAATTTAACTTTGACAATTCCATTAATTTTTATTCTCAAATTTTAAGAAATTACAATAATCAACTAAATTCTTGGGCTATTTTTTGGTATGCAACAATTTTTTATAAAAATAAATTATGTCTAAATCCTACAAAAACATTTACTCAAAATTTAGGAATTTCTAAAAGTGCAACTAATACTAGATCCATAGAAAATACTTTTAATTCTGTATTAACAAACTTTGAATATCAAAACTTTAATTATCCAAACAAAATTATTGAAAATGAGGAGATTTATAAAATTATTAAAAGAAACTTTAAACTTAATAAATATAAAAATATAATTAAAAAGGTTTTATATATTCAATGATAAAGAAAATTATTAATAAAATAAATTTTAAATTATTTAAATTTGATCCTTTTTTTCAAAAAAATAAAAGTCTGATCAAAATTGGAACTACTTATGGTGGATATGACATAGTTAACAAAAATTTAAAAGAACCAATAGTATTGAGTTGTGGATTAGGTGAGGATGCAAGTTTTGATATAGACATGATAAATAAATTTGACGCAAAAGTTTTCATACTTGACCCAACACCAAGATCAAAAATCTATTTTAATCAAATAAAAGATAATTTTGGCAACACAAAGAGAGAAGATTATAATGAGAGTGGTCATTTACATCCAAATTGTTATGACTTGCAAAAAGCAAATCCAGACAATTTAATTTTTATTGATAAAGCTATTTGGTCTGAAAGTAATATTGAACTAAAACTTTATTATCCCGCAGAAGTTAGTCACGTTAGTTTATCTATAAATAAAAAGCCAAATTATTTACAAAATAATCCATTCATAGCCAAGACCATAAATTACGAAAAAATAATTGACCAATATGAATTAAAAAAAATTGATATACTTAAATTAGATGTTGAAGGTGCAGAAATAGAAACATTAAAATCAGTATTAAAAAATAACATTCTGCCAGGTCAAATACTTGTTGAGTTTGATTTAAGAAGAAAACCATCTTTTAAAACCAATTTATTATTGAAAAGAATTCACAAAAATATCTGTAAAAAATATAAACTTGTTAATATAAATAATAAAGGGGATTTTACTTATCTTTTGAAATAATGTCTAAAAATACTATTTTAGTAACTGGGAGTTCAGGGTTTATCGGTTTTCATTTGTCGAATTATTTAATTTCTAAAAAATTTAAGATTGTTGGAGTTGATAGCCTAAATAGTTATTACTCTGTTAAAATAAAAAAAAAAAGGCTTTCGATACTTAAAAAAAAAAAAAATTTTTCTTTTAATAAATTAAATTTAAGAAATAAAAAAAGTCTAGAAAATATATTTATTAAATATAGGCCTTCAGTAGTAATTCATTTAGCTGGACAACCTGGTGTTTTATATTCATTTAAAAATCCTAAAAGTTATTTTATAAATAATGTTGAGGCTACAAAGGTTATATGTGATATTTCTAAAAAATATCGCATTAAAAAATTTATTTTTGGTTCCTCTAGTTCAATTTATGGTGATCAAAAAAAATATCCAATAAAAGAAAATTTTAAACCAAACCCCAAAAATCCTTATGCAAAGACAAAGCTAATGTCTGAAAAATTAGTATTAAAAAAATTTAAAAATACCAATATTAACTTTTTAATATTTAGGTTTTTTACAGTTTATGGTCCCTTTGGGAGACCTGACATGTTCATTCACAAATTTTTAAATAAGATCAAAACAAAAGAGTCTATAAAACTACATAATCACGGTTTAAATTATAGAGATTTTACATTTGTAGGTGATGTTGTTAAAATCATACATTTATCTGTAATCAAAAAATTAAGTAATAAAATTTTTAATATTTGTAGATCCAAACCAATTGTAACAAATCAGCTGGTGAAAATGATTATTAAAAAATTTCCCAATTATATGTCAAAAATTATTAATAAAGGTTTCGTAAAAGGTGAAATGCTTAAAACACATGGTAGTAATAAACTTTTACTTAAACATATTGGAAGATTATCATTTACTGATATTAAAGTGGGTATTAACATTACAATTCGTGAGTTCAAAAAAAATAATTTTTGACTTAAGGTCTTTTAAATGATTTTAGTCCCAAAATTGAACTTAATAATCCATAAATTCTATGAAAACGCATAGAAAAATTATTTCTATCTAACATAATTAAATAGATCACAAGTTTAATACAATCCTTTATTAAAAAAATATAAGTCTTTTTCAAAGCATAAAAATAATTATAGTTTTTTTTATAATAATAAAACATAGACCACATATAGTGCCACTTCATTACATATTCGGTATTATTATTAAAAGAAATTGATGAGGATCTATTATGTTTTATTTTAATATCTCTTACTTTGAAAATTTTGAATTTTTTTATTTTGCATCTATAAAATAAATCTATCTCTTCAAAATATAAAAAAAAATTTTCATCAAACTTAATTTTTCTTATATCCTTAACGTTTATAAACATAGTGGCCGCTTCACCTTCGTATGTTTCAAATATTTTTTTATCAAAATGTTGATTACTATGATTTGGTATTAATATAGAAAACTTTATTACTTTTTTTACAATTTTATAAAAATTATTTATCAAATTCTTTTTAAAATAAACATCAATATTTGAAATAATCGCAAATTTTGTTTTACATTTCTTTAAAGCTATATTAATAGCTGCACCATAACCAATATTTTTACTTCTGATAATTTTAGTTTTTTTTGGTAATTTAATCTCAGAAAAATCGTAATTATTTGAATTATCAACAATAATTAAGTTAAAATTGCCATCAATATTATTTAAAAAACGATTTAAAATTTCTTTATTAGATTTAAAAACAACAATTATTATTGAAATCATAAAATTATTTTGAAATTAATGCATATTTAGTTTTACATTTTTTTAGAGCCAAGTTAATTGCAGCTCCATAATCGTCGTTTCCAGTATTAATTATTTTTGTCTTTTTTAGTAAATTAAAATTATTTAAAGTATTATAGTTTACATTAACAATTATTAAATTATTTTTATTATTAATCATCTTAAAAAATTTTTTTAATAATTTTTCTTTGGGCTTATAAACAACTAATATTACTGAAATCATTATTTTATTATGGCAATTTTATTAAAAAAACCTATAAATTCATATATTATTTAAAAATCTAAGTTATATAAGATTATTATTTATTTAAATTTTTAAATCAAATAATTTTATGAAATTAAAATCAAGTATTTAAAAATAAAAAAATGTGCAGTATTAGCGGAATTATAAACGGTGACCTAAATTCGTTAAAAAAAATGATAGATATTCAGTCTCATAGGGCTCCAGATGAGAATGGTTATTATAAAAATAAGAATATTTTAATTGGCATGGGAAGATTAAAAATAATTGATCTTAAATCAAAAAATTTATGTCCATATCAGGATGATGAGATCGTATTGTCATATAATGGAGAAATTTACAATTATTTAGAATTAAGAAAAGAGCTTAAACTATATAATTGGAAATTTAAAACTTCTTCTGATATCGAAGTACTTGCTAATTCCTGGAAACAATGGGGATATAAAATGTTTCAAAAATTAAATGGAATGTTTTCAATATCTATCTACGATAAAAAAAAAAATTTACTTTTGTTAGCAAGAGATATTGCGGGTGAAAAACCTTTATATTATTCAAAAAAAGGTAATAAATTTTATTTTTCATCAGAGGCAAAAGCAATAAAAAAAGTTTGCAATAATCAAGAAGTGAAAAATAAAGTTTTAGATGCATTTCAACATTGTATTTCTGATACACTTTGGCAAGATATTTATCAGTTATTACCTGGCCACCATCTAACTTTAAGTTTAAAAAATATGAAGTTTCGAATTGAAGAATATTGGAAATTAAAAAAAATTAAAATTGATTTAAAAGAACCAGAAGAACAGTTTCACGAACTGTTAAAAAAATCTCTTAAATTAAGACTTAGATCAGATGTCAATTATGGACTATATTATTCAAAAGGAATAGACTCAACACTAATATCTTCATTGCATAACTTTAAATATAAATTTTATTTTAACGATCAAAAAAATTGGAAAAAAGATTTCCTTAAAAAATTTCAAAAAATTTCTTATCATTTAGATTTTCCAGTAGGATCTCTCTCTTCTTACCCACTCTGGAAATTAGCTGAAACTGCTAGAAAAAAAGTTAAAGTAGTAGTATCAGGAGAAGGTGCTGATGAATTATTCGGGGGTTATATAAGATATTTACCGGTATCTCAGGAATGGGAACTTAAGAATAAATTTACCTCTTATAAGTATCTTTTTAACAAATTTTACGATGATTATCTGGATAGCTTTGCTAAAATAACTTCTAGAAACAGAGATATTGATCTTGTTAAAAGTATAATTAAACCTTACTTCGACAGATTTGATGATCCAATAAATGCGATGTGTTTTGCAGATTTTAAAATAGTAATGCCAAGTTTACTGCAAATGGGTGATAGAATGGCTGGGGCACATGGAATAGAAAATAGATGTCCTTTTTTAGATAGACATATTATCGATTTTGCATTCAGTTTACCACATAACTTGAAAATAAAAAATTTAGAACAAAAAATATTACTGAGAAGACTTTTAAGAAAGAAAAAATTATTCAGCCCAATAAAAATGGAAAAAAAAGGTCTAACAATTACATTTAATAAATGGTTTAAAATTTCAGATTGGAGTAGAGATTATTATTTCAATATGTTAAAAAAAAATTGGTCAAAATCTTATAATTAAGAATTTATATGAAAAAAATTTTAATAACAGGTTCTGCTGGATTTATAGCTCCACATATAGCAGAGCAAGCATTAAATTTAGGCTGGCAAGTAATTGGAGTAGACACAGAAGAAGTTGAAGATAAAATCTCTGATAAACGAATTAAATATATTAAATCCGACTTAAGAGATCTTAAAGAAGATGATATTAAGGATGTAGACTTTGTAGCGCATATGGCATTTGTAACAAATATTCCATTTTCAATACAAAATCCATTAAGCACGACTTATGATAATATAGATATGACTGCTAAGTTGCTAGATTTGTGCACTAAAGTAAAAGTAAAGAAATTTATCTTTCCATCCACAGCTTCTTTATACGGTCATAATAAAATACCATGGGTAGAAAATATGAGCATAGAACCAATTGAACCTTACAGTTGGCAGAAGTATTCATGTGAAAAATTATGTAAAATGTGGTCAACTAGATATAGTTTAAAAACAACAGTCTTAAGATTATACCAAATTTACGGAGAGAATCAGAGAAAAGATACTGCACTTGCTGCTTTTATAAATTCAAAAAAGTTAGGTAAACCTATTACACTGACGGAGACTACTGCACAATCTTCATTCCGTACAGGGAGAAGAGATTTTATTTATGTAAAAGATGTTGCTAAAGCCTTCACTGCCACCATGTTATCAGATAATACTGGAAATGGAGAGGTTATAAATATTGGTACCGGGATAACAACTACAATGGAGCAAATTGCTAATACGATTGGAGGAGAAGTAAAATTTATACCAAGAAGAAATTTTGAAGTAGAAGCTCACCAAGCGGATATGACTAATTGTTATAAACTTATCGATTGGAAACCGGAGGTTAAAGTTCTGGAATGGTTATCTAATTTCGTAAAGGATGTATGAACGTTATAAAAAATAAATTATGCAGAATGTGCAATGGCAGAAAATTCGATTTGGTTATAAATCTAGGACAGCATCCTCTAGTAAATAGCTTAATTTCAAAAAAAGATATAAAAAAAAAAGATCCAACATTTCTAATTAAAGTAGTTCAATGTAAATCTTGCAAATTAGTTCAAATTAAAGATGTAATTGATGCTAACGAGATTTATAAAAATGTTGATTACCTTTATTTTTCTTCTGATATGCCAAAATTAGATAAGTACTTTAAACCTTACGCAGAAGATTTAAAAAAAAGATTTTTAAAAAAAAATGATTTTGTAGTTGAGATCGGTTCAAACGATGGAATAATGTTAAATTTCTTTAAAAATAAATATAAAATACTTGGGGTTGATCCAGCAACAAATGTTGTATTAAGGTCGATTAGACAAAAAATTCCTGCGTTACCTTTATTTTTCGATAATTCTGTCGCAAAAAAAATTTCAAATGAATGGGGCAAAGCTAAACTAATATATGGAAATAACTGCATAGCACATTTAAATAATCTAAAAGACCTCATGTCCGGAGTTCAAAATTTGTTAACTAATGATGGTGTCTTTGTTGTGGAATGTAATTATTGGGGTGGCATGGTTAAAAATACAAATTATTCGCTTATATATCATGATCATTTTTCCTATTTTTCTGTGAAACCTTGGATAAATTTTGCAAAGAAATATAAGATGTATCCTTTTGATGCAGTAGTGACACCCGCACAAGGTGGATCTCTAAGGCTATTTCTATCAAAAAAAAAATTAAAAAGAACAAAAAGATTCAAAAGTTTGCTTAATGAAGAATTAAAAACCAAACTAAATACTTATTCAAAATGTGTTGAATATAGAAATAAAGTTTATGATGTTAGCAGAAGATTAAGAGCTCTTGTTTTAAACTTAAGAAAAAAAGGAAAAAAAATTGCTGGATATGGAGCTGCTGCAAAGGGTATGACAATTTTAAAATGTTCAAATATTGGTGATAAGCTGAAATATTTTGTTGACGACTCGCCGGCTAAACAGGGCTTATATTCTCCAGTCGACCATGTTCCAATTATATCTAGGAAAGATGCACAGAAAAAATTGCCTGATTATTTTATTATTTTAGCTCCAAATTATAGCGATATAATAATGAAAAAAGAGAAAAAGTTTATTCAGAATGGTGGAAAGTTTATTGTTTTAACAAAAGATATTAAAGTTGTTTAATCATAATCAATATTATGAAATACGTTAAGATCAACAAAAAATTTCTTTACAGTGTAATTTTAATAATTTTTTTTATACAAATAGTACTAATCGGACATAGAAACTCATTTTCATTTAGTATAATAAAAAATTTTTACAAAGAAAATACTGGGTTGGAAGAAGGAATTAAAAATAAAGAGATTTATGATATAATTAAAATTATAAAAAAAAATAATTTAAAAGATTTTAAATTATCAGAGAAGCTTCTAAAATCAGCTAAGATTAAACATAGAGTTTTTGAAGGAGCTTATCCCGCAATGCACGTTAAAAAAAGCAAAAATTTTATAACCAAAATACCAAAAAGTATGTGTGAAATTAAAGAAAGAAATAGAAATATATATCTGATTATTTGTGAATAAATTTTTAAATTATATTACTTCTGAACTTTTATTATCGTTAGTATTTTTAAATTATATTTTTTATTTTATTTTAGATACGAAATTCTTTTTTGCATATTTCCCATTTATTATATTGTTAGTTTTCTCCATAATTCTTATAAATAATGTTAAAATACATTTTTACATAGTATTGGTCATTGTTATTTTATCATTTATAAGCCTCGGTAGTCCCGTTGCTGATTGGGATAGTAGATCTATTTGGTTATTTAACGCAAAAAGAATATTTTATAACTTAACCCTCAAAGAATTTTCATCTTATTATGGGTCAGAATTTCCACCTGTAGATTATCCAATACTTGTACAAACTCTCTCTGCATCTTTAGCAACTTTAATAGGACATTGGAATGAAGTATTTCCTAAGTTTTCAAATGTTATTATGGCATTGCCTGCTTTATTTATATTTACGAATGTTATAAAAAGCAATTTAACAAAATTGTTTCTCTTTATACTTATTTTTTTTATTTATGAAAAAAGATTAATAAATGGTGATATGGACGCATTATTATCACTATATGCATGTGCATCACTAATATTATTAATTGAATATTCAAACTTAAAAGAACTTAATATCAAACATATTACAAAGCTATTTTTGTATTTAATGACTTTAACAATGATTAAAATAGAAGGTATAGGAATTTTAGCATGTTTATTATTCAGTTATATTATTATTAATTATAAAGATAACTTTAAGGTTAATTATAAAATAGTTCTAACCTTCTTAGTTAGTTTAATTCCTATTATATTATGGAAATTTTATATTTTAGATAAAAATGTTGTATCTTCAAGTTCATTAATGATTTCTGGCGGAGAGAGATTTTTAGAAAATCTTGTAAATTTCAAATTTTTGATAGCACTCTTTAAAGGAATTTTTTTAAATAAACAGATGTTTATTGCAATAATAATTTTTTTACTTTCTATTTCCAAATATATTTCTTTAAATAAAAAAACTATTCAAATTACTCTAAATAAAATTTTACTAAAAAAAAGGTTACTATTTACAATTATTACTTTATCAACATACTTTATTTTGTTATTATTAATTTTTATATCATCAGAGGGATCTTTAAAAAATGTTCAGGAAATACAATTTGCGATGGCAAAAACGGCAGCTGATAGACTTTTTTTACCAGTACATTCTATGTTGATTTTGTGCGCAATTTATCTTAATGAGGAAAAAAAATCTAATTATGAAGATAAACTTAAAAAAAATTAATCGACCGATAAAAATCAATCAAAAAAAGTTTTTTGATCAAAGGGGCTATTTTCAAGAAATTTTTCTTAAAAAGTATTTTAATTTAGATATTAAATTTACTGCCCTGGCAAAGTCAAAGAAGAATGTAATAAGAGGGTTGCATTTTCAAATAAAAAATCAACAAACAAAGTTATTGCACGTAACAGAGGGAAAAATTATTGATGTAGTTATAAATTTAAAAAAAAAGTCTCCAAACTTTGGAAAAGTTTCAAAATTTCTACTTAATGATGGAGATATGCTTTTTATACCAAAGTATTATGGACATGGATATGAATGTTTAAGTAAAAAGTGTACAGTTTTATATCATTTAGAGAAATATCGTGATGCAAAATATGAGTCAGGAATAAATTGTTATGATAAAAAAGTGAAATCCAAATGGGTTACTAAAAAACCAATTTTATCTAAAAGAGACAATTCCTTAATCAGTTTTAATGAATTCAAAAAAAAATATAAAACTCTCTAATTTTTTTTAATTGCATTTAAAAATTTAATAGGTTTTTTTAAAATTTTTAAAAAATATATAAAGTATACAAAATATTTATTTTGCTTATTATGTATTCTAATATGATTAAGGTCTCTCAGATGATCTATGTAATTAATTTTTGATGAAAAACCACCTTTACCAAATCTACCAAAAATTTCTTTTTTTGATGAAGATGTACCTTTAAGTTTATATTCAACAATCATTCTATAAAAAAAATCTAAATCTGCACTTAAAAAATTTGTATTATAAAATCCCACTTCTTTATGCTTATTTGTTTTAATAAAAAAACCAACAGAATGGGATGTATAAAAACCGAAACTCCACTTAATTTTCCATGGTTTGTAACCATGCATTAACTTGTATTTTTCAACACTTCCAAATAAAAAATCAATTTTATTTTTATTAAAATAATTATCTACTGTTTGTAAAGTATTTTCATTGTAAGTGTCATCAGCGTTTAAAAAACCAATTATATCGCCTTTTGCTAAAGATATTCCTTTATTCATCGCATCCCATATCCCATTATCATTTTGACTCTCAATAAACGATATATTTTCTTTATATCTATTAATGATATCTAAAGTGCCATCTGTCGATTTTCCATCAATAATTAAATATTCTAAGTTTTTGTATTTTTGACTTAGTACACTTTGAATAGTTTTTTCAATCGTCTTTGAAGAGTTTTTTACTACTGTAATTATAGAAATTTTATTTTTTTCCATTAAAAAGAATTTTAATATACATCTTAATTTTAATATATATATATATAAATTTAATTATATGCTTACTAATTTTATAATTTTTCACATTTTATTTTCAATACTCTCTCTAATTGTTTGCAAAAAGTTTTATATTTTAATTGATAATAAAATTGAAAAGCATAAAAAATATTCTGCAAAGAATAACAGTCATTTAATTGGTGGAATATTAATAATTTTATTTTTAAGTTATTATTACTTTTTTGTAATACAGAAACCCTTACTTAATTTTTTTTTGATATCTATATTTTTTGTAGGACTAATGGCTGATACTAGAAGTATTAATAGTGTAAGTCAGAGATTTTTATTACAGTTCATATTTGTAATTTGTTTTGTAAGTCTTCTAAGTATAGAAATAAATTTTACAAAGATCAAATTTATAGATGACTTACTTGAAAATAATTTGGTAAATATTTTTTTCGTATCTTTTTGTTTGCTAGTATTGATTAATGGAACAAATTTTATTGACGGTATTAATGGTATTGTAATTACTTACTATTTAATAATTTTTTTTATACTTTTATTAAATTTAAATAATTTTATCTTTGATAAAGTTCTTCTATTGAATATTATATTTGTGTTGTTTTGTTTGCTTATTCTTAATTTTTCCGGTCTTATTTATCTTGGAGACTCAGGCTCATATACCCTCTCATTATTTTCCGGTGTATTTTTAATTGATTTT
>CABXWY010000006.1 GCA_902515985.1 uncultured Pelagibacteraceae bacterium
AAGAACCTGATAAAACAATAATATCTCCTGAAATATTTAGTAAATCATCTATTTCACAATGGGGTTCGTTTAAATCTGTATTTTCTAAAAAAGATTTAGAAGATAACTGAATGATGGATTTATAACCATTTTCAGATTTAGCTATCAAAGGTATTGTGCCAATAACATTATTGAGTTTGAAGTTAATTTGGGTACCAAGGATTGGTTGCGTGCCAGATTTAGATATATTTTCTGAAAATTCTAAAGCTCCACACAAATTAAATGTGTCTGATAAACCAAGAGCTTTTATTTTTCTTTTCTTGCAAAAACTAGATAATTCGTCAATCTTTAGAGCGCCTTCACAAATTGAATATTGAGAATGTACCTTGATATGATTAAACTTATTATAACTTTCCATTGATTGATTTGATATTACCATCAATCATTTCAATTTTACAATCAGACATTTCAGCAAATTCTCTATTGTGAGTTGCAAAAATTATTAATCTTTTTTTATTTTTTAAATTTAACAAATTTTTAAATACAGTTTTGGCGTTTTTTAAATCCAGATTTCCAGTTGGTTCATCAGCCAAAATTATTTTAGGTTTATTTATAATAGCTCTTGCAATAGCTACTCTTTGATTCTCTCCTCCAGAAAGCTCAGTTGGATAATGATAAACTCTATTAGAAAGACCTAAATTATGTAATGTTTTTTTTGCATTTATCTCGGAAGTTTTAGAATTATTATTTAATGCAAGCTCTGCTAAACTTACATTCTCTAACGCTGTAAAATCATTAAGTAAATTATAATTTTGATATATTATACCTATAGATGAAGATCTATATAAATCATTTTCGTTTTGATTATCATAATTTATAATCTTGTTTTTTATTTTAATTGATCCTGATGAAGGTTTGTCTATTAAGGATAATAAATTTAATAATGTAGATTTACCAGACCCAGATGGACCTATTAAAGAGTAAACTCTTCCAATTTTAAAATTCAAGTTAATATTATTCAAGGCTTTGATTTTACTTTTTTTAAAATAAATTTTTGATATTTTTTTTAAAGAAACAAAATTATTCATATTTTAAAGATTTAATAGGGTCTAGTTTTGAAGCTTTAAAAGCTGGAAATATTGAAACAATAACAGTAGCAACAATTGAACAAATAGAAATTAAAATTATAGAATTAACATCTATTTCGGAAGGCATTTTACTTAAAAAATAAATTTCTTCTGGAAATAAAGATATATTGAATATTTGGCTTAAAAAACTTCTAATATTTTCTACATAAATCGAAAAGACAACACCAATTAGAACTCCAAATAAAGTGGCTGTTAAACCTATGTAAAAACCAACGAGAAAGAATATTTTAGTTATAGATTTATTTAAAACACCTATAGATTTAAGAATTGCAATTTCTTTAGTTTTATTTTTTACTAATATTGTTAATCCAGAAATTATATTAAAAGTAGCAACAATTATAATTAGTGAAAGAATAATAAACATTACATTTCTCTCAACTTTTAGGGCTGAGAATAAGGGTTTATTAAGGTCGGCCCAAGTATAAATTAAATTATTTAAAAATTTTTTTTCTAATGATTTTTTAGCACTTTCAATATCTATTGGATTTTTTAGATATATCTCTAGATTCCTTTGATCTGGATTTATGTTAAGAAAATTTTCTAGATTATCAAGATTCATAAATGCAACGTTTCTGTCAAAATCAACAAGACCGCTTTCGTAAATTTTTGAAATTTTAAAAATTTCTTGTTTGGGAAGATTGCCAATAATTGTTTCTTCTCCACTTGGAGACATTAACACTATTTTATCACCAATTTTTAAATTTAAATCAAAACTTAATTCTTTACCAATCGCAATAGTTTTACCTCTCAAAATTTTTTCATTACTTGGATTATCCGTAAATATTGGCAATTTTTGAATTTTGTCTGATTTATAACCCCTTATAGAAAGTCCTTTTGTAAAATTCTCTTTTATTAAAACTGCTTCACCAGAATTAGTTTGTAGATAAACATTAATTAAATTATCAAATTCATTTTGGAAAATATCTTTTGTTACTTTGCCATATGAATGCACAACAATATGAGAATTGAAACCTACTATTTTATTAATTAACTCAGATCGAAAACCATTCATTACTGACATTACAATTATTAAAACTGCTACACCAAGAGATATACCTATGAAAGAAAATATTGATATAACATTAAGAAAACCATCTTTTTTTCTGGTTTTCAAATATCTTAAAGCTATTTTATTCTCTAGTTTTGAAATCAATTTTTTTTACTTTGATTTATAATTTTTACAATTTCGTCAATGTTTAAATTTTTAGAGTCATTACCGACATTAATAAATTCAAAATTATCACCTTCGGTTTTATTACCTATTATGATTTGAAATGGTATACCTATAAGATTAAATTTTTTCATTTTTGCTGAAAAACTTTCTTCTGTATCATCAATAATGTAATCAACATTATGTTCTTTTAATTTTTTTGTTAAATTAATTGCTTTATCAATATTTTTCTTATCTCCTTTGTTTATCAAAGGTATAATTGCACAGTCATATGGTGAAACTGACATTGGCCACTTCATAATTTCTTTTTTATCATCATATTTTGCCTCAATTATGGCTCCTACAAGTCTTGAAACACCAACGCCATATGATCCCATTTTTACAAATTCTTTTTTTCCCTGAAAATCAACACTAGAGTTCATTGGTTTAGAATATTTATCACCGAAATAAAAAATATGCCCTACTTCAATACCTTTTGTTTTTAATCTAAATTCCTCAGGTACTTTATCATTAAAATCTTTTTCGTTATACTTTTCATCTGTTACTGAATAAAATTTTTCAAATTCGCCTCTTAGATTTTTTAAAGATTCTTTTTGAAGTTTAGTTTCATCACTTTTTACATCAAAAATTCTTTTATCAGTATAAATTTTACTTTCACCAGTATCTGCTAAAATTATAAATTCATGTGAAAGGTTACCTCCAATTGGACCTGTATCTGCTGCCATTGGTATTGCTGATAAATTTAATCTCTTAAACGTTTTTAAATAAGCAAGAAAAAATTTATTGTAAGAAAATAAAGCTTCATCATCGTTAATATCAAAAGAGTATGCATCCTTCATATAAAATTCTCTGCATCTCATTATTCCAAATCTTGGTCTTAATTCGTCTCTAAATTTCCACTGAATGTGATAAAGGAGTTGAGGTAATGACTTGTATGATTTTACACTTGTTCTGAATATATCTGTTACTAATTCTTCATTAGTTGGCCCGTAAAGCATATCTCTGCTTTGTCTATCCTTGATTCTCAACATTTCTTCACCATAATCCTTATATCTTCCACTTTCTCGCCAGATTTCTGCTGATTGAATTGTTGGCATTAGGATCTCTTGTGCTCCAATTTTATCTTGTTCTTCTCTTACTATTTTTTCAATTTTTTTCATAACTTTAAAACCTAGTGGTAGCCAAGAATAAATTCCTGCTGATGATTGTTTAATCATCCCAGTTCTAAGCATTAGCTGATGTGACTTAATTTTAGCCTCGGCAGGATTATTTTTTAATATTGGAATGAAAGATTTTGAAAAGAACATAGATTCATTTAATTGTTTAAATTTAAATAATCAATTAAATTCTTACTAGATTTACATTGGTTATTGGCTTTTTTCCCGTTTTTTCTTTTGAATATTTTTTACAAACTACTTTGATAGTATCTATAATATTTATCTGTTGTTTTTTGTTGTTTAAAGAAAATGTTTTAGTTGTTTTACTGATTTCCTCTTCAAGACCATATTTAAAATCGTCATTTTCAATTACTGGTAAACCAACATAGGTAAGTATTGGTTTATCATGTAAGCTTCCATCTGAATTTATCAAAATTGTTACATCTAAAAAACCATAAGATGATAAATTTTTTCTTTCTTTGATTGATTGAGCATCTTCTTCCACACTAATATTGCCATCTACATATAATTTACCTGAAGGCGCTTTATCGTAAACTTCCGGCTTTAATCCAGGATATAACTTCACTATATCTCCATTTTCAACTAATACAGAGTTGGGCACCTGCATTTCTTTTGCAAAGTTTATATGTTCTATCATATGTCGATGTTCACCATGAACAGGAATAATACATTTTGGTTTTACCCAATCATACATTTCTTTTAGATCTTCTCTATTAGGATGACCAGAAACATGAACAAATTCATTTTCCTCAGAAATTACCTCCAAACCTTCTTTAACTAATTGATTATGTAACTTATATAATTTCTTCTCATTGCCAGGAATTATTTTTGATGAAAATATAACAGCATCTCCTTTTTCAATAACTACATCTGGATGTGTGAATTTTGCTATTCTCATCATTGCTCCCATTGGTTCACCTTGGCTACCAGTGCATAAATATACTATTTTTTCACTTGATAAATTTTTAGCTTCTCTTGGATCAATTGGCTCTATAACATTTTTTAAATAACCACATTTTCTTGCAGCTTTGAATATTCTATGCATTGATCTTCCGACCAAAGAAATATTTCTTCCGGTTTGTTTAGCGCAATGAAAAACCGTTTCCATTCTTGCAACATTCGAAGCAAAAGATGTAACTATTATTTTTTTTTTTAACCTACTCATTATATTAACAAGACTTTTTCTTACATCTAGTTCTGAACCGGTTTTTCCTAAACTAAATACATTAGTTGAATCGCATATCATTGCCAAAACTCCTTCTTTACCAATTTCTTTAAGCCTTTTGGCATCTATATCTCCACCAATCAAAGGATTTGGATCAACTTTCCAATCACCTGTATGAAGTATATTTCCAACAGGTGTTTGAATTTTTAAACCATTAGGTTCTAATATTGAGTGTGTCATTGTAATAAACTCAATACTAAACGGCTCAAGGTTCAATGTGCTGTTTAATTCAACAATTTTTAAATATGAGTTAATATCTATTTTTTTTTCTTTAAATTTTTCACTAATTAAAACTGCAGTGAAGGGTGTCGCATAAATTTTGCATTTTAATTTTGGCCAAATATGTACAATTGCACCTATATGATCCTCATGAGCGTGGGTTAAAACAATACCTAATAGATCATCTTTTTTATCAATTATAAAACCAGGATCTGGATAAATTAAATCTATACCAGGCACAGTGTCATCAGCAAATGTAACACCAATGTCAACAATTATCCATTTTTGTTCACTTGGCTTTCCATAGGCAAAAAGATTCATATTCATACCTATCTCTCCAGATCCACCGAGTGGGCAAAATAATAATTCCTCTTTCATTTAATTATTTATTTCTATTACTTTTAAAAGACCATCAATAGTTAAATCTTTTTTTATAATAGGTTTATTTTTTTTTAAATTTTTAAACATATAAGATAAACCACCTGTAAATATTAATTTGAAAGGTTTTTTTGTTTGTTTTTTAATCATTAAAATTATGTTGTCAATCAGACCTAAGTAACCCCAATAAAAACCAGATTTAACGGCTAAATTAGTATTAGTGCCAACTACTTTTGAAATTTTAGACAAATTGATTGAGGGGATTAATGACGCTTTTTTTGTTAAAGTATTTAAAGATAAAGAAACACCTGGTGCAATTACACCACCATAATAGGTATTTTTAACGATAACATCAAATGTAGTTGCAGTTCCAAAATCGACAACTATAAAATTATTTTTATTATCAATTACACTAATTGCATTAGCTATTCTATCTGATCCTACTTGTGATCTATTCACTTTAAGTTTAACTAATTTAGAAAAATTTATATTTTTTAATTCACTACATTTGGTTTTGAATTTAATATTCAAAAAATTCTTAATCAGTCTATAAGCATCTGGAACGACACTGCAAAATAATGCAGTTTTAACTTTTTTATTTTTCATAAATTTAAGTTTCTTATTTAAATAGTTTTTTGATATAAATTTTGTCTTAAAAATAATTTTTTTTTTTTTAATAAAATTTCTATTAAATAAAAATATTTTAATTTCTGTATTACCTATATCGCCAATTAAATACATATTATTAAAATTTAATAATTTTTTTTTCATAAATATTCGAAATTTCTTTAATTAGATCTAATCTTTTAACATTTTTTTTTGTGAAAAAATTTATGAAATTTGTCGGATAATTTTCAATTTTTGGGCTTTTGTTTATATTTATACCGATTCCAACGACCAAAAATTTTTTATTTTTCATAAAAACAGTTTCTTGCAAGATTCCACAAATTTTTTGGTTACTAATTAATATATCATTCGGTAGTTTTATTTTTACTTTATAATTAGTAAATTTTTGTACACATGTTTTTACAATTAAAGTATTTATTTTTGTAATTTTTTTCAAGCTTACATTTTTTTTTATTTGAAAAAAAATTGACATAAAAAGATTGCCCTCAAACGATATCCAATTTTTACCCCTCTGGCCTTTTCCTTTATTTTGAAAGTTAGTTATAACAATACCTCTTTCTATTCCTTTCGCTATTTTTTTTAAAGATGTATCATTCGTACTGTTCAATTTTTTATAGTAGAATTTTTTTATCTTCATTACACCAAATTAATTTTTGATACAAAATCAATAAGGCTATTTGGGTATATGAAATAAATCAAAATTAAAATTGTAGTAATAGTTAATGATATTTTTAATCCTAGATTGTGATCTGTGTCAAATTTATCAATTTCCTTATCAAAGTAAATAACTTTTATAATTCTTAAATAATAAAACGCTGCGACAACGGTTGACATCAACCCAACTATTGCTAAGAAAAACATTGATTGTTCTATTACAGCTGCAAATACATAAAATTTAGCAAAGAAACCTGCCAATGGTGGTATTCCCGCTAATGAAAAAAGTACTACTAATAATGAAAAGGATAACAGTGGATGATTTTTTGATAAACCTGATAAATCATCAATATTCTCATAGTACTTATTGTCTTTTTTAAGCATCAAAATACAGCTAAATAGAGCCAAGTTCATTACTAAGTAAATTGAAATATATAAAACTGAGCTTTGTATTCCTTGATTTGTACCTGCAGATAAACCAGCTAAAACATAGCCCATATGGCTTATAGAACTATACGCAGCTAATCTTTTTAAATTTTTTTGACCTATTGCTGCAATCGCTCCAAAAAGCATTGAAGCTATCGAAAGAAAAATGATTATTGATTGCCATTGATCAACCAAATTTACAAAAGGTGAATATAAAAATCTTATAAAAACAGTCAATGCGGCAATTTTTGGTAATATTGCAAAAAATAATGTAACAGAGGTAGGTGATCCTTGATAAACATCAGGGGCCCACATGTGAAATGGTACTGCTGAGATTTTAAATGCTAACCCTACTAAAATAAATACCATTCCAAATGTTACTCCCTCTATTGATTGCTCGTAATTAAAAGAGATCTGTGAAAAATTTGTTGATGATGAAAAACCGTATACCAAGGAACAACCATATAGTAATAATCCTGAGGATAGTGCGCTAAGAACAAAATATTTTAAACCTGATTCCGATGATAATATATTGTCTCTATTAAATGAAGCTAACACGTATAAAGCAAGAGATTGTAACTCAAGACCAATATAAAAAACTATTAAATCATTCGAGCTAACCATTACCATCATTCCAAGTATCGAACTTAGGATTAGAATTGGATATTCCATATTGAATATTTTTATTAATTTAAGATATTGAGATGAGGTTAAAAGAACAAATAAAGTTGAAACTACTATCAAAATTTTAATAAAATTTGATAAATAATCTATTTTATAGCTATCATTAAATATTAACGTCTCACTATCTGATGGCACATTCAATATTAATGGAACAGTAATTATTAAAGATACTAAACTTAAATTGTAAACAATCTTTGATCCATCCTTTTTAAAAACACCTAAAAGTAATAAAAACATTAAACTTAAAGATAAAAATATCTCAGGTATTACATAGTAAATATCAGTAATCATTTTTTGTTCGCTAAATATATATCTAAACTAGAGTTATAATTATTTATTAGGTTAGTAACAGAAATTTCAACTGTACTAATTAAAGGCTCAGGATAAAATCCGAAATATAAACTTGGAATAGCTAAAGACGATAAAATAATTAATTCTGACTTATTGAGATCTAACATATTTCTTAGATCCTTGTTAATAATTTCCCCAAAAACAACTCTTTTGTATAACCAAAGCATATATGCAGCTCCAAGTATCACTCCAAAACTTGCGATCACGGCAACTAAAAAATTATCTTTGAAAGCACCTATTAATATTAAAAATTCTCCAACGAAACCAGTTGTTCCAGGCAGACCAAGAGCTCCCAACGTAAATATCATCAATACAATTGAATATTTAGGCATTACTGTGACTATTCCTCCATAATTTTTAATTTGTCTAGTATGCATTCTTTCATAAATAACTCCCACACATAAGAATAGTGCTGCCGATATTATGCCGTGACTAATCATTTGAAAAATACTTCCTTCTATGCCTTGTTGAGTCATAGTGAATATTCCAAGAGTAACAAAACCCATGTGCGCTACAGATGAATATGCTATTAATTTTTTCATATCTTCTTGCATTAAAGCAACTAAGGAGGTGTAAATTATTGCTATAAGACTTAATATATAAACTAAAGTAACAAAATACTCGGACCCAATCGGAAAAAGGCCAATTGAAAACCTTATAAAACCATAGCCAGCCATTTTAAGAAGTATAGCAGCTAACAAAACTGATCCAGCAGTTGGGGCTTCTACATGAGCATCAGGAAGCCAAGTGTGAACAGGCCACATCGGAGTTTTCACAGCAAAAGAACTAAAAAAAGCTAACCATAAGATTTTTTGGTATTTTGCATCAATACCAATTTGGTAAAGTTTTTCTACATCTGTAGTGCCTGTTATCCAATAAATGTAAATTATCGCAACTAACATTAAAACTGATCCTAAAAGCGTATATAAAAAAAATTTAAAAGCTGAATAAACTCTTCTTTCACCTCCCCATATTCCAATAATTAAAAACATAGGAATTAATCCACCCTCAAAAAACAAGTAAAAAATTACCAGATCTAAAGAACAGAAAACTCCAATCATCAAACTTTCCATAATCAAAATTGCAATTAAAAAGTCCTTAAGACGTTTCTTTATTGTACTATTTACTGACAAAATACATAAAGGAGTAATAAAAGTTGTAAGAATTATAAATAAAATTGATATCCCATCTATTCCAACCTTATAATTTATAAAACCATAAATCCAATTCCTATTTTCCACAAATTGAAATGTTGGATTTGATTTATCAAATTGATACCAAAGATAAATAGATAAAAAAAAATTAACTACGCTAATAAAAATAGATATATATTTGTGACTATTATATTTGTTAGAGTTCGAAGTTGTAAAAAGGATAAATAATGCACCTATTGCAGGTAAGCAAATAAGTAAACTTAATATTGGAATATCCATTATTTAACAATCAAATAGGTTAATAAAGCTGAAAAACCAACAAGCATTATGAAGGCATATTGATATATGTAACCACTTTGAAATTTAACTGCTTTATTTGATAAAATCTTTATTATATTTGATATACCATCTGGCCCTAATCTATCAATTATAAGTACATCTATTTTTTTCCAAAAGTAAATTCCAATTTTCTTTAAAGATTTTACGAAAATATAATCGTAAATTTCGTCGAAATACCATTTATTTTTTAAAAAGTTATAAAACGGTCGGTTTCCATCAACAAAGTAAACTAGTAAATCTTTTCTTTTAACAAATAAGTAAAAAGATATTGGTATTGAAAATACGACTAATGTAGGTGTTAAAAATAAAAACCAATTAGGAGGATGTTCGTTGCTAAGAGGTTCTAAAAAAAATATTGATGAGCTCCAAAATTGATAACTTTTTTCAAAACCTATAAATAAATCTTTAAAAAAATATCCTGCAAAAACTGAACCTATAGCAAGAATTATAAGTGGAACAATCATAACCATCGGTGACTCGTGAATATTATTGATTTTGATTTCTTGGTTATTAAAATCTCCATGAAATGTTTTAAAAAATAGTCTCCAAGAATAAATTGAGGTCATTAATGCAGTAAATATTCCGATAGATGCTGCATAATATCCTAAGGAACTGCCTTTTAAATAAGCAAACTCGATGATTGCATCTTTAGAATAAAAGCCTGAAAGCATAGGAAATCCTGTTAAAGCTAGTGTTCCGATTAACATAAGCATATAAGTAAATGGAAGCTTATTTCGAACTCCACCCATTTTATTGATGTTTTGTTCATTATTGAAAGCATGTATTACTGATCCTGCACCTAAAAATAATAAAGCTTTGAAGAAAGCATGAGTAAAAAGATGAAACATTGCAACATTATATGCGCCTACGCCAGCAGCAAAAAACATGTAACCAAGTTGGCTACATGTTGAATAAGCAATAATTTTTTTGATATCGTTCTGAACTAAAGCTATGCTTGCTGCAAACAGTGCAGTAGTCATTCCTATGGTTGTTATTACAGATAATGCAAATTCAGAGTACTCATAAATAGGCGAGCACCTTACAACCAAAAAAACTCCAGCTGTTACCATGGTTGCTGCATGAATTAATGCTGAAACAGGTGTCGGTCCCTCCATTGCATCAGGAAGCCATGTATGTAAAAAAAACTGTGCTGACTTACCCATGGCGCCTATAAATAATAAAATACAAATAAGATTTATAGCATTTAAATTTAAACCTAAGAAATCTAAATCGATATTTATATATAAAGGAACGCTTTGAAAAACTTCTGCATAATTGACTGTTCCAAATAAATAAAAAATTAAAAAAATTCCCAATGCAAAACCAAAATCTCCAACTCTATTAACCAAGAATGCTTTTATAGCTGCAGAGTTAGCAGATTTTTTTTTAAACCAAAAACCTATTAAAAAGTATGAACACAAACCAACACCCTCCCATCCAAAAAATAGTTGTAAAAAGTTATCTGAGGTTACAAGGGTAAGCATTGCAAAAGTAAATAATGATAGATAAGCCATAAACCTTGGTTTATGTGGGTCATGTGACATATAACCAATAGAATAAAAATGGACTAGAGATGAAATTAGATTTACCACAACAAGCATAACTGATGACAATGCATCTATTTTGATAGACCAATTAACTTGTAAATTTCCCGAATTAATCCACTTTGCAATAAGAATGTTATTTTCATAATTATTTAAAATTACATTATAAAAAATTATTATTGATAGAATTGCACTAATAGATACAAATATACTTGTAATATAATTGCAAAATTTATCACCTATGATTTTATGAAAAAAACCAGATAAGATTGCCCCAATTAAAGGTAAAAATAAAATGAAATATTCCATCTCAGCCTTTCAACTTCTCTATTTCCTCTACTCGAATAGTTCCAGAATTTCTGTAGTAAACAACAATAATTGCTAAACCAATTGCTGCTTCGGCTGCGGCAACAGTTAAAATAAATAAGGTAAAAATTTGTCCACTAATATCATTCATAAATATTGAGAAAGATACTAAGTTAATATTTACTGCCAAAAGTATTAATTCAATACTCATTAAAATCACAATTATGTTTTTTCTATTCAAAAATATACCGACGATCCCAATTAAAAAGATTATTGCTCCAAGAACTAAATAATGACCTATACCTATATCAATCATCTATTTTTATTCCCTCATTAGATTTGACATTTACTAAAGAAACACCATCTTCTCTCTCTCTCGATAATTGTTTGAAGTAACTCTGCCTTTTTAAACCATCTCTTTTTCTAAATGTTAATACTATTGCTCCAATCATAGCTACAAGCAAAACCATTCCTGACAATTGGAAAAGGTGTATGTAATCAGTATATAAAACATTTCCAATTGAATGAGTATTAGATATATCTGATAAAATTATCTTGCTTGATAAATCAGGTTTATATTTCCACCCACCTATAACAATAATAACTTCAAAAAAAATAATTATACCTACTAATAATCCAATCGGAATATGAGCTGAATTCGTGGAAGATTTAAACCATGTGTTTTCTTGCTTTGCCACATTGAGCATCATAACAACAAATAAAAATAATACAGCGACTGCTCCAACATAAACTATTAACATTATCATTCCTAAAAATTCAGCCCCGATCATGATAAATAAACTAGAAATACTAATGAAATCTAAAATTAAAAAAAAAACTGAGTGAACAGTATTTCTTGATACTGTAACCATAATTGCTGAGACTACTGCTATAAATGAAAAAAAATAAAAAAAGAAAGCGTGCGCTATCATGAGCTATCTATAAGGACCATCTGCTTTAATATTGGCAGCTAAAACGTTTTCCCATCTATCGCCATTTTCTAACAATTTTTCCTTGTTGTAATATAATTCTTCTCTAGTTTCTGTAGCAAACTCAAAATTTGGACCTTGAACTATTGCATCCACTGGGCATGACTCTTCACATAATCCGCAATATATACATTTAAGCATATCAATATCATATCTTGTGGTTTTTCTACTTCCATCATCTCTTTGTTCAGATTCTATTGTAATTGCTTGCGCGGGGCATACTGCTTCACATAATTTACAAGCAATACACCTTTCTTCTCCATTAGGATATCTTCTCAATGCATGCTCTCCTCTTGATCTTGGGCTAATTTTTCCTTTCTCGAATGGATAGTTTAAAGTTTTCTTTTGTTTGAATGCTTCTTTTATGGCAATAAATAAGGCACTTAAAAAATCTATCATAAAAACAGTTTTTATAATTCTAGAAATTTTCATATGTTAAACCTTTGGTAATAAGTCAAAATAAAGTAAAAAGCCTGCAGTTAAGACAACCCAAGTCAAAGAAAAGGGTAAAAATATTTTCCATCCCAATTTCATAAGCTGATCATATCTATATCTTGGTACAATAGCTTTTACCAATGCAAAAAGTATAAATAACAATAAAATTTTGAGAATAAACCAAAAAACTGGTGGTACTAAATTAAATGGATAAGAATCTATAGGGGAAATCCACCCACCTAAAAATAATATCGATCCCATGGCGCACATTAGCAATATATTTGCATACTCGCCCAACCAAAACATTGCATACATCATACCTGAATATTCAGTTTGATAACCAGCAACTAATTCAGCTTCTGCTTCTGGCAGATCAAATGGGGGTCTGTTTGTTTCCGCTAAAGCAGATATAAAAAAAATTACAAACATTGGAAACAACGGAATTATAAACCAAATTTTTTCTTGAGCCAAAACAATGTCAGTTAAATTTAAAGAACCAACACAAAGCAATACATTAATAATAATAACTCCTATAGATACTTCATATGAAACCATTTGAGCAGCCGATCTGATTGCGCCTAAAAAAGGGTATTTTGAATTAGATGCCCATCCGCCCATGATAATTCCATAAACTCCAAGCGATGAGATCGCGAATAAGTATAAAATTCCAACATTTATATCTGATAAAACAAAATCTTCGCTAAATGGGATAACAGCCCATGAAATTAATGCCAATGTCATAGTGGTTATTGGGGCAAGTATAAAAACAATTTTGTTTGAGCTTGCAGGTATTATTATTTCTTTAAAAATATATTTTAGAGCATCGGCCAATGATTGAAATAAACCAAAAGGACCTACTACATTTGGGCCTTTTCTTTTTTGAACAAATGCCCATACTCTTCGATCTAACCACACAATCATCGCTACAGCAGTTAACAAGGGTAAAAGTAAGAATAAAATTTTATAAGATTCGGCAATTAAGGAATATATATAGTCCATGAATCAACCGTCTGTTCCAGTTTTTTTTGTTTTAATAAGATTACTTCTACATTCTGACATTGTTTTTGACGCTCGAGCGATTACATTACTATAGAAGTAGTCAATTTCACTTACTTTGATCTTTTCATTTTCAATTTCATTTACGTTTGAGCTAGTATTATTAATTATCTTTTCTTTTTTAAGCTTTATATAATTTTCCATGCTATCAATAAGTTCATTTTTATTTTTGAACAGCTTTTTTGTATTTATCAATTCAGATAATTCATTTATAATTGTCCAGTCCTCTTTAGCTTGGCCTGGAGGAAAAGAGGCTTTATATGTTTTTTGGAGTTTACCCTCTAAATTTGAGTAATGAGCTTCTTTTTCTGTATAAGCAGAACCTGGTAGAATTAAATCTGACATCTCTGCTCCTTTATCCCCATGAGTTCCAATATAAATAATGAATTCATTTTTTTTCTTGAAGGTCAAATCATCCTGTCCAAAAAGAAATAATATCTCATTTAAATTATTTTGGATATTTTCTAAAACATTATTTTTACCTTCACTCGTACTAATAATATCTAGATCATAGGCACCAACAGTAGATGCATCTTTTGATATTATTCCTAAAGGGTTCCAATCAATTTCAATTTTTCCATTTGATTTTAAAAAATTTTTTAGTTTATAAAATAAATCTTTGGCAAATTTTAACTCAAAAAAAGATTGACCAATCATAATTATTGGTTTTTTTGATGACAAAATTTTTTTGCTTATTTCACTCTTTCCATCTACAAGTGATATAATTTCAGATGTATCGTTTGGCAGAACTTTATATGGGTATGTTAAATCACCGACGTTTCCATAACTAAAAATTTGTAAATTATTATTCAGATATGACTTTCTTATTCTAGCATTTAGCATAGTTGCTTCATATCTTGGGTTAGTTCCAATCATGATAATTAGATCGCTCTCCTCTATTCCATTTATAGTGGGATTAAAAATATAATTTGCTCTATCACTGCTGTCTACAAATGAGTGTTGAGATCTACAATCTAGATTGGAAGATTTAATTGTTTTTTCAAAAAACTCTTTGACTATATAAAGAGTTTCCATGTCAGTTAAATCACCAGTCACACCAGAAATTTTATCAGGCATTGTGTTTACAATTTTATTTTTTAAAATTTTATATGCTTCATTCCAACTTATCTTTTCAAATTTTCCATCGATTTTTAAAAAGGGTGTATCTAATCTTTGATATTTAAGACCATCGCAAGCATATCTTGTTTTATCTGATATCCATTCTTCATTAATATCATCGTTATTTTTGGGTAGAATTCTTTTAACCTCCCAGCCGTAAGTATCCACTCTTATACTTGATCCAACAGCATCCATAATATCTGTTGTTTCTGTTTTTTTTAATTCCCATGGTCTTGCCTCAAATACATATGGTTTTGATGTTAGCGCTCCAACTGGACACAAATCTACAACATTTCCTGACAATTCTGACTCCATCGTTTTTTCTAGGTATGTTGTAATTTGCATATCCTCACCACGACCTATAGCTCCTAACTCAGGAATTCCCGCAACCTCTGTCGCAAATCTCACACATCTGGTGCAATGTATACATCTAGTCATTTGGGTTTTGATTAGTGGTCCCATATTTTTTTCTGGAACATATCTTTTATTTTCTTTGTATCTTGATTTATCAACGCCATAGTACATTGATTGATCTTGAAGATCACACTCTCCACCCTGATCACAAACAGGACAATCCAAAGGATGGTTTACAAGTAAAAACTCCATAATACCTTTTCTTGCTTTTTCAACTAATTCAGTATTGGTTTTAATATTCATACCATCAGCAGCAGGTATTGCGCATGATGCTATAGGTTTTGGTGATTTCTCCATCTCAACCAAACACATTCTACAATTTCCAGCAATAGATAATCTCTCATGATAACAAAATCTTGGAATTTCGACTCCAGCAACTTCACAGGCTTGCAGGACTGTTAATCCATTTTCAACTTCTATTTCTTTGTCATTGATTTTTAATTTAAGCATTTTATTTTTCTAATAAATGTTGATCAACTAAATATGGAATATTTGTGTTTTTACTTACAACTGGATTAAAATTATTTCTTTTTATTATTTCTTTTTTGAAATGTCGTAAAAGTCCTTGTACAGGCCAAGAGGAGCCCTCACCAAATGCACAAATTGTATGCCCCTCAATTTGCTTAGTCACTTCTTCTAGCATTTCTATTTCCTCTCTAGAGGCTTCATTCTTTCTCATTCTTTCTAGCATTCTCCACATCCATCCAGAGCCCTCTCTACACGGTGTGCATTGACCACAACTTTCGTGCTTATAAAATCTGGCAATTCTTGCCATACATGCAATAATATCTTGGTCTTTATTTATTACAATAATACCAGCTGTACCAAGGCCACTTTTCTCTTTTATCAAAGAATCAAAATCCATTTTAATTGTATCGCAAGTTTCCTTTGGAAGCATTGGCATTGACGAGCCTCCAGGTATAACAGCTTTTAAATTTTCCCAGCCCCCAACAACCCCTCCAGCATGCTTCTCGATTAAATCTTTTAATGAAACACCCATTTCTTCTTCAACATTACATGGACTATTTACATTGCCAGATATACAGAAAATTTTAGTCCCTGTATTTTTAGGTTTACCTAAGCTTGAGAACCATTTTGAACCTCTTCTTAAAATTGTAGGTATAATAGCAATAGTCTCAACATTATTAACTATCGTTGGACATCCATACAATCCAACTAATGCAGGAAATGGCGGCTTAAGTCTTGGCTGTCCTTTTTTTCCCTCAATACTCTCAAGTAATGCTGTTTCTTCACCACAAATGTATGCACCCGCACCATAATGTATGTAAATATCTAAATCCCAACCAATTCCACATGCGTTAGGACCAATTAAATTTTTTTTATAAGCCTCGTCGATAGCTTTTTGTAGATTTTCTCCTTCTTTAAAATACTCACCTCTAATATATATATAGCATTTATGAGCGCCAACTGCGTATGAAGCAATTAAACATCCTTCAATCAGTTTTTGAGGCTCAAATCTTAAAATATCTCTATCTTTACAAGTGCCTGGTTCTGACTCGTCAGCATTAATTACCAAGTAGTGAGGTTTTGAAATTTCTTTTGGAGCAAAAGACCATTTTAGACCAGTAGGAAATCCTGCACCACCTCTTCCCCTTAGTTCAGATGCTTTTATCTCATTTATTATCCAATCTTTACCTTTTAAACAAATTTCTTTTGTATTATTCCAATCGCCTCTTTGTTTAGAAGATGCAATATCAACACCCTTGTCTCCGTAAAGATTCTGAAAAATTCTATTTTTGTCTTCAAGCATTTTATAAATTATTTAGAGTTGTCCTTTTAATTTCAGGCGCAGAATTTAATCTGCCTTTATAAGATCCAGGTTTAGGTTGCTGTCCTTTTGTTGTTTCATTAATAATTTTAGTAAGTTTATCTTTATCTAAATCCTCATAATAATTTTCATTTATTTGCACCATAGGAGCATTAACGCAAGCTCCTAAACACTCAACTTCTACCCAAGAGGAATTACCATCATCTGAAATCTCATTCTGATTTTTTGATATTTTTTCTTTGCAAGCCTCTACTAATTTATAAGCTCCTCTTAACATGCATGGGGTGGTAGTACATACTTGATAAAAAAATTTACCTACTGGACTTAAATTATACATTGAATAAAATGTAGCTACTTCATAAACTTTTATGTATGGCATATTTAACAATTTCGCTACATATTTCATTGCTACAAGTGGGATCCAATTTTGATTTTGTTTTTGAACAATATACAACATTGACATTACTGCGCTTTGCTTCTTGCCATCTGGATACTTTGATATAATGTCTTCACAGAGTTTTAGATTATTTTCTGTAAATTCAAATGTCTCTGGTTGTTCCTTTGAAATTTTTTTTATACTCATCTATCTATTTCTCCAAAAACTATATCTAATGATCCTAACACTGCTGGAACATCGGCCAACATGTGTCCTTTAATTAAATAATCCATTGCTTGTAAATGTGAAAAACCGGGAGCTCTAATTTTACATTTATATGGTTTACTTGATCCATCTGATATTAGATAAACACCAAATTCACCTTTAGGTGCTTCAACAGCAGTATAAATCTCATCTTTATCTACTCTATAGCCTTCTGTAAATAATTTAAAATGATGTATAAGTGCCTCCATTGACTCCTTTAAAACTTTTTTAGGTGGTGGTGAGATTTTACCATCCATAGTTTTTACTGGTCCTTTAGGCATATTCTTTAAGCATTGATCTATTATTTTTATGCTCTCTTTCATCTCTTCTATTCTACATAAATATCTATCATAACAATCACCATTTGTTCCTACGGGGATATTAAATTCCATCTGTTCGTAACAATCATAAGGTTGTGATTTTCTTAAATCCCATGCAACATTCGAACCTCTTAACATTACTCCAGAAAAAGAGTAATCAAGTGCATCTTGTTTGGTTACAATTCCAATATCAACATTACGTTGTTTAAAGATTCTATTATCAGTTAATAAAGTTTCTAGATCATCAATAATTTTTGGAAATTTTTTTATAAATTCAGCAATATCATTATCTAAACCTCTAGGAAGATCTTTATGAACGCCACCAGCCCTAAAGTAATTTGCGTGTAATCTAGAACCGGAGACTCTTTCATAAAAAGTCATAAGTGTCTCTCTTTCCTCAAAACCCCATAATGATGGTGTCAAAGCTCCAACATCCAAAGCTTGCGTGGTAATATTTAATATATGGCTTAATATTCTTCCTATCTCGCAAAATAGAACTCTTATGTATTGAGCTCTAATTGGAACTTCAATCTTTAGTATTTTCTCTATAGCTAGAGCGAACGCATGTTCTTGATTCATTGGTGCAACGTAATCAAGTCTGTCAAAATAAGGGACTGCTTGTGAATAAGTTTTATGCTCGATTAGCTTTTCAGTTCCTCTATGCAATAATCCTATATGCGGGTCTGCTTTTTCTACAACTTCGCCATCAAGTTCTAAAATTAATCTTAATACACCATGAGCGGCTGGATGTTGTGGTCCAAAATTTAAATTTAGTGTTTTCGATTGTTTTGGCATTATTTATCTTTTGTGTTCTTATTAATATATTTGGTACCTTCCCATGGGCTGTCATAATCAAAATTTCTGTAATTTTGTTCAAGTTTTACTGGTTCATAGATTACTTTTTTATCATCCTCACTATATCTAACTTCGTTATGACCTGTTAATGGAAAATCTTTTCTTAAAGGGTAGCCCTCAAATCCATAATCAGTTAAAATTCTTCTTAAATCTGGATGATTTTTGAATTTAATACCATACATATCAAAGACTTCTCTTTCCATCCAGTTAGCTGCTGGATAAATTCTTGTTATTGAATTAACCACCTCATCTTCATTAATGAAACATTCTAAGATTAATCTAGAGTTATATTCATGACTTAAAAATAAGTATACTAATTTAAATCTTTTTTCATTTTGAGGATAGTCTACAGCAGTTATATCTATCAGTTGTTTAAATTTTGTTTTCTCGTTATTTTTAAGAAAAAGTATTACATCCACTACATCTTCGGCATCAATATTAATATAAATTTGAGAGTGACTTATTTTTGAGCTATTTATTTTTGTTGTTAGTTCAGAATTAATTTTTTTTTCTAAATCTTGCAATGTTAACATTTTGATTATCTTTCCAAGGATCCTTTGTTACGGATTTTTTTTTGAAGCTGCATAATCCCATACAACAATGCTTCAGCAGATGGAGGACAACCTGGGACATAGATATCTACAGGAACAATCCTATCACAACCCCTAACAACTGAATATGAATAGTGATAATATCCACCTCCATTTGCACAACTACCCATTGATATTACATATCTTGGTTCAGGCATTTGATCATAAACTTTTCTTAAAGCTGGAGCCATTTTATTAGTCAATGTACCAGCAACAATCATAACATCTGATTGCCTTGGCGATCCGCGAGGCGCAGCACCAAATCTTTCTAAATCATATCTTGGCATAGAAGTTTGCATCATTTCAACAGCACAACACGCAAGACCAAATGTCATCCAATGAAGTGATCCTGTTCGAGCCCAATTTACTAAATTGTCAAACGATGTTGTAATAAAACCTTTATCTGCAAAATCTTTTGCCAATTGTTTAAATTCGTCAGGTATTTGTTTTTGTTTTTCTGAATTAATCATTTATTTATTCCCAATCTAAAGCACCCTTTTTCCATTCATAAATAAACCCAATGGTTAAAATAAATAAAAAAATTAACATTGAAATATACCCATAGAATCCAATTGTACCGAGTGATATTGCCCATGGGAATAAAAAAGCAATTTCTAAATCAAAAATTATAAATAAAATAGCTACTAAATAAAATCTTACATCAAATTCCATTCTTGAATCATTAAAAGGTTCAAATCCACACTCGTATGCAGATAGTTTTTCTGGATCAGGATTTTTTGGGGAAAAGACAAAATTCAAAATTATAAAGCCAACACTTAAACCTAATGCTATAAATAAAAATAGCATAATTGGAAAATAGTCTTTTAAAAAGTCAACGCTCATATTTTTTTTTAATTATATTAATCTTTGAATAAGAAAATTTCGGTAAGTTTCATACTATAATTTATATTTTAAAAAATTAAAGTTTCTAATATCTTAATCAAATACTACTTTTTATATAGATAGTTATATACTTATTTACAGTGTAAATTAGTCACGTATTTAAGGGCTAATTTATTAACTCAATTAATAAATTGAGAATCATTATCATCAAAACGTAAAAAAATTGATCAATATAAATTATTTTTGAATCTATTTGTTAGATATAAAAGTTAAAAAATTTAAGTATTTACTAACCTGTTTTGAAATTAAAAATCGATTAAGTTTTTTATGAGCATTTCTTGTTGAAATAAGTATTTGATTATAATTTTTAATTGTGCTCGAAATTTTTCTACTTAAATTTTTTGCGTTACTTGATTGAATAAAAAACTGATATTTTTTTGACAAAATATCTTCAGCACCGCTGCATTTAGTTGTCAAAGAGGGTAAACTATAATTTAAAGCATCAATTAAAGTATTTGGTAGACCTTCATATAAAGAGGGAAAAACTAACAATTTACTTGTTAAATAATATTTACCAACATTAGTTTGCCAATCCTTGAAAATGACTTGGTTTTGAAGATTTAAATTTATAACTAAATTTTTTAATTTATTTTTATCTCCACCGCGACCTACTAATATTAATTTAAAATCTTTGTGTGACTCTAAAAAAATCTTAAACGCTTTTATTATCAAAGATTGATTTTTTTGTTTACAAAATCTTCCAACTGATAAAATAACATTTTGTCTTTTTCTTTTTTTAAACTTTAAAATTTTGGGTAAGTAAGGATTGTAAATTAAATTAATGTTTTTCATATTAAAAGTTACTTTTTTTAAAGAATTTTTTGATTTAATTGAGTTTGTAATTATTCCATTTGAAAAGAAATAAAAAAAACTTTTTAGAAAAAGAACTATATATGCTGTAAACAAATTATCTGCATATTTTGTTGCATCAATGGCATCTTCTGAATTTCTAATCACTATATGTTTTCTAAAAATTGAGCAAAAAATTAAAGGAATAATATGTGTTTGAAATGATAAAAACATAGTATTTTTCTTTGTACTCATAAGAACACTAATTAATATAAATATTGAACTAAGTGATGATGTAAATCTTTTTGTTAAAAATGAGTTATTTAAACTTGATACCCTGTGTAATTTTATTTTACTTGAGAAAAATTTTTTTTTATTTTTATTATCTATATTTGAAATTAAACTTATATTAATATTTTTCTTAACAGCTTCATTAGCAAAGTTTACTAAATTTATAGTAGCACCTCCCTTTTCAAATGATGGATAATAAATTACAATATTATTTGGTTTTTTCATTTGAATTTTTCTGAGAGATCCTTTCTGATAAAAACAAAATTAGATAAATGAAAAATATTATTTTCTGGTCTGTTTGGATCAACACTAACTAAATTTTTACCATAAGGTAATAATTTAAAAATATCATACTCATTTAATAGTATTGAGAATTCATACAAGTTTGTCTTTTTAAAAAGTTGATGCCAGTTTATCTCTATTTGGATAAACTTTGGAGTGTTAAATTCAATAAATTTTTTTGCACCTTGAAGTACTTCATACTCATGTCCCTCGACATCTATTTTTAAAAAATCGACTTTTTTATCTTTGTCAAAAAAATTTAAAGAATCCAGTTTTTTAATTTCTGCCTTAAACTTTTTCATATTTTTTTCGTCTATAAATGACATTTTTTCTAATTTTTTTTCAAATGAGGCTTTTTCTGATTTTAAGTCTGCCGCAAATATAGTTTTTTCACCATTCTCATTTCCTAGTGCAATTTTTTCAATGGTCATTCTTTCACTATATTTATTTTTTAATTTTTCAAGCTCTCTGTAGGATTTATCCATGGGTTCAAAAGCGTGGACTTTTGCATTAGTGTTTTTTAAAAGTAACTCTGAATAATTTCCTATATTTGCACCTATATCTAAACAAATGTTTATTTCTCTAGATATCATATTTATAAACTTTTCTTCTCCTGTTAATTTGAAATTTCCATAATTTTTATAGCCTTTTGCATTAAGAGATAGTGACAATATAATATCATTTATAAATTGTAGATTTTTTCTCCCAAAAATAAAAATATAGAATCTTGAAAATATTTTATAAATTTTAATAATAATGTTTTTTTTATTCATTTAAATACCAACATCATCATTACTGGCGGGAGTGACGGGACTCGAACCCGCGACCTATCGCGTGACAGGCGATCGCTCTAACCAACTGAGCTACACCCCCGTTTTTGGTGGGCAGTAAAGGACTCGAACCTTTGACCCCCTCGGTGTAAACGAGATGCTCTACCAACTGAGCTAACCGCCCAAAGTAATGGCTACTAATACATCAACGTTATATTAAAGTAAATTATTATTTATTGAATACTAGCTTGAGATTCATCTTTTTTCTTTTCAGATGAAATTTTTTCAACCTCAACCCACTCTACTCTCTTCAACTCTTTAGTTAATGCTATTTTTAAAACATCATCTACTATTTCAACTGAAGTAATTTTAATATCCTCTTTAACTTTCTTTGGTATATCGGTAAGATCTTTTTCATTATCTTTTGGAATTAAGACTTCCTTAATCCCTGCCCTATGTGCAGCTAACAGTTTTTCTTTTAATCCTCCAATAGGAAGAACTTGTCCAGTTATAGTAACCTCACCTGTCATGGCCAATTCTCTTCTAACAGGTATTTTGGTAATTGATGATACAATTGAGGTAACCATAGCAATTCCGGCAGATGGACCATCTTTAGGAGTTGCTCCTTCTGGAACATGAATATGAAAATCTTTTTTTTCAAATATGGGTGGAATTATACCAAGGTCTAAACTTTTTGATCTAACATATGATTTTGCCGCCTTTACAGACTCTTGCATTACATCACCAAGCTTGCCAGTGATTTGCATTCTACCCTTACCTGGCATATTTACAGTTTCAACTTTAAGAATTTCGCCTCCAAATTCTGTCCAGGCTAAACCAGTTACTATTCCTACTTTATCTTTATCCTCTAACTCACCAAATTTGAATTTTTTAATTCCTAAAAAATCACTTAAATTTTTTTCATTAACTTTGACTGTTGCTTCCTCTGAATTAACAATTTTTTTTACAACTTTTCTGGAAACTTTGAATATTTCTCTCTCTAAATTCCGTACTCCAGACTCTCTTGTGTAATTTCTTATTATTTGTTTAAAAGTTCCATCTGTAAGCTGCATTTCACCATCTCTAACACCATTTTCTTTAATTGCTTTTGGTAGGAGGAATTTTTCAGCAATATTGATTTTTTCATCCTCTGTATATCCAGGTATTCTAATAACCTCCATCCTGTCTAATAATGGAGGTAAAATATTTAGAGTGTTAGCGGTTGTTACGAACATTACGTCAGATAAATCATAATCAACCTCTAAATAGTGATCATTAAATGAAGTGTTCTGTTCAGGGTCTAAAGCTTCTAGTAAAGCTGAAGATGGATCGCCTCTATAATCATTACCTACTTTATCAATCTCATCTAAAAGAAATAATGGATTTTTTGTTCCTGCTTTTTTCATCATCTGAATTATTTTACCTGGCAATGAACCGATATATGTTCTTCTATGACCTCTCACTTCGGCTTCATCTCTTATACCCCCTAAAGATATTCTTACAAACTGTCTATTGGTAGCTTTTGCGATAGATTTTCCAAGTGAAGTTTTACCAACTCCCGGGGGGCCAACTAGACATAAAATTGGGCCTTTAATTTTTTCCATTCTTTTTTGAACAGCTAAAAATTCTACAATTCTCTCTTTAACCTTATCTAAACCGAAATGATCGTCATTTAAAATTTTCAAGGCTTTGTTTAAGTCAATGTCTACTTTATCTTTTTTGTACCAAGGTAGATCTATCATCCAATCTAAATAGTTTCTAACAACTGTTGCCTCAGCTGACATGGGACTCATACTTCTTAATTTTTTTAGCTCTGACATACATTTTTTTTGAACTTCTTTTGGCATTTTTGCTTTTAGTATTGCTTTATTAAGGTTTGAAGTTTCATCCTTTCCATCTTCAATTTCACCTAACTCTTTTTGGATAGCCTTAAGCTGTTCATTTAAATAATATTCTCTTTGAGTCTTCTCCATTTGAGTTTTAACTCTACCTCTTATTCTTTTTTCAACACCTATAATGCTAGTCTCGTTATCCATGATTTTTATGACAGCATTTAATCTTTTTTTAACATCTGCAGTTTCAAAAATCTGTTGCTTCTCTGAAATTGATGTATTCAAGTGGGAAGCTATATTGTCAGCAATTTTCGAGGGAACTTTTAAATCTTTAATACTTGAAATAGTTTCATTAGAAATTTTTTTATTAATAGAAGATAATTTTTCCAATCTTTTTAAAGCTGTTCCAGCTAATACATTTAACTCATCATTTTTATCATTTATGTCATTAAAATATTCGTAACTGCAATTTATAAATTTTTCTTGGTCAAAAATTTCGTTTATTTTTACTCTTTTAGTTCCTTCAACTAATACTTTGACTGTTCCATCTGGTAGTTTTAATAGCTGTAAAATGTTACTTTCACATCCATAAGTAAAAATATCATTTCTTTTTGGGTCATCTACTTCTGAATTTTTTTGTGTTACCAAAACAATTTTTTTTTCGTTTTGCATGACGGCATTAAGAGCCGATATTGATTTATCTCTTCCGACAAATAAGGGTATGACCATACTAGGAAATACTACTATATCTCTAAGGGGTAATAAGGGTAACTTACGTTTGATATCCATACTATTAATATGGATATAATTATTAATTTTGCAATAGATATTTACTCTTTATTAGAAAATTATTAAGCAGCTGTGGTTTTTGTGGACTTGTTTTTATTTTGTACATTTTTTGAATGTACAATAATCGGTTGTGAAAGCCCTTTAGCCGCACCTGAATCCACTATTACTTCATCAACATTTTCTAAACTTGGTAATTCGAACATTGTTTTTAATAATACATTTTCAAGAATAGATCTTAGTCCTCTTGCTCCAGTTTTTTTTAAAATTGCTTTTAATGCAATTTCTTTCACTGCATTGTCTTTAAAAATTAACTTTGCGCCTTCCAATTTAAATAGTTCTTGGTATTGTTTTATCAAAGAATTTTTTGGCTCTTGTAATATTTTAATTAAAGATTTTTCATCTAAATCTTCGAGTGTAGCTATAATTGGAAGCCTACCAATAAATTCTGGTATTAACCCATATTTTAATAAATCTTCGGGTTCGAGTGTTTTTATTAATTCACCAGTCTTTTTTTCTTCAATACTTTTTACTTCAGCACCGAATCCAATTGTGGTTCCTTTATTTCTTTGAGAAATAATTTTGTCTAAACCAGCAAAAGCTCCTCCACATACAAATAAAATATTAGTTGTATCAACTTGTAAAAACTCTTGTTGTGGATGTTTTCTTCCTCCTTGAGGTGGTACGCTTGCAATTGTGCCTTCCATAATTTTTAATAATGCCTGCTGCACACCTTCTCCAGACACATCTCTTGTGATAGATGGGTTTTCAGATTTTCTACTTATTTTATCAACCTCATCAATATAAACTATTCCTCTTTGCGCTTTTTCAACATTATAATCAGCTGCTTGTAATAATTTTAAAATAATGTTCTCTACGTCTTCACCAACATAACCAGCTTCTGTTAAAGTTGTTGCGTCAGCCATTGTAAATGGAACGTCTAAAATTCTAGCTAATGTTTGAGCTAAAAGAGTTTTCCCGCATCCAGTTGGTCCAACTAATAAAATATTTGATTTGGCCAGCTCAACATTTTTGTTAGCTTTTGACTCATAGTTTAATCTTTTGTAATGATTATGTACTGCAACTGATAAAACTTCTTTAGCATGTTTTTGACCTATTACATAATCATCTAAAATTGAACAAATTTCTTTTGGAGAAGGCAAACCATCTTGATGTTTAACAAGTGTATCTTTGCTCTCTTCTTTAATAATGTCCATGCATAACTCTACACACTCATCACAAATGAAGACTGTAGGGCCTGCAATTAATTTTCTAACTTCGTGCTGGCTTTTTCCACAAAAAGAACAGTAAAGAATATTTTTATTAGTTGAGCTCATAATTTTTTATATAACGAATCAATTTTAATACTTTATTACAACTAACTTTAAATAATCAAGTATAGGTTGATGCCGCAACTATATATTGTGAATTACTCTCTTTTTTCTACAACTTTATCTATTAAACCGAAGTCTTTAGCTGATTGAGGAGTCATAAAATTATCTCTTTCCAATGCAGATTTTATTTCATCAACAGATTTACCAGTATGTTTTGAATAAATTTCATTTAGTCTTTTTTTTAATGCTAGCACTTCATTTGCGTGAATTTCTATATCTGTTGCTTGACCTTGAAATCCTGCAGATGGCTGATGAACCATGACTCTTGCATTGGGTAATGAAAATCTCTTTCCCTTTGTTCCTGCTGCTAATAAAAAAGATCCCATCGATGCAGCCTGACCAATGCATAAAGTGGATACGTCAGGTTTGATAAACTGCATAGTATCGTAAATACCTAGCCCAGCTGTTACAAGGCCACCAGGACTATTGATATAAAAAAAAATATCTTTTTTTGGATTTTCGGACTCCAAAAATAAAAGTTGCGCAGTTGCTAATGATGCTACCTGATCATTTATTGGACCAGTCAAAAAAATAATTCTTTCTTTGAGCAACCTAGAATAAATATCATAAGCTCTTTCACCACGGCTAGATTGCTCAACTACCATTGGTATAAGAGTGTTCATATGTTCATCAAATTTATTCATAAAATGATTCGTTATACTTATACAACTTGTGATTACTTTTTACTAACTTTTTTTACTTTAGTTACCTTCTTACTTGTAGATTTTGTTTTTTTATTAATTTGATCTTTGCTGGATAAAGTCTTTTCTTTTGGGTTATCATGCTCATGATCTTTCATTTGTTTTTCATTTTCTGCTTTTAAAATTTTTTCTGCTTCTTCCTTATTAATTATTTTTTTTGAAGTTTTTGCTTTTGATTTAATTAATTCTATAATTTTCTCCTCATAAATATTGCCTCTCAAACTTGCTACTGCAGATGGATTTTTTTGATAATATTCCATTAAAAATTTTTCTTGACCAGGCATCATTCTTAACTGCTTTTGTATTTCTGCTTGAATTTCATTTTCTTCGATTTTAATTTTATTAGTTTCTCCAAATTCATTAAGCACAAGTCCAACTTTAATTCTTTGTATTGCTTTATTTTCGAATTCTTTACTTTTTTTCTTTACATCTTCTGCTTTTAAACCTTCGGTTAGTACTTTTACTTCCTGTTCAATTAAATTTTGCGGTATTTCGCTTATTTTATACTTTTCAATTTGATCTAGAATTTGTTTTTTTGACAACATATTCAAAGAGTTTTTAAATTCTTGATTAATCTGTTTCTCCAGAAGTGATTTTAGATCATTCAAATCTTTTGCACCTAGGTTTTTAGCGAATTCATCATTGATTGAAATTTTTTCTGGGTTTTTTACAAATAATATTTTACATGAAAATTCAGCGCTTTTATTTGCAACATCTTTTTCTGGAAAATTTTCAGGAAGTTTAATAAGTATCTTTTTTTCATCATTTTTTTTTACGCCAACTAATTGTTTGTCAAAACCTTTAATGAATAAATCTTTACCAAGTTCCAATTGTGTATTTTTACCTTCGTTACCTTTAAATTCTTTTCCCTCAACTGTTGCTTTATAATCAAAAGATACTAGGTCACCGTTCTTAGCTATTGAATTATCATTTTCTTTAAAATTTTTTTGATTTTTAGCTATTTCATCTATTCTTTTATCAATTTCTTTTTTATCAATTTTAACCTCATACTCATCAACTTTAATATTCTCTATAGGCTTTAAATCGATTTTTGGTAATTCAGTTACTGAAATTATATATTCGAGATCTTTATCCTCTCCAAAAGTTTTAAGATCAATTTTTGGTTGTCCAGCTGGTTTTATTTTATTATCACTTAATGCTTTGGTAGTAGTTTCTTTTAAGACTTTATCTAGAACTTCTCCATATATTGCTTTTCCGAATTGTCTTTTTAATACTTCTCTAGGAACTTTTCCTGGTCTAAAACCTTTAAGTTGTACGGTTTTAGAAACTTCCTCATATCTTTCGTTTAAATGACCATCAATAATCTTTTTTTCAATAAAGATTTTAAGATCTTTGCTTAAACCTTTTTTATTTTGAACTGTTACTTTCATAATATTATGGTAGGCGAGAAAGGACTCGAACCTTCACATGTTACCATATTGGTTCCTAAGACCAACGCGTCTACCAATTCCGCCACTCGCCCGAATTATTGCTGTCTTATATATTATAGAACTAATTTGTCCAATCTGAATATTTGTGTAAAAGTATAAAAAATTTAAAAAAAATGATAATTTCACCTTGTATAAGTATTTGTAAAACTGACCCTGAAACAGGATTATGTTATGGTTGCGGTAGAAATGATGAAGAAAAGAGAAAATGGAAAGACGAAAATACCTCTGAAGAATGGAAAATTAAAAATTTAGAGGAAATAAAAAGTAGGCTTTCAGGATGGCAACTGGAAAGTTTTTTAGCATCATACAATAACAAAATAAATGAAGGCATTTCTCTTTTTAAGAAAGCTCAAAAGAAATGAAACCAATGCATTTAGTAGTAATAGTTTATTTTGTTGGAATAATTGTTGGTGCAGTTTTTTTTAATTTGTGGGGTACTGGAAATTTAATAAAACCTCTTATAGCATTATTATGGACTGCTCTTTTTCTAATTGCAATTGTATATGTTGATAGAAAATCTTAATCAATCGATTATTAAATGTAAAAAATGTCCGCGACTTGTTAAGTTCAGAAAAAAAATATCGTTAGAAAAAAGAAAAGAATTTATAAACCAAACTTACTGGGGCAAACCTATTACAGGATTTGGTGATATAAAAAGTAAAATTTTATTGGTGGGACTTGCGCCAGCAGCACATGGTGGAAATAGGACGGGTCGAGTATTCACTGGAGATAAATCATCCGATTTTTTATATAAGTGTCTTCATAAAGTTAAAATTTCCAATCAACCAAATTCTACTCACTTGGATGATGGTTTAAAATTAAAAAAATCATTTATAACAACAGCCTTAAAGTGTGTTCCACCTGGAGATAAACCTTTAAAAGAAGAGCTCGATAATTGTTCTAAATTTTTTGACTCAGAGATTAATCGCTTAAAAAATCTTAAAGTTATAATAGCTTTAGGAAAAATAGGATTTGATGCATGTGTCTATTATTTTAAATCAAATTATGATTTTAAAGAAAAGATTAAATTTGGTCACGGTAAATTTTTTAAAGTACCAAAAAATATTTTATTAGTCGGTTGCTATCATCCAAGCCCAAGAAACGTAAATACTGGAAGAATCAATGAAAATAAAATGACAAATCTATTTAAAAAAGTACTTAAATTAGTCAATTAATTTTTTTAACAAATTAGGTATTCGAACAGGCTTACCTTTCTTATTCACAGCAACAAGTAATACCACTGCCTGTGAGATAATAGTTGTTTCTTTTTGAATTATTTGTTGCATTTTAAAAGAAGAATTTTTTACTTCTTTTATTGTTGAGATAATTTGAATTTCATCTTCAAATTTTGCAGGTTTTTTGTATTCAATATTACAGGATTTAACAATTATAATTATTCCCTCCTTTTCTAATAATTCTCTATTGGATAATCCTAAAGAATAAATTGCCTCAGATCGTGCTCTTTCCAAAAATTTTAAATAATTAGCATAATAAACTACCCCACCAGCATCTGTATCTTCATAATAAATTCTGGTTGTATATTTAAACTCTTTAGACATAATCTATTACTATCAAAATAGTATTTTTTTTTATACTAATGAATTAATAAATATGAAAATTTATATTATTTGGCTTCTTGGGGTTATTATTTGGAATTTTGGCGTTCCGAATGCTGCTCCACTTGAAGATGTTGTTGTTGCAGTTGTCTTGTCTCTATTGACACAAGTAATGAAAAAATACTTAAAACTATAATTACTGACTAGAAAAATAAATATTTTGATAATACGAAATTGCTTTTAGTTTTGAATTATCAGTATCAGTCATTATAGCAATTCCACTTAACTCGTTTACATCAAGATTATGTAAAAGTTTGAAGTGTTCTTTAACATTAGCTTTTACTGTTACCCACTCATTTAAATTTTGCATTGTAGTCGATAAAACATAATCAAAAGATTTCTTTGTATATGGACTGCTCCAATATTCACCAATTTTATTATTACTAGAAAAAACATAGTTTACTGCTCTATTAGAAAGAGCTGTAGATCCTGTTTTTTTTACAACAAAAACTCTGGCTGCAAAATCATGTCCTTTTTTTGAATTTTCATTAATTCCGGACAAATCTTTCTCGATTTTCCATGTAATGTTTATTATTGGAGTTTTGTTTAAATCAATCAGTATTTCCTTACCCAATCCTGATCCTACACCTTCGGCCTCGGCTCTTATATAGTTTCCATTTTCATTAGATCCTAATTCCCATAAGGTTTCACCTTTTACCTTTCTTTTTTTTAACTTGGTAAATTCTTCATTTGTAAATTCAAAAGCTTTTAATTGTTCAGAATTTACAGATGTTACAAGGAATAAAGATATAACTAGTATTTGGCTTAAGAATTTCATTTTTTAAACTTATATACAGCAATGTAATTGATACAATAAATATTTTAAATTTCACAGTTTGGACAAGATTAAGACAATCTAAAATCAAATTTATTCACTATTTTGAAAGTATGAAACAAATAATCTATTTATTAATTCTATTATTTTTAACAAATTGCAGCACTCATACTGTAAAACTTGGAAAAAAATGTACTAAATTAGCTGCAGATAATACCTATGAAAAATCTCTAATTTGGCTGATAGATAAGAAGAATATTGAGACTTTTGACCAAAAGATTAATAAAAAAAATTGCGAAATTAATGGAGAAAATGGATGAAAACTCTTTCGGTGATTGCTTTATTAGTCTACTGGTCGGTGATTATTTTAGCTCCTGTAATAGCTAAAGAACAAGGTAAATTTTCTAATAATATAATTTATCCAAAAAAAAAACCTAGTAAGTAGATCTACCTCCACTTATGTCAAATACAGCTGCAGTAGAAAAAGAATTTTCGTCAGAAGAAAGCCAACAGACTAAGGAAGACAATTCATCAAGCTCTAAAAATCGTCCTCTTGGAACTTTTGATAACATTCTTTGTACATGTTCTTTAGACATTTGATCTAAAATACGTGTTTTAGCTCCAGCAGGTGTAACTGCATTGACTGCTATGTTATATTCTGCCAATTCTTTTCCTAAAGATTTGGTTAAGCCCAAAACTCCAGCCTTTGCAGAACTATATGCACTAGCATTAGCATTACCATCTTTTCCTGAAACAGAGGCTATATTTACAATTCTCCCATAATTATTTTTGATCATTATTGGGGCTATAACTTTACAACAAATGTAGGTTCCATTTAAATTTACATCTATTATTTTTTTCCAATCCTCAATTGGATAGTTCCATAATTCAGCCGTTGGTCCTGTGATACCAGCATTATTAATAAGTATATCCACTTTTGAATTTTTTAAATTTTCGATAGTTTTTTTTACCACATCAAAATTAGTAACATCTACTACATCATATTTTAAATTCTCGTTTTTTTCTTTTTTAATGACATTGGACAATTCGGTCTCGTCGTTATCCCAAATTCTTACTTCTGCTCCAAAGTGAAGAAATTTTTTAGCAATATCTAAACCAAAGCCTTGGGCTCCACCAGTTATAATTGCTGTTTTATTTTTTAAATCAAAGTTATTCATTACTTAGATGCTAACAGATAGTAAGTCACAAAAGAAATAAAAGCTCCAATCAGCCATGAAAAAGTTTGCAGAAACTGCATATTTACATTCCATATCGTCGATGATGCAAATATAAAGCCGATGATAACGGAGTATATAGCTTTGTAATGCCAACCATTGGAATAAAAATATGAACTTTCAATTTTTGAAGAAAAAATATCTTTATTAATAACCTTGCCCTTTTTAATCAAGTAATAATCACATATTATTAATCCGAAAAGAGGTCCAAAAAAAGAGCCAATAGTATCCATAAAAGATAAAATTCCTATTTGACTAAGAACTGGAAGCCAAAAAATACTTATTAAAAGTCCAAAAAATATAATTAAAAAACCGCTAGATTTTAAATTAAGATTTTTTGGCAAAAAATTTAGTAAAGTATTTTGAGAAGGTATATAATTCGAAATAAGATTTGTTGATAACGACGCAATAATAATAAAGAACAATGAAATAATCGTAAGATAAATATTGTCTATTTTTCCAATTATGTCGGTCGGATTAGTCAAAAACCTTTCTGCCTGTGTTAAATTAGAATTAAGTATGATATCTGCGCCAAGTGTTAATAAAACTGAAAATAAAGAAAATAATATTAAGTTTAGAATTAAACTGAGATTTCCTTTATTTAACTGATTTTTGTCTTTTGCATATCTTGAATAATCACCAAAGTTTAGTAGTAAAATAGAAAAGAATGCAAACATTGTTCCGGTTACTGAAATAAACGGAGAAATGTTTTGTTTTTGGAAAATATTATTAGCATCAATCAGTTGATTAATAACCAAAAATAATTTTTGACCATGTTCTGACAAAATTATAATCAAAAATAATAATAGTCCAGAATAAACAAATATTGCGGAAAACTTGATTAGAGATTTATTAAAACGATGACCCTTAGTAAAAAGATAATACTGAAAAGTAAATGTAATTAATAAAGCAAACCAATCAATTATATTTAATGCTAAGAAAAAAAAGAGAAATATCTCCTTGTTAAGAATATTTGGATCAATATAGAAAAAAGATATTCTTATTAAGTATACAATGGATTTTGAAATAAAAAATGTCTGCACACCAAAAAAAAATATACCGATAATACCTCTCAACATTGCGAAATATCTTGCAGCATTTAATCCAATTGAAATTCTAAGCAAAACTGGAAAAGGAATTCCGTGTTTCTGTGATAATGTTCCAATCAAGTTTGAAAGTAAATAAACTAATAAAGTAGCAGCAATACTTCCAGATAAAACTATAAAAAAATTTAAATCATAAATTATGTATAAAGATGCTATAAGAGAAAAACCTATAATACTTTGAATATTGACAGCCCAGAAGCAAAAAAAATCTATCCATCTCCAATTTTTATCAACTGGATTTACAGAAACAATTTCCCAATTAACTAAGTCAAATTTTTCTTTATTTGGAATCACATTTTCATATTAAACAAATATGATTTACTGTCCATACAAGAGAGTTGGTAACCAAAGTGCAATCTTAGGAAATATAATAATTAAGATTAAACCAATTACTTGAAGACCCATAAATTGCATCATTCCAAGATAAATATCTTTTAAATCCCATTCTGGAACTACCCCTTTTAAAAAATATGCAGATAATGCAACTGGTGGCGAGAGCCAGGCGGTTTGTAGATTTACTGCAACTAAAATTGCAAACCAAGTTAGGTTAAAACCAAGAGCTTCTACTAAAGGTAAGATGATAGGTATAATAATCATTACAATTGGTACCCATTCCAATGGCCAACCTAAAAGAAATATCATAACCATAATCATTGCAAGTATTAGATATTTATTCATTTCTAAACCTAATAAAAATTCCGTTAATAATGTGGGTGTTCCAAGTCTTGCAAAAACTGCTCCAAAAAAATTCGAAGCGGCGACCAAAACCATGATAAGAGCTGTAATCTCTAAAGTTTTAACCAGAGCTTCTTGTAGCTTTGGTAATGTTAATTTTTTATAGGCTAAAGATAAAAGTAATGCACCCATTGCTCCACATCCAGCTGCTTCGGTAGGTGTTGCAAAACCAAAGAGTATACTTCCAAGTGCAGCAAAAACTAAAGCTGCTGGCGGTACTAAACCTAGAAAAAATTCGATCAAAACTTCTTTCATGCTAGCAGCTCTCATATCCTCAGGTAACACTGGCCCAAGTTTAGGATTCAGCATACATCTTATTGTTGTGTATGCTGCATACAATGAAGCTAATAATATTCCAGGCATTATAGCTGCAGCAAATAAATCGATTACAGGTATTTCCATTATTGGGCCCATTACAACCAACATAATACTTGGTGGAATTAAAATTCCTAAAGTTCCCCCTGCTGTGATAGTACCTGCTGCTAGTCTTACATCGTATTTTGATCTATTCATGGATTTTGCAGCCATAATTCCAAGTATTGTAACAGAAGCTCCAACAATTCCTGTAGCAGCTGCAAATATTACAGAAACAAATAAAACAGCATAATATAAAGAGCCTCTTACCCTAGATAGCATTAATTGGAATGCAGAAAATAACCTTTCCATCAATCCTGCTTGTTCCATCATAATCCCCATAAAGACAAAGAGTGGAACTGCGGCAAGTGTTTGTTCAGTCATTACCATTGAAAATTGAAGAGTCATTAAATAAAAAACTAACTTTCCAAAACCTAAATAACCAAAGACAAAACCTAAAAATATCAAAGTAAAAGATATTGGAAATCCAACAAATATTGCAAAGAGCATTACACCTACAAGAATAAAACCTAAAATTGCTGGATCGATAAATTCAGCAATCATTTAGCTGCTCCAGGCCATTCACCTTTTTTAGCAGCCCAATAGCTTTTAAATAATTCTGAAATTCCTTGAATGAGTAAAAATATTATTCCAATTAATAAACAGGTTTTAATAGGCCACATATAAGGCATCCAAGTAGTATCCATACCTCTCTCACCTCTTTGAATAGACTCACCTACATAACCAATAGTCATATAAAGGAAAACCATAAGACCAGGAAAATAAAACAAAAGATATAACCAAAAATCTATCGTTCCTTGTGTTTTAGTTTTGAAATTTCTATATAAAAAATCTGCTCTAATATGAACACCTCTTGAAAGAGCGTATCCAGCTCCCAACATAAATAGGGCGCCATACAAAAATCTACTTATATCATAAGCCCAAATTGTCGGAGCTAAAAATAATTTTCTCGCTAAGACTTCATAAGTCATAGCAAAAATTAATGGAATTAAAATCCAGCAGACAATATTTCCAATAATTTTACTGAATTTATCAATTCTAACAATAGACTTAGCCATCCATAATGGCATATCATCAGGCATCTTACCTGAACCACCTCGCCTTTCAGCAATCATTTCATCTGAAATATCTAATTTTGATGGTTCTTCTTTCATAAAATTTTAGTTAAAAATTAGAGCGGACTGTAAAAGTCCGCTCTAACAAAATCAAGATTAATTACTGATTACTTTAATGTTGCAGCGTGAGCCATTCCTAGCTTCGCATTTGACATTTGAGCACCACTCCAGAAAGGAACAGCTACATCAGCAAACTCTTTCATAGAGTCATAAACTTTTTTGAAAAATGCATTTTTCTCAGCATTTTTATTCAAAGTAGCTTTTGCAGCAGCCATATATTCTACGAAGTAGTCAGATGGAGTATCTTCTAGTATTACTCCATGCTTTGTAGTTAACTGTTGTAATGCTTTTCCGTTTTCATAGATTCTGTAACTTAAAGATTTAGCTAATGACGCATTAGCTGCTACTTCAAGAGACTTTTTCTCATGATCGCTCATAGCATTATAAGTTTTTCCAGTAATATAAAAATCTGCATTTACCACTACTTGGTGTAAACCTTGTAGGTAATAGTGCTTTAATACTTTTTGGAAACCAAAAACCATGTCTGGCTTAGGACAACACCACTCAGCAGCATCGATTGTACCTGCTTCTAGAGCTGGAAGAATATCTCCACCACCCATAGCAACAGATGCTATACCAATGTCTTTGTAAGTTTGTCCTGGAATTCCAGGAGGAGTTCTGAATTTATATTTTCTAAAATCAGCCATATCTTTAATTGGTTTTGGAAACCAACCTAAAGCCTCTGGACCAACTGGTTGAAGCATAAATCCTTTGATGTCTCTTCCCATTTCTTTCCATAATTGATCATAAAGCTCTTTACCACCACCGTACTGAAACCATGATAAGAAAGCTAAGTTGTCTATACCAACACCACCACCAGCTACTGGCGAACCAAACAACATAGCAGCAGGATGATCTCCTGACCAATAGTGAGTCCAGGCAAATCCACAATCGATTAGTCCTTTATCAACTGCATCTAATGTTTCTTTTACCCCAACAACAGCACCTGCTGGTAAAATTTCAAATTTTAAAGAACCACTAGTCAGAGTTGTTACCGTGTCAGTAAAGTCTTTTAACATTTTAACTTCATCAGCTTTAGTGTTAAGGACAGTCTGACATTTTAGTGTTTTTGCATTAGCATTTGACATAAAGCCAACTACAAATACAACACCTAACATAAATGAAATGATTTTTTTCATTATTTCCCCTTTTCTTGTTAAATTTAACTTCCTTATCCTTTCAAAAAAAAGCTAATGTGACAAGTGGCAATTCATTTAATTTTATGTCAAAAAGCGTTAATAAGTAGACATGGAAGAGTTTGATTATATAATTATTGGTGCGGGTTCTGCTGGTTGCGTTTTAACAAATAGAATTATCAATTCTGGAAAATATAAAGTTCTTTTACTCGAAGCTGGAGGTAATGATAGTTATCCATGGATACATATTCCAGTTGGATATTACAAAACTTTACATAATCCAAAAACGGATTGGTGCTTTAAAACAGAGCCAGATGAAACAATGGAAAATGTCTCAATACCTTACCCTAGAGGGAAAACTTTAGGAGGCAGTTCTTCGATAAATGGACTTCTTTATATTAGAGGACAGGAACAAGATTACGATGTGTGGAGACAATTAGGCAACAAAGGTTGGAGTTGGCGTGAAGTTTTGCCATATTTTATTAAAGCTGAAGACCAGGAAAGAGGAAAAAGTGAGTTCCATGGAAAAGATGGTCCATTAGCTGTCTCAGATCAAAGAATTAAACTAGATATTTTAAATGTTTTTCAAAATGCTGCAAATGAAGTTGGCATTCCAAGAGTAGATGATTTTAATAAGGGGGATAATTTTGGTTGTGGATATTTCCAAGTTACAGAAAGAAATGGTTTAAGGTGTAGTGCTGCAGTAGGTTATTTAAACCCAATAAAAAATAATAAAAATTTAAAAATTGAAACTAACTGTCACGTTCAAAAAATTAATTTTGAAAATAATAAAGCAGTAAGTGTGAATTATTATAAAGATAATTCAAAATTTACAGTTAAGGCCAATAGGGAAATTTTACTTAGTGCAGGTTCAATTGGAAGTCCTCAAATACTTCAAGTCTCTGGTATAGGTGATGGTATTAAGCTAAATAATTTAGGTATTGATATTATTAAAGATTTAAAAGGTGTAGGACGAAACCTTCAAGACCATTTAATGTTTAGACCTGTTTACAAACTAAAAAATATCAAAACTTTGAACAAAAAAATTAATAGTATATTTGGAAAACTTTTAATTGGATTAGAATATGTTTTTTTAAGAAAAGGACCAATGACTATGGGGGCTAGTCAACTATGTGGTTTTGCAAAAAGTGATATCACTAGAGAAACACCTAATTTACAGTTCCATATTCAGCCAATTAGCACTGATAAACTTGGTGGTTCAAGACTTCATGATTTTAATGCATTTACTCCAACAGTTGCAAATATAAGACCAACAAGTAGAGGTGAGATAAATATTATAAGCTCAGACTCTAGAGATAATCCAAAAATAAAAATGAATTATCTATCAACCGAAGAAGACAGAAAAGTTGCAGCAGATGGTATTAAGCTAATTAGAAAAATAGTAATGGAAACAAATGAATTTAAAAAATATGAGCCAGAAGAATATAGACCAGGATTTCATATTAAAAATGAAGAGGAAATAGTGAAAGCTTGTAGTCATTACGCCCAAACAATCTTTCATCCTGTAGGAACATGTAAAATGGGTGATGATAATAATGCTGTTGTATCTGATGACTTAAAAGTACATGGAATAGAAAATTTAAGAGTTATTGATGCATCTATTATGCCTAATATTACATCCGGAAATACTAATGCTCCAACCATAATGATTGCCGAAAAGGGTGCTGATATGATATTGAACAGTTGATGTTAACTGAACAAATTCTAATTTTTATTCAAATTATTTTATTAGACTTGGTGCTTGCTGGAGATAATGCAATAATAATTGGTATGGTCGCATCTCAATTTCCAAACGACCAAAGAAAAAAGATTATTTTTTGGGGAATAAGTGCAGCAATTGTTTTAAGAATTATATTTACATTGATAACTGCTTACCTTCTACAAATAACTGGTTTGAGATTAATTGGAGGTGTGTTGCTATTATACGTTTGTTATAAATTATATGTTGATGTTGTAAAAGATGGTCCAAAAAAAGAAGATGGTCCAAATATTGAAAAGTCAAGTTTATTTAAGGCTATTACTACAATTATTATAGCAGATGTGACCATGAGTTTAGATAATGTTTTAGCAGTAGCGGGTGCAGCAAAAGATCATTATTTTTTATTAATATTTGGTCTAGTATTATCAATTGCCCTAATGGCAGTAGCTGCTAATTTAATATCTCAATGGATCAAAAAATATAAATGGATCGCGTGGCTAGGACTATTTGCAATATTAATAGTGGCAATTGATTTGATTTATACAGATTTAAAGTTATTCATATAAAATGTTTTTAAAAAAATATAATTTAAAAAACAAAACTGCTGTTGTGACCGGAGCTGGAAAAGGTCTTGGAAAAGCTTGTGCTATTGCATTAGCCGAGGCTGGGGTTAATGTTGTTATAATTAGCAGGACACAAAAAGATTTGAACAAAGTATCAAAAATTATTAAAAAATATAAAGTAAAATGCCAAAGTTTTTCATGCGATGTCACAAATTATTCTGAAATTAAAAAAATAATTAATAATTTAAAAAGAATTGATATTTTGGTTAATAATGCTGGGAATAATATACCTTCACACTTTACTAAGGTTAAAACCAGAGATATGGAATATATTGTAAAACTTAATACGATCGCAACATTTAATCTTGCACAACTATGTGCAATTAAAATGATAAAATTTAAAAATAGAAAAAAAATAGGTGGATCTATTATTAATATGTCATCGCAAATGGGTCATGTCGGAGGACCAATTAGGAGTGTTTACAATATGACAAAGTTTGGAATAGAAGGTCTAACAAAAAGTATGTCAATAGACCTTGCTAAAAATAATATTAGAGTGAATACAGTGGCGCCTACATTTGTTGTTACGCCAATGACAAGTAAATTTTTTAAAAATAAAAAATTTAAAAGTGAAACATTAAATAATATTCCTTTAGGTAGATTTGCAGAACTATCGGATGTAGCCTCTGCAGTTGTTTTTTTGGCCTCAGATGCAGCATCAATGATTACAGGAACATCTTTATTGGTTGATGGTGGATGGACAGCAAAATAACTAAAATTTTAATATTTTTATTTTTTTTTACTCAAAACTCTTTTGCTATTGAATTTAATGGTAAATTTATCCAAGGACATTTTATTGTGGGAAAAACCGATCCTGGGTCAAAAATTTTTATAGATAAAAAAAATATAAAAGTTTCTAAAGAGGGTTTTTTTGTATTTGGTTTAGATAGAGATAGAAAATATGATGTTTCAATAACCTTAATAAATTCAAATACTAATAAAAAAATTACTAAAAAAGTTTTAAAACGAAAATACAACGTTCAAAGAATTGATGGTTTGGATGAAAAAAAAGTAACTCCACCAGAAGAAGTATATAATAGAATTAAAAAGGAAAATAACAAAATTGGAAAAGCTAGGGCAATAAATTCAAATTTAGATTTCTTTAAAGATAAATTTATAATGCCAGTTGAAGGAATTATTTCAGGAGTATATGGAAGTCAGAGAATTTTAAATGGTAAACCAAAATGGCCACATTACGGAATTGACGTTGCCGCTAAAAAAGGAACTAAGATAAAAGCCTCTGGTTCAGGCATTGTGACGATGGCAGAAAAAGATCTTTATTATACTGGAGGAACAATAATAATGGATCATGGTCATGGAATATCAACAATTTATTCTCATCTTGAAACAGTAAATGTCAATGTAGGAGATAAAATAGAAAAAGGAAAAATTATAGGAACAGTTGGTTCAACTGGTAGATCAACGGGGCCACATTTAGACTTCCGTGTAAATTGGTTTCAAACTAGACTTGATCCTATGACGATCTTAAACTAATCAAACTGATTGAATTTTCATATCTTCTTTATTTATTCCAGCAACTTTTACTGGTTTTTTCATAGCATCTCTTCTAAATGGCTCTCCTAATTCTTGATTTAATATTATTTCAATGAAAGTTGTAATACCTTTTTTTTGATCTTCACATGATTGTTTAATAGCATTGGTAGTTTCTTCCATAGTTTTAACTGCAACACCTTTTAAACCACATGCATTGGCTACTTTAGCATAACTTAATTCTGGGTCTAATTCCGTACCTACAAAATTATCATCAAACCATAAAATTGAATTTCTTTTTTCTGCACCCCATTGATAATTTCTAAAAATTACCATTGTTATTGCTGGCCATTCCTTTCTCGCGCATGAGCTCATTTCATTCATGCTTATTCCAAATGCCCCATCACCAGCAAAACCTATAACTGGAGTTTCTGGACAACCAATTTTTGCTCCAAGGATCGAAGGAAAACCATACCCGCAAGGACCAAATAATCCTGGCGCTAAATATTTTCTTCCTTCCTCGAAAGTTGGATATGCATTACCAATTGCGCAATTATTTCCAATATCACTTGAAATTATTGCACCAGTTGGTATTGCTTCCTGTATTGCCCTCCAAGCTTGCCTTGGTGACATTCTATCTTTATCCCTTTCTCTTGCTTCTTTATTCCAAACTGTGCCTGGATCATCCTCTTCATGATCTAATCCGGTTAATGTTTGTAGCCATGCAGATTTTGTTTTGTGAATTAAATTTTTTCTCTCTTCTCTACCATCATTTCCTGCATCTTTTGAAAGTTTGTCTGATATTTGTTTTGCAACCATTTTGCAATCTCCACAAATTCCAACAGTAACTTTTTTGGTTAAGCCTATTCTATCAGGATTCATATCTACCTGTATTATTGTTGCGTTTTTTGGCCAATAATCAATTCCGTATCCAGGCAATGTAGAGAATGGATTTAATCTTGTGCCTAATGCAAGAACAACGTCAGCTTTGGAAATTAGTTGCATTGCTGCTTTTGAACCATTGTAACCTAGAGGTCCTACAGCAAGTGAATGACTGCCAGGAAAACTATCATTATGTTGATATCCATTGCAAACAGGTGCATCTAACCTTTCAGCTAATATTTTACATTCCTCTATCGCATTACCAATTACAACTCCTGCACCTGATAATATTACTGGAAATTTTGCTTTTGATAATATTGAAGCTGCTTTATTAACTGCCTCCTCTCCTCCTCCCTGTCTTTCAAATCTAACTATTGGAGGTAAGTCTATATCAATTACTTGAGTCCAGTAATCACGTGGGACATTAATTTGAGCTGGAGCTGATCCTCTAAAAGCTTTTTCAATCACTCTATTTAACACCTCGGCCATTCTAGATGGGTCCCTTACTTCTTCTTGGTAGCAAACCATGTCTTTAAATAAATTCATTTGTTCAACTTCTTGAAATCCTCCTTGACCCATTGTTTTATTTGCAGCTTGAGGTGTTACAACAAGTAATGGTGTATGATTCCAATATGCAGTTTTTATTGGAGTAACTAAACCAGTTATTCCTGGTCCATTTTGAGCTACCACCATCGACATTTTTCCAGTCGCCCTAGTATATCCATCTGCAATTAAACCACCGTTAGTTTCGTGCGCAACATCCCAAAAAGTTATTCCAGCTTCAGAGAATAAATCAGAAATTGGCATAAAAGCAGATCCAATTATTCCAAATGCATGTTCTATACCGTGCATTTGTAATACTTTAATAAAAGCTTCCTCGGTTGTCATTTTAGCCATAATTCAATCCTTAAAATTTATTATTTATAAATTTGACTGATTAATATATAAGATCTCCTAAAATTCAAATAAGAAATCGTCACTATGAGTAATACAGATATAATTATACATGATGAAAAAGACAATGTCGGCGTTGTGGTTATTGAAAAAATAACCCCTAATCAAGATTGTAACTGTTGGATTATGGAAAACGATAAATCTGCAAAAATACAGTCTAAAAGTGAGATACCTTTAGGGCACAAAATTGCTATGTTAGATTTAAAAGAGGGAGATACAATATTAAAGTATGGTCACGATATTGGTAAAGTGGTTAAGAATATTAAAAGAGGTGAACATGTTCATGTTCATAATGTAAAAACAAAAAAATGGTAAATATGGAAATTCCAAAAAGTTTTTTAGGCTTTAAAAGAGAAAATGGAAGAACGGGCACTAGAAACCATGTAATAATTTTACCAGTCGATGATATTTCAAATGCCTGTGCAGAGGCAGTTGCCAATAATATTAAAGGAACAATTGCATTACCTCATTCTTATGGGAGACTTCAGTTTGGAGCTGATTTAGAATTACACTTTAGAACAATGATTGGCACAGGTAAAAATCCTAATGTAGCAGCAGTAATTGTAATTGGTATAGAACCTAAATGGACAAAAAGAATTGTTGATGCAATTGCAAAAACCGGAAAACCTGTAGAAGGATTTAGTATTGAGGGAGTTGGAGACATCGATACAATTGCAAAGGTATCAAAAAAAGCACAGGAGTTTTCAATGTGGGCATCAGAAAAACAAAGAGTAGAGTGTCCAATTAGTGATTTGTGGATATCGGTTAAATGCGGAGAGTCAGATACAACATCAGGTCTTGCTTCAAATCCAACCGTAGGAAATTTAATGGATAAACTTGAACCACTTGGTGTTCATTTATGTTTTGGCGAGACATCAGAATTAACTGGTGCTGAAAATGTTTGTGCTAAAAGAGGTAAAACACCTGAAGCAAAAGAGAAATTTATGAAAACATGGAATGCATATAATGATTTTATTTTAAAAGAGGCAACAGATGACCTTTCAGAAAGTCAGCCAACAGCAGGAAATATTGCAGGCGGCTTAACTACAATTGAGGAAAAAGCATTTGGAAACTTTCAAAAAATTGGATCAAGGCAATTTATTGATGTGTTAGAACCTGCAGAAGAACCTACCAAAGGTAAGGGTTTATATTTTATGGATACTTCTTCTGCTGCTGCAGAATGTGTTACATTGCAAGCTGCTGGAGGGTTTAATATTCATTTATTCCCAACGGGACAAGGCAATATTATAGGTAATCCTATTGAGCCTGTTATTAAACTTACAGCAAATCCTCTTACAGCAAAAACGATGGGTGAACATATAGACGTCGATGTATCAAAAATACTTTCACGGCAAATGAACCTAGACCAAGCTGGAGATGAATTAATAAAATCAACTATAAGGGTTGCGAATGGAAGGCTTACTTGTGCAGAAGCTCTGGGTCACAAAGAATTTGTAATGACAAAACTTTATAGAAGCGCTTAACTTAAATTGAGGATTTAATAGCTTTATAAATTTCTTCTCTACTAATCTCACCAATGCTTCTATAGACTTCTTTATTATTTTTAAAAATTAACAAAGTAGTTTGATACTGCACCTTAAGAAAGTCTGAAATTTCTCGATTATTAATTTCAAATGTAAAGTATTCAATATTGTCAAAATCATTCTTTACATTATTTAAAACTTTCATTTGACTGGCACAAGAATTACAATATTTTATCCATGAACTTACAACTACAACTTTACCCTCTGATTGAGCTTTTTGAAATAATTCATTGTCAAAAGTTGTTTTTTTTTCTAAAGCATTGGCACTAAATGAAATTATTAAAAACAAAATTGTAAATATTTTTTTCATATCAAATTTTTAACACATTACTTATAATTTCAAATTTACTTTAATGAAGCAGGTGGTGCTTTAGGTATAAATTTTTCCTTAAATTTTGAGAGAAATCTTCTCATTATTGCCGCTCCAATTCCAAGACCAAGAGCTAATACGATTGAAAACATTCCATATAAAAACGGAACATTTATTGATAGATCTCTTACAAATTGCGCTACAGGCCCAAGTACAACGTTTCCATTATTTTGAACTTCTTTAATTGCTTCCTCGGCGAAAAAAGTATCATACGCAATTGCTATTCCAACCAATAATAGTAATACTGCTAATATTGTTTTAAATTCTGAACTGTCAACTTTTTCACCAATTTTTTGTCCTATTTGAACACCAATAATCGAGCCTAATATTAATACTACAACTAAAATTAAATCTATTGTTCCATAATTAAATGCGTGCAATACAGTAACAATTGCACTTACAAAAATTGTAACAAATAAAGAGGTTCCTGGAATTAATTTTGTTGGCATTCCTATAATATAAATCATTGCTGGTACTAAAATAAAAGCTCCACCAACTCCCATAATTGCAGCAATAAATCCTACAATTAAACCAATTATTATCGGTGTAAATGCGCTCTCATAAAGTTTTGATTTTTTAAACCTCATTCTAAATGGAAGGCCATGTATCCAGTAATGTTCGTGTAACTTTTTTTTTTGTACTATTTTTTTTCTAGCTCGATCTAATTCTGTTACCCCTTGAACTAACATGAGGGTACCTATTATCGCTAAAATATACATATACGCTAAAGATATAACTATATTTATTTTCCCGATGTCTTTAAAATATGTGAATGTTGCTATTCCTGCAATCGTACCAATAGCTCCTCCTACCACAATCATTAATCCCATTTTATAATCTAATGTACCTTTAAACCAATGTGTTGTTGAACCAGATATTGACGTACCTAAGATATTATTTGCTTCGTTGGGCACTGCATAAGTAGGGGGTACTCCCATAAAAATTAAAAATGGTGTCATCAAAAAACCTCCACCAACACCAAACAATCCTGACAAAACTCCAACTATTAGGCTAAGCAAAAATACTAAAGGTAAGCTTATATAAACTTCAGCTATTGGAAGAAAATATTCCATAAACACTAACTATTCCTCAACAATATTAAAGTCAACAATTCTTAAAAAATAGTTGCTCCAAATACTTTGACTAAACCATCTTCTTCTCCAAGAACTAGTCTACCTAAAAATTCTCCAGAAATCTTTGTACTTTTTTGCTTATATAAAACAGTAATATACAAACCTCTTCTAAGGCAACCAAAGGCTTTGTATTCATCTGACAAAGTTGAAATTAAATCATTGCTTGCCCACTGTTTTCCAAGTTCGACTTCGTTTGCTCCATAAAGCATTTGGGATGAAAAGTCTTTTGTGAAACCTCCATAATCTTTCATATTGGAGGATTTAACTAAATTTGCCCAAATAGGATTGGCTATTTCGATGATTTCGTTATCTGCTTTCTCAAGAAGACTCATTAAACTTTAAGAAGCTTCTTTTTTTTCTTTTTCGTCAATTATGTGATAGACAGGCATCTTTTCTAAAGAAAATTTACCTGTTTTTGGATCCCTTCTTGAAACAGTTAAGCAGTGCCAGTTTTCATCATCGAGTTTCATATGATCACCTCTATAATAGTAACCAGGCCAACGAGTTTCTTTTCTGAAAAGAGTATGTTCGGTTACACATTGAGAAGTAACGGTTCTATGTTTTAACTCCCATGCTCTCATTAACTGATGATAATCTTCAGCACCAACATTTTCTAAATCTTCTTGTAACCAATCTAGTAGCTCAAGACCCTTTTTAAGTAAATTTCCATTGGTCATATAATTCACTGAAATACCACCAACATATTCATCCATAATTTTTTGTAATCTTTGTAGACCTTGTATTGGAGATATATAACTCGGAGAAACTGTACCTCCAGTTATTTCATTCCGTCCAACAGTATAGTTATCTAGAGGTTTATAAATCATTTCCTTAAAGTCCTCACATTGCTTATCACTAACTTTTATATTATTAGCTTTCTGTTCTTCTATATATTTTACTGCAGCTTTTGCGGCTAATCTACCTTCAGTAAATGATCCTGAAGAAAATTTGTGTGCACTACCTCCAACTGTATCACCTGCTCCAAAAAGACCGTCTACCGTAGTCATTCTGTTATAACCCCAAAAATATTCTGGTGGTGATAAGTCTTCAGGTCCACTTACCCATGCTCCGGAACATGTTGCGTGAGATCCCATTACATATGGTTCTGAAGTTGTTAATTCAGGATTCGTATATTTTGGATCTATATTTTGTGATGCCCAAACTACTGCTTGGCCTACTGTCATACCAAGAAAGTTCTCCCATCCTACTGTTTCTAAATGTGGATCTTGAAAAGCTTCTTTAGTAACCATGTGTATAGGACCACCACCTGCCATTACTTCTTGAACAAATGCATGATTTCTTAAACATGTGGGTGTTGGATGATGATCAATATATTCTCCTACAAGCTCTTTCGTTTGATTATACCATTTTTTCTCATAGTTTTCTCCGTTTGCATTTTGTGTATAAGTTTTTAAATGAAGGAAATAAGCTCCTACAGGACCATAGCCATCTTTGAAACGGCATAATACTATTCTATTTTCCATTTGAGTCATTTTTGCACCAGCCTGTATTGGCAATGCATAAGCCGATCCATTACTCCAAGGAGCATACCAAGTTCTTCCCATGCCTTCTCCAACAGCTCTAGGTTTAAATATATGCGAAGCTCCTCCTGCTGCAACGATTACAGTTTTAGATTTAAATACGTAGTAGTCACCAGTTCTCATATTAAATCCAACTGCTCCTCCTACTCTATTTTCATTTGTTTCATCCATTAATAAATGAGTTATCATTATTCTATTGTAAATTTTATCTGCGGACTTCTTTGCTGCCTCAGCTACAATTGGTTTATAACTTTCTCCGTGAATCATTATTTGCCACTTACCTTCTCTTTGGTATCGGCCTGTTTGTTTATTTTTCATCATCGGAAGTCCCCATTCATCAAACATGTGAACTGTTGAGTCAACATGACGAGCCATGTCGTATCCTAGATCTTCTCTTACTAATCCCATTAAATCATTTCTTGCATAACGAACATGATCTTCCGGCTGGTTTTCGCCCCACTGCATTCCCATGTAACAGTTAATTGCATATAATCCTTGTGCAACCGCACCACTTCTGTCTATGTTGGCTTTTTCAACACATATAATTTTTAGATCTCTGCCCCAGTGTCTAGCTTCGAAAGTGGCGCCTGTACCAGCCATTCCTCCGCCGACAACTAAAACATCACACTCTTCAATAATAGTTTTTCTAGCCATTAATAGTAAACACCTTTTTTGAAAGCACTTTTTTCAACTTTTGGTAAATCTTTGTTTGTATTTAAACCATGTGGTTCATTATATAAAATCTGTGAATTAATTTCACCTTGATTAGGTTTGTCACCATCTGCAAGCTTTGGAATAAATTTCCCCCATGGCTTGGTAGTGATTGGTGATACAAAGTTTTTTTCTGTGCCGTTTCTAAATTTTATTTTCCAGGAGATTGTTCCTTTCTCTTCTTCTCTTCTAACTCTTACGCTATGGCCCATGGGTGCAAAATCTGCATAACCCCTAACATCAATAGCATGGTTTGGACAAGCTTTGACACAAGAATAGCATTCCCAACAAAAATTTGGTTCAATATTTTTTGCTCTTCTTATCGTTTCATCGATATGCATTATATCAGATGGGCATATATCCACGCAGTGACCACATCCATCGCATCTAGTCATATAAACAAATGTTGACATATTTTATTTCCTTTTCTTTATCATATTAATAATGTTTTGGCTCTTCTCTTTTTATTCCGAGGCCAAATTGCTCAGGTGCATCTGCCTCGGGTGGTAAATTATCTCTTGAACCATCTGCTTCAGCTAAATTTTTCTGAAGAGCTGCTCCTGGTTTATAAAACATATGCGCAAATTTTGACCAATAAACTCCTCCAAATAAAACTAAATTTGATACGATAAAAAAAACTAAAAATACTTTGTCATCCCACCTACCTTGTAAATTTGCAGATTGAAGAAATGACCAAACCAACCCAAAGAATGATGAGCTTACTAAAGCAAGCACAAATAAATCAGCTTTAATTATCCTGTACCAAGGATGAGCTTCTGAATAGACATCCACTCTTAAAAAAAACCAAAACCATGATCCTCCTAAAACTGTCATGAGAGCACCAACATGCCAAATTACTGGCCAAGCAGAAGGAGTAATTGAGGAAGGATTAGAATAAAAAAAAATCATTACAACTGAAGCTACCCAAAATAAAATTGTTCCATACATTCCCATGACATGTGCTAATCTTCTTTTTCCAGCGCCTAATTCTGAAGTAGTAGCGATATCACTTGCAATTGTTTTTGATATAACAGATATCCTTTCACCAGTAGTTAATGATTTTGTTGCTGATTTTTTTGCTTTTTTTGCATTATTAAAAAAATATTTAACATTTTTCTTATGGATGATGTCCATAAGAGTGCCAATAACAATTAAAAGTCCCATAAGAATTACAAAAGACTGCATGAATATGGGGGAAGTACTCCCAGCTAAAATAGAAAATGGATTATTAACAAACATTTTGAAATTATACCCCTTTTTTGAAATATTTTTAGTACAGATGATCTAATAGATCAACTGCATAAATGGACTTCTTTCATTAAGATTTTCTTATATAATGTTGTTTTAAGGGTATTACTCCACGAACACCCCCTTGAGGGTTATCAACATCGCCTTTTCTTCTGGGAATCACATGAATATGACAATGCATTATTGTTTGACCAGATATTAAGCCAGCATTTGTGCCAATATTAAAGCCTTTAACAAATTTATCCTTTTTTTCTATCACAGCTTTAACATGATGGATAATTTCATAACAGGAAACTAATTCATTTTCTTTTAATTCAAAAAAATCAGAAATATGTCTCTTTGGTATAATCAGACTATGAAACTTTGAAACAGGGAACGAGTCGTAGCTTGCATACGCATAGTCATTTTCAAAAATAATATTTTTTTTATCAATTTTACAAAAAATACAGGGGTTGTTTGGATTGCTCATAGATTATTAATTTAACTTACGTAATGCTCTTTTATAGATTTTATTCAATTTAATATACATTTTTTTATTTTTTCTTTTCCAATTAATTGATGGTATCTCTGATACCGATGTGACACCTTTTCCTGATCCAATTAATAATATTTCGCTGTACTCGTCCATTTTATTAATAAAGATATTTTTATTTTTAATTTTAATAGATTCATTAAAATATTTATAAGTAACTCCCTTATAAAAATTTTTATATGGAGAAAAAATTTCGTTTTTTTTTATTAAAAATATATTTGACGTACCTGTTTCTAATATTTGGTTTTTATAACATAATGCTAAATCATTTTTTGTTGCATCATACTTTCCTAGTTCCTTTAAAATTTTACCATATTTAAGATTTTTTAACTGAGGATCAATTCGTTTATGTTTTAATAATCTCAAATAAAAATTTTTGTGAGGTTTGAGTCTTCTTCTTAGAGAAATCGATATAAAATTTTTATTACATGCGACTCTCAATAAATGATCGTATTTAATTTTTTTTTTTAAAGAATTTTTTAACAAATAATTTATATTTTGTCTTATATTACTTTGATACAAGTTATAAATTTTCAATGACTTTATTAAATTATTAATATGTTCTTTATACAAAAAAATCTTTGGTGATTTTCCAATGACCCTCATAGTCGTAAATATTCCATGGGAGTCCCATAAATCTCTGAAACTTACTTCTTTCAAGTTTTTACGCAGATAAGATTTTTTTAATAATAGTTTTACCATTTTTAGTTAAAAAAGATTCAGGATGAAATTGAAAACCAAAAATTTTTTCTTTAATATTTTCAATAGCCATCGGGATATTTGTTTCCACACATCTCATGCTTATTTTAATATTTTTTGATACAAAGGGCTCATTTAATTTTAGTGAATGGTACCTTCCAACCTGAAATACTTTGTTTTTTTTAAAAATTTTACTGTCTTTTGTTACCTTTATTTTAGATTGATAACCATGATAAATATTTTTTTGCTGAACTATTTCTCCATATTCGTTATATAAAATCTGCTGAAATCCTAGACAAATACCTATAATTTTTTTTTTTCCTTTAAATTTTTTATAAATTTTTGAAGTTAATGGATAATCTTTAGGAGCTCCAGGTCCTGGTGAGAGTACAATGGTATCAGCTTTTAATAATTTACTCTCTTTGATTTCAAAAAAATTGCTACAAAAAACCTCTTCAAATTCTGAGAACTGATGAACAACGTTCCAAGTAAACGAGTCTTGATGATCAATAATATAAATCATTTATATAACTCTAATAAAGATTTTGCTTTTATATAATTTTCGTTAAATTCTTTTTTTGGAGCGCTATCTAAAACAACCCCTGAAGCAGCTGATACTTCTGAATAATTTTTGTAATTAAGTATTGATCTAATAATAATGTTAAATCGCATATCCTTATTAAACTTTATATAACCGAAGCTACCTGTAAAAATATTCCTGCAGTCATTTTCTTGATTATTTAAAAGTTCTAGTGTTCTTATTTTTGGACAACCAATAACCGATCCACCAGGCATCATTGATATAATAATATCTTTTAAAGAAATGTTTTTCCTTAGATTTCCTTGAATTGTAGTTACGTAATGAAATAAATGTTTATATTCTTCTACAAATTTTTCTTTAAATATTTGCACAGACCCAGGGGAACAAATTCTTGAAAGGTCATTTCTTTCCATATCGACTATCATATTATGTTCTTTTGTTTCTTTTATATTACTTTTAAAAAACTTAAGTGCAGTATTTTTATTATATTTTTTATTTTTTTTAAGTGTTCCAGCAATTGGTTTTGTTATTATTTTTTTTCCTTTTTTATCTATAAGTGTTTCAGGTGAGCAACTTACAATTGAATAATCTTTATCCTTAATCATAAAAGACTCTGGGGAAGAGTTTACTTTCATTAAACGCCAAAAAAAATTAATTGGATTAATTTTTGATTTATTTTTGTATTTAGTACAAATTTTAATTTGGTAAGTCTCACCCTGTCTTATTTTTTTTGAAAAAGTATCAAATATTTTTTTATAAGCATTAAATTCTAAGTTTTTTTTAAATGGAGTTAAAATTTGAGTTTTATGAAAAGTTTCGTTAAATTTATGCTCCTTTTTAGAAGAAACAATTCTTATTTTATCTCTAATTTTTATTACTGTCTCAGGTTTATAAAATATTCCTTTATAAAAGTTTATTTTTTTTTGATTTTTAATTTTTATATTTAAAAGATGACACAAAATTTCATAACTAAAAAAACCTATAAATAGATCTAATTCCTTATTCTTTTTCTTTATTTTTGTAAATTTTAAAAAGTTATTTATATTATTTTTATTGAGTATAATTTTTTTTGAAAAATCAGTATAAATATTATACCCATTTTTCATTTTATAAATTATTAAGGGTTTGTCTGACTTATAAAGCTTTTCTAAGTACGGATTAAAACTTAATTTATACTGTTTGTATTCTCTCAACTGGTTTCTCTTTTATTGGTAAATGTATTAAACCAGCAAATAAAGATAATGCAATTGCCAAATACCACGCATAATCATAAGAACCATATAGGTCATAAAATAAACCACCTAGATAGGCACCAAAAAAAGATCCAATTTGATGACTTAAAAAAACTAACCCATAGAGTAGTCCTAAGTATCTTGTTCCAAATATATGGGCTACTATTCCACTAGTTGCTGGGACTGTTGAAAGCCATAAAAAACCAAAACTAGCGCCAAAAAAAATGGAAATAATTGTACTAGGTGGTGAAAATATAAATATACAAATTGAAACTCCTCTTAATAAGTAGATTATACTCAGTATAATTTTTTTACTCATTTTTGTTGATAAGTAACCACTAAGTAATGATCCAATTATATTAAAAAATCCAATTAGAGATAAAATTACTGCAGCTGTCCAATCAGCCAATCCTCTATCAGCGACATATTTTGGGACATGTGTTCCAACTAAAGTAATGTGAAACCCACATACAAAAAAGCCAGCTATTAAAAGTAAATAACTTTTATTTTGAAAAGCTTCTTTTAAAGCTCCCATAGTGTCTTGTTTAAAATTGGTATCATTGGATTGAACCACGCTAGGTGATCTAACAAAATAGCCAACCACAAGCCCAAAAGTTAAAAAAATCATGAATATGAATAATGTTTGTTCCCATCCGTTAGAACCCAAAGAATATTTTGTAAATAATGGTGACAAAAAATATCCAAAAGATCCAACGGCAGTAACAATGCTCATCGCAATAGTCCGATTTGATAATGGAAAATGCTTTCCTACAATTGACATTGGAATACTAATTGCCGTCCCACCACATCCTATTCCAATCAAAACACCTAAACTTATTTGAAAATAGATTCCAGTATTTGGTCCATTGTATAATAAGAAAACACCTAAAATATAGAAGAGAAATGCAAGTATGATTGCTCTATGCCCACCATATTTATCAGCAATAGCTCCAAATATTGGTCCTGATAAGCCCCAGCCCAACATTTGAATGCCAATTGCTAGACCGAATTCCGTATTAGAGATTCCAAGATCATTATTAAAATCGATAAAAAACATTCCAAAAACTTGTCTAACGCTTAGTGACACAAGAACAACTAAGCATGCAGATATCAATGTTATAAGCACTACACGATTATTAATGAATTTTTCACCCATTATTTAATATATTTTAATGATTTTCGAATATCTTCTATAAGATCTTTAGGATCTTCAAGTCCAATATGCAATCTAACAATAAATTCATTTTTTTTTAAATTTAAAAACTTTCTATTACCTTGTTCTTTGATTTCCTGATGAAGGGCCAGACTTTCAAATCCACCCCAACTGTAACCATGTCCAAAAAAATTTAGAGAATTTACAAATTTATCAATAGATTTCTTATCTTTGGATTTTATTTTCATACCCATCAAACCTGAAGATCCTGAGTAATATTTTTTCCATAACTTGTAATTTTTAGAATTTTTTTTATAAGGATACAAGACTTCAATATTTTTCTTTTTTAACAAAAATTTTACAATAAGATTTGTATTTTGTTCATGTCTATCTAATCTAACATCTAATGTTCTTAAACCTCTCATAATAAAATAAGCATCATCAGGGCTTAATCTTAAGCCAGTCATATTTTGAGCTAATAAAACTTTTCTAAATATTTTTTTACTTACTGCTAAAGTACCCCCCATAACATCCGAGTGCCCTGAATAATATTTAGTTGCAGATACTATTGATAAATCAAAACCTAATTTAATGGGCCTTAAAAAGTAGGGAGTACCCCATGTATTATCAATTGCTGTATAAATTTTTTTTTTTTTTGCTATAGAAAGTATTTTACCCAAGTCTTGAAACTCAAATGTATTACTTCCAGGATTTTCAACATAAATGAGTTTAGTTTTATTCGTAATATTTTTTTTGATTGTATCTAGATTGTTTGGATCATAAAATTTTGCAATTATGTTAAATTTGTTTAAATACTTTTCAGTTAATAACCTGGTCGGACTATATACTGGATCAGCTATTATTAGTTCATTACCTGGCCTTAAAACACTAAATAGACATAAAAAAACTGCCCCAAAACCTGTTGGTGTCAAAAATGTGTGATATGATTCTTCCATTTTTGTTAACATTTTTTCTAATTCAAAAGTAGTAGAAGTACCTTGTCTTCCGTATTCAAAATGTCCACCTTTAGGATTCTTTAAATTTTTTTTCTGAGTCTGTCTTAAATCTTTCATGGATTTAAAAACCATTGTGGAGGTTCGAACTAATGGTGGATTTACTGAGCGATTTTTAAAGTCTTTATAAGTGTGTTTAAGATAAGTTTTGATAGAATTTGCCATAAATAAATTTGATATGTGAGATTGACAATGCTATATCCACAAAATAAGTCAATAAAATTATAATTTGAGGTAAATATGGGATATCCAAAAAAACATAGAGGCCGAAGAAAAATGGGCTCAAAAAAAAGAAGAGCAAGAAAAAAAAATAAAAAGAAATAATCAAACCCAAAATGGATAGTATTCAAAAAGTTAGATCCATAACTTTATGGATTTTTATAGTTCCATTCGTGGCAATAAATGCCTGTTTAATTTTGATTACGCAGTTTCACAGTCTTTTCCATCCTGAAGATATTATACTTAATACACTCCCCTACATTGATGGTGGAGCATCAATAAGTCGAACTGCAAGAGTTTTTCCTACTTATTTAATTTTCAAGCCTGCTATGTTCCTTACTTCATATTTATTAATAAAATATTGGATTTATAATAAAAATATAATTCTCTCGTTAGAAAAAAATAATAAGAATGTAAATAAAATAATATTTTTTGGAATTGGTTCAGCAATATTATTAACTATTCATTCTATCTTCCTTGGTGTTAAGTTTGATTATGATTTGTATAAACTGTTTAGAAGAGTTGTAATGCTTTTTTTTATAATTTTTGAAATTGTGGCTCAAGCATACTTGGTTATTACATTGTATAAATTAAAAAATAAAATAATAGCCAAAATCAATTTTAAATTTTTAAAATTAAAAGGATTATTGGTAATTTTATTAATCGTTGTAGCAATTTTAGCTATTCCAATTGTAAGCATGCCAGGTAACAAGTTTATAAAACATGCTCTAGAGTGGGATTATTTTGTAGGTGTAATAAGTTTTTATTTACTTACTTACTTTATGTGGAAAAAAAAATATTAACTCTTTGAAATCCATCCACCACCAAGAACCTTGTCTCCAAATTTATCTTTTGAGTAAAATACACATGCCTGGCCTGGTGATATACCAAATTCATCATCAAAAAGATTAAGATGAGCAAATTTATCTTTTATATTTAATTTAGATCTAATTAATTTTCCTGTTGATCTTACTTTTACAAATATTTCTTTATCAAAATCTTTTTTATCTGCTAAAAGATTGAGATCTCTCAATATTATATCTTTTTTTAATAATTCTATTTTTGGTCCAACAATTATTTCATTTTTTTTTGGATCTATATTGATAACATATAAAGGGTCTTTGGCAGCAATTTTAATACCTCTCCTCTGACCAATTGTAAAATTTACAATTCCATTATGAACTCCTAGAACTTTCCCATCAGAGCTTTTAATATTTCCTTTTTTAAATGCGTCTGGTCTTATTTTTTCAATCACCGAAACATAGTCGCCGTTTGGAACAAAGCATATATCCTGGCTATCAGGTTTGTCAGCAACATTTAAACCTAATTCTTTAGCAATTTCCCTTGTTTCAGATTTGAACATCCCTCCCAATGGAAATCTCAAATAGTTTAATTGTTCCCTTGTTGTATTAAATAAAAAATAACTTTGATCTCTATTCTCATCCACAGCTCTATACATATTCGTTGTATTATTTTTTGTTAAACTCTTTACATAATGACCAGTTATTAATGCATCTGCTTTTAAATTTTTTGATTCTTGAAATAAGTCGTTAAATTTAACAGTTTTGTTACATTGAACGCATGGAATAGGAGTCTCTCCATTTAAATAACTTTCAACAAAATTATCAACAACACTTTCTTTAAATTTGCTTTGGTAATAAAAAATTTTATGATCAATATCTAATTTTTGAGCAACACGCTTTGCATCCATTATATCCTGGCCTGTGCAGCATTGCTTAGTATTCTTACTTTCTTTATTATCATCATAAAGTTTTAATGTAACTCCAATGATTTTATACCCCTCTTTTTTCATGATGCCTGCAACTGTTGAGGAGTCAACACCTCCTGACATAGCAATTACTACCTTTGTATCTTTTGGGTCTTTATCCAAACCTATAGAGTTTAATTTTGTATTCATATTGATGGTATTTATACTTAATTCTATTATAAATTAAATTAAATGATTTTAGATTTTGACCCAGGAGACAAAGTGATAAATCCTGTTAATAAAGAATGGGGTATAGGTCAAGTTCAGTCAATTATTAACGGAAAAGTGACTGTAAATTTCGAAAATGTTGGAAAAAAAGTAATAAATGCAAAAATAATAGAATTGAAAAAAATATATAATGAATAGTAAAGAGCTTAAAAATTTAAATGATGATCTAAAAGAATGTTTTTTAAATGCTGGCGAAAGAGCAATATATTTAAGGGACAAGGGATTAAAAACTGAAATCAAAAATGATAATACGCCAGTAACCAATGGTGATTTAGAAGTAAATGAAATATTGACTGACAAAATTAAAGAACTTACTCCGAAAATACCCATAGTATCAGAGGAAAGTTCTTTAAATAAAAATAATTCCGAATTATCTAAATTTTGGTTAATTGATCCAATAGACGGAACTTACGATTATATTAATAATAGAGATGAATTTACATTAAATGCAGCATTAATTATAAATAAAAAACCTGAGCTTGGTATTATTTTCGCTCCTGCAAAAAAAAGATTGTTTTATACTTTTGGCCCTGGCTATTGTTATGAATATTCTAATAAGAAAGAAATAAAGTTAAATTGTGAAAAAAAAACAAAAGCTAATGAGGTTATTGCTGTATCTTATTCAGACAATCTAAAACCACAAATCTCTGAAATTCATAAACAGATAGGTGTAACAAGTCACAAAAAAATGAAAAGTTCATTTAAATTTTGTGTAATAGCAACAGGTGAATATGACTTATATGTTGCAGAGCCGAGAGCTTCAGAATGGGATATTGCTGCTGGACATGCAATTTTAAAAAATGCTGGTGGAATTATCACTGATTTTGATGGTAATGAAATCCTTTATGGTAAAAAAGATTTTAAAAATCCTAGTTTAATATTGAAAAGGTCGAAAGTCTTATAATGGATGAACAACTTAGAATAATTTTAATTATAATTGTTTCTGTTTTAATATTTGGTTTATTAGTATTTGTATTTGTTAAAAATTACATAAAAAGGAAACTCGAATATTATTTATCTGAAAAAAATAAAAATAATAAATTATAGTAAATTTATTATTTTCAAATATTCATCTTCTTCAATATCCATCACTTTTTTCGATATCTCAAAATCAAAACCAGACCTTGCCAAAAGTCCAATATCTTTTTTGTAAAAAAGAGGTCTGTTGCTCTCGTTGCGGGCTGGTCCAATTCTTTTTTTTTTACATAACTTCACGGCAGAAAAAAAATCCTGATCTATATTTTCTTCATTAATTTTATTAATTGTATTGTCTATATATTTATTATTAATCCCTTTAGATAAAAGATAGTTTCTTATTTTATTTATAGAACTTCCTTGTCTAATTAGACTTTTTGCTTTCGAGTTTGAATAAAACTCATCATTAATAAACTTTAATTTTTCTAGATCCTGAAGGACAGCATCAATTAAATCTGTAAGATTTTTCTTATTAGTATTTGGTATTTTTGACTTTATATATTTTTTCAAAAGATATATTCTAAGCTGTTGCTTAGATGGGGCATATTTTTCAATGTAATTAAATGAAAAATTCCTCATTTCCTCTACTGTAACTTTTAAGTTTTTCTTCTTATTTTTAATAGGAATCATTCTAAGATTTAATATATTATATTTTTTTATGATTGAGCAAATATCTGAATATTTTACAACTGAAACGATATATATCTGGTTAAATATTGGCGTAGTCCCTTTTTGGCTTATTTTAATAGTTTTTCCAAAATCTAATATTTGTAGATTTATAGTTTCATCAATATTTCCAATTATAGTGTTTGCAATGATTTATACTTACCTAGTTATTTTATTTTATAAATCAGGATATAATTTTTTGGAAAATTTTAGTCTTTACAAAGGCTTACCCTACTTGAATGAATTAATGCAAAATAATTCTTTTTTAATAACATTTTGGATACACTTCTTGGCAATTAATTTATTTTGTGGATCTTGGATAGTTAGAGATTGTCAAAAATTTCAAATATCAAAATATCTAGCCTTCTTTCCATTATTGCTTACATATTTTGTTGGACCATTAGGAATTTTTCTTTATTGGATTGTAAGAATATTTTTTGCTAAAAAAATCAGTCTGTTCGACTAGATCACTCAACATCAAATCCCTTATTTTTCATTGAAGAAAAACCACCTTCAATATGTGATACATTTTTGTAACCCATATCTTTTAGAGATTTAGTTGCAAGAGCTGATCTTAAGCCACCGGCGCAAAATAATACTATTTCTTTTTCTATATCAATTTTACCATTTTTAAAATAAGCACTTTGTGGATCCATCCAGAATTCAAGCATTCCTCTTGGTATATGTGCAGAATTTTGAATTTTTCCTTCTTTGTCTAATTCTCTGATGTCTCTAATGTCTACTAAACTACATTTATTTTCTTTAACAAGCTCTAAAGCTTGATCGGCTGATAAAGTTTTAATCTCCTTTAGCGCATTATTAACTAGTTCTTGAGATGATTTTATAGTCATAATGAAGTAAGTATATAATATGAAAGCGTCAAAAATAAAGAAAAAAAAATCATTTTTTAAAAAAATTTTTTTGAAACTGTCTAGACTCCTTGGTTATGAAGTTATGGATCAAGGCGACCTTTCATTGCTAAGTTCTGACGGAAATAGTGAAAATAACTCTCTCTCTAAAATTGGAAAGAGTTCTTTAACACTTCCAATGGGCACTGTAAATATTACTAGACCTGTAAAATCTTTAGATATTATTTTAAGAACATGTGCATCTATTAAGATGCTTACGCAATCCAAAGAAAGAATATTTGAAAAGAAAAAAAGTGAATATACTTTAAGATGTTTAAAATCAATTGTAAATTCAATAAATTATTCTAAAGATGAACTTAAAAATATAAAAATTAAATTTACAATAATTGATTTCAAATCAGAGAATAATATTATTGATAAATTTAACTCTATTCTTCAAAATAATTTTTTTAGTTTTGAAATTAAAAGTTTAGATTATGATAAATATAGTACTTATATCTCTGAAAAAAATGAAGAGAATAAATCAGTAACTGATAATCAAAAATCAAATATGTCAAATATTTATCAATCCCTTGATTTATCTAAAAAATGTGATGATCTAATATATTTTGTTGAAGACGATTATTTGCACACAAAAAATTCTATACTCGAAATGGTACTTGCCTATGAAAAATTTTCATCGCAATTAAATAAAGAAATATTTTTGTGTCCTGCTGATTATCCTTACTTATATAGAGATGTTGAAAATACAAATATTCTTATTGGTGATAAATCCCATTGGAGAACAATTAATCAAACTTTATGCACCTTTTTAACAAGTAGAGAGATGATTAGTAAATATTATGATAAAATGGCTCAAATGTGCAAATATGAGCATTATCCATTTGAAAAACCTTTGCATGAAATTTACAAAAAAGAGTTTTGTTTTAGTCCAATACCTTCTATTGCGATTCACTGCACTAATATTAATTCTATCTACGGAATTTCACCGAATTTAGATATTAAAAAAATTTGGGAAGAATCTTCTTTTTAAAAATGCAAAGGCCCCTTTTAAAGGGGCCCTTACATCAAGTCTTTAACGTATGAGGGAGTTAAAGTGCTTAATCTCTTATTGCGTAAGCAATAACGCCTGTCTCGGTGACGTCTGTACCTTTCAGCTCAGCTTCTTTACTCAATCTGATACCAAAAGTATTTTTCATTACTGCCCAGATGATAAATGAAATCACAAACACTGTTGCATTTATTGCGATAACTCCTAATAACTGAGTACCGAAACTCGCTCCTGAATTTGTAATTGGAACTGCGAGAGTTCCCCAGATACCAGCAAACAAGTGTGCTGGAACTGCACCTACTACATCATCAATTTTCATTGCAAATAAAAACTTAGTTCCATATACAACTATGACACCACCAACTGCACCAATCAAAATTGCTGCTATTGGAGAAGGCATCAAAGGCTCAGCTGTAATTGCTACTAAACCACCAATTGCTCCATTTAACATTTGAACAACGTCTGTTTTACCTATTGATAGTCTTGTTACAATTGCCGCTGCCATTACACCACCGCAAGCTGCAAGATTAGTGTTTATAAAGATTTTTGATACTGCTACTGCATCATCAAAAGTTCCCATTGCAAGTTGCGATCCACCATTAAATCCAAACCAACCTAGCCATAATATAAATACTCCTATTGTGACTAAAGGAATTGAAGATGCCGCGAACGGTTTAACCGGTGCAGGATCACCTTTTTTAGTAAATCGGCCCAATCTTGGTCCAAGTAGAATTGCACCAGCTAAAGCAGCTGCTCCACCAGTAGAGTGTACAAGTGTAGATCCAGCAAAATCAGAAAACCCTCTTGCTGCTAACCAACCACCACCCCATTGCCAGCCCATTATAAATGGATATAAAAATCCAGTTAAAATTGCTGCAAATAAGAAAAACGGCCATAGTTTAATTCTTTCTGCTAATGTACCTGATACGATAGATACTGTAGTTGCACAGAATACCATTTGGAAATACCAATCTGAACCATCGGCATAACCTGTTCCTATCTTACTGCCATCTGACCATGGTATAAATTTACCTATATATCCACCTTCTGGAATACCATATGCAACGTTGTATCCAAACATCCAAAACATAATACCAGCAATAGAAAACAAACCGATATTCTTCGCGCAAATTACAGATACACTTTTTGACGTAACCATTCCAGATTCTAACATTGCAAATCCTGCAGCCATAAACATGACTAAAAAACCACAAACTAGAAAAAGGAATGTATTAAAAATAAACCCAACCTCAGCAGAAACAGTTGTTTCTGCTACGCTGGCACTACTCATGTTAAGCAAGAGTATGAGCGCTGTAGCTGGAGTAATTATTTTTTTAAAAATTTTCCTCATATTATCTCCTTTGAAATTAATTAAGAAAAACTTTTAGTTTTAATCGGAAAAAATAACTATCGTTAATGAGGTAAAATAGATATGCAATAATTGCATATAGAAACAGCCTTTATGAAGGTTTCATAAAGGCTGTAAAACTTAAAAAATTATTTATTGAATATTTCTTTAAGCGCTTTAGCAGGCAA
>CABXWY010000007.1 GCA_902515985.1 uncultured Pelagibacteraceae bacterium
TACTTTTTTGTTTATGAAGTTTTTTATGATTAAAGCATCTGACGCTAGTATTAAACTCATCTACAAATTCCAGTTCTGGAGAATTTATTTTACATTTATCCTCTGCAAATTGGCACCTTACATAAAAACTGCATCCTTGTTTAATTGTTCCAGGCTGCGGCTGACTGCCAGACATCGAGTCAGGCAAACCCGAAAGGGTTAACTTTGGTATAGATTTTAATAATCCATAAGTATACGGATGGATAGGATTTTTTAGAATATTTCTCACTGGACCATCTAAAACTATTTCACCCGAATACATTACAATTACTCTATCGCTAACTTGTGCAATCGCACCTAGGTCATGACTAACATAAACCATCGAAGTGCCAGTATCTTTTGCAATAAAATTAAGTAACTCTAGTACATGTGCTTGGGTTGTAACATCTAAACCAGTAGTAGGTTCGTCTAATAGTAATAAATCTGGATTACCTGCTAAAGCCATTGCTACAGCTACTCTTTGTTGTTGACCGCCTGAAAGTTCATGTGGGTATCTTTTGGCAATTGCTTCTGGAGAAGGTAGCCTTACTTTGTTTAGTAATTCAGAAATTTTATTATCTCTATTTTCTTTTTTAAGATTGGTGTGTAATTTTAAAGCCTCATCTATCTGATACCCAATTTTTAAATTTGGTGTCAATGACTGTCCAGCATTTTGGGGTATCATTGCAATTTTTCTTCCACGAATACCCTCTAGTTCTCTGTTTTTCATTTTTAAAATATTATTTGATTGATACAAACATTCGCCTGAAATTGTGTACAATCCATGCTTAACATATCCCATCATTGCTAAAGCAAGAGTACTTTTACCTGATCCAGATTCTCCTACGATGCCAACTGTTTCTCCTTTTTTAATTTTTGTATTAATGTTTTTTAAAATTGAAATTTGTTGACCTTTTTTACTCGTAAAACCAATTGATAAATTTTTAATTTCTTGAACTACCTGTTGCATTTTAAACTGGGGCTTTTGTTGATCTATCAATGCCTAAAGCTTTTGCAAAAGCATCTGCTGTTAAATTAATACCAATTATAAGTGAACTTAATCCAAATATTGGAGCAAGAACTGACCAATATGCAAACGACATTAATCCTCTTGCATTAGATATCATTAAACCCCAATCAGGAGTTGGAGGACTCACACCAAAACCTAAAAAAGATAATGAACTAAAACCTAACAACATCCATGACCATCTCATTGCACCCTCAACCATAATAGCATCTCTCACATTAGGCAGTATTTCATTCCAAATTATAGAAAAGTTACTGTGACCTCTAGCTCTTGCAGAAACTATAAAATCTTTAGCGATTACATCATGTGTTGCCGCTCTTGCAACTCTTACAATTCCCTTTCCATAAAAGAATCCTAGAGCAGGAATTAAAACTATTATGGATGTGCCAAGTAAAGACACTATTAAAAGCATAGCAAGTATCCACGGAATAGATAAAAACGCATCAATTATTCTCATAACAACATCATCAATTTTTCCTCCAACTAAACCACAAAAAATACCAACTGCGCCTCCCCACAACAGGGCAATTAAAGAACCAAAAAAAGTAACTGTCAAAGCTGTACGTCCTCCTAGTATGGTTCTTGTAAAAACATCCCTACCTAAGCTATCTGTTCCAAACCAGTATTCCGAAGATGGTGGTTGTAACATTAAAGATGGATCTATAGCTTTATAATCATGAGGTACATACAAAGGGCTTGTTATTGCAAGCGTTACATGAAAAATTAAAATTATTAAGCCAATTAAACCTGATGGTCTTGATACCATGGTTAAAATAACTTCTAATACTTTTGAAATAGTATTTTTTGGCTTTTCTTCTTTAATAATTGAGTTCATTTTTTAATTTGAAGTGATTTTAATCTAGGATTTAACATTAAAGTTAATAAATCTGCGATCAGGTTAATAACAACATATATAGAAGCTAAAATAATTGCTAAAGCTTGCACAACTGGTAAATCTCTATTTGAAATAGACTCGATTACTAGTCGACCTAAGCCAGGATAATTAAATACTACTTCTGTAACAACTACTCCACCTAATAACCATGCAATTGTTAAGGCAACTACATTAATTGCTGGCAATAATGCATTTGGTAATACATGTTTAAATACCATTTTCCAATAAGGTACACCTTTGAGTATTGCCATTTGAACATAGTCTGATGACATAACTTGTATAACGCTTGATCTTACCATTCTGGCCATATGAGCAGTCATAATCATTGAAATTGCAATTACAGGTAAAATTATATTTGGCAACAATTCCGATATTGAAGCACCTGTTGGCACTATAACTATTCCTGGCAACCATTCTAGCCAAATAGCAACGATTAATATTAATAATGTTGCGCTAATAAATTCAGGAATTGTCATTGAGAAAATTGTAAAAGTCGAAATTATTATATCTGGTAATTTATCTCTCCATAATGCTGTGATAATACCCAACAATAAAGCAATTGGAATTCCTATCAAAATTGAAGCTGACGCCAAAACTAATGAATTTTTTACTCTTGGGCCTAACACATCATTTATTTTCATTTCCCCACTCAATGAATAACCAAAATCACCTTGGATTACACCTACTGCCCAATTAACATATCTTTCATAAGCTGGGATATCCAATCCTAATCTTTTATAACATGCCTCAAGAGCAGCACCATAGGCCTCTCGTTCAAGATAAGTTGTGCACGCATCACCTGGTAAAACCTCAACACCAACAAAAGTAATTAATGAGACAATAAATAAAGTTATCAATCCAAGAAGAATTCTTTTTAAAACTAAAATTAACATAATAATGATTATAAATATTTAATTTAAATATATTTATAATAAATGAATTAGATTTTACAGGCCTAATTAAAGGCCTGTAAAAAAATTTTTTGTATTAGTCTACTTTTAGCTTATGCCAACGCACAGAAAAAACTTCTACATCATCTAAATTTTTAACTCTAGATGAAGTTATAACAAGTTTAGATACGTGATAAGGAATCATTGTACCAGACTCTTCCCATAAAGTTTTTTGAGCATTTTGGTAAGCTTTTTTTCTTTTACCGAAGTTCAATTCACCTCTTGCATCAGATAAATTTTTATCGAATGCACTATTTTTGAAAAATGACTCATTCCATTTTGCTCCACTATGATAAGCTTCGTGAAGTATACTATCTGCCGGTCTTTCATTCCAACGAGTCATTGCTACCGCTTTCTTCATCCAAGTTTCTTTCCAGTAACTTTTTGAAGGTGTCATTTTAACTTCAGCTTTAATCCCTGCTTTAGCTAATTGTTGTTGTAATACTTCACCGATTGTAGGCCAAGTAGGTTCTTTTGTTGATACATGTATTACCATATCAAAACCATCAGCATATCCAGCTTCTTTAAGAAGCTTTTTAGCTTTCTTAATATCTTGAGGACATTTCATTTTTAGACGATATTGATCTGATGGTGCAACAGGTGTATCGCAAGATACAGTAGCTGCTCCTCCCATAACTAAATCAACAAGCTCTTGTCTATCAACTGCCAATCTAACTGCTTTTCTTACTTTTGGATTGTCGAATGGAGCTGTGTCTGTTCTCATAACCATACCTCTCCAATTCCCAGTTGGTACTACAGAAACGTTAAATTTTTTATTACCGTCAAAAATTTTTTTCTGACTAAATGGAACATATCTATTCATATCAATCTGACCAGTAAGAAGTGCTTGAACTCTTGCTTCCCCATCAGGTATAGCAATTACATGCACTTCACCTACGCCAGGTGCGCCTTCCCAATAATCCGGATTTGCTTTAAGTACAGTTGTTCCTTCTGGATCAAATGTGTCTACTTTAAATGGTCCAGTACCCATACCAGTTTTACCAATGGTATCACCAGAGCCTGAAGGTATCATTCTTAATCTGTAATCAGTTAATAATAATGGAAAATCCGCGAATGAAGTATTTAATTTCATTTTTACAGTATGTGAATCTACTACTTCAATATCAGTAACAGAGCTCATACTTTTCTTAGCCGGAGATCCAATATCTGGATCTTTAACTCGCATTAATGAATATTTAACATCCTCTGCATCAAAATCAGAACCATCGTGAAATTTAATTCCTTTACGAAGATTGAAAGTCCATTCAGTTGCTTCAGAGTTCGCCGACCATTTTGTTGCTAATGATGCAGAAACTTTTCCTTTTAAATCTTTTCTTACTAAACGATTTTGTGTCATTATAACCACTTGGAATAAACGACCTTTAGTAATTGCATCAAGGTTTGTATCTTTTCCAAAGCCTAGATCATGCGATAATTTAAAAACTCCGCTAGATGCATTTGCTAATGAAAAAGACAACATTAAAGATATCAATGAAAATGATATCACTTTGTATATTTGTTTCATAAATTAACCCCTCTTTTTAAAATATAAAGTTAACAATTCGTTACTTCGAGATCAATAAAGAAAACTTTATTGTTTTATTGACATTTGTTGTTTAATAATCATCTAAAGTAAATAAAATGCATGATACGCTAAAAAAAGTCAGATTTTCTATTAAACCAACAAAATTGAATGGTGGTAATGAGGTTGAGCTAGCAAGAACTCTTCCAATTCACCCTCTCACATATCAAGAACTGCCTTATGACCCAGAATATTCACATTATGCAGGGAGACTAACTTTAGAAAAACTCTCAAATGCTACTCCTGAGGAAATGTATTGGAAAACAAGAAAGGAAATTATTTTAAGACATACTGGAGAATATCCATATGAGATATCTGGTCCAGATTCATTAAATTTTTTAGAAAGAATTTTTCCAAGAAACATTTCAAGAGTAAAAGTTGGAAGATGTTCTTACCAATTTGCATGTTACCATGATGGTGGGATGATCACCGACGGAATTCTTTTACGATTAGAAGATCAAAAATATTGGTTTGCACAAGCTGATGGAGATCTTTTTTCATGGTACAAAGCAAACTCTGAAGGTTATGAGGTGAAAATATCTGATCCAAATGTATGGATTAGTCAAATTCAAGGTCCTAAATCTATGGAACTTTTGTCAAAATTAATAAAAGAGGATACAGTAAAAACATGGAATTATTTTGATTGTAAGGAAGTTACAATTTTAAATGAAAAAGTTATTATTAGTAGAACTGGATTTACCAACGAACTAGGCTGGGAAATATATTTTAGACCTGAAAATAATTCTGAAAAAATTGGAGATTTAATTCTTTCTGAGGGACAAAAAATGGGAATGATTTTAACAGCTACACCATCCTTTAGAGGTAGAAGAATAGAGGCAGGCCTTCTTTCAGCTGGACAAGATTTTAATAAAAATACAAATCCTTTCTCAGTTGGTCTCGGAAAATTTGTGGATTTAGATAAAAAGGATTTTATTGGAAAAAACGCTCTATCAAACGTTGAGAAAAAATGCAGAACATGGGGGCTGAGAGTTAAGGAAAGTGTAGCGTTAAAAGGTGAAAATATTTTTATTGAAAATAAATTGATCGGAAAAGTTACATCAAGTACCTGGTCACCTTTTCAGGTTTGTGGTGTAGCAATAATACATTTAAACAATGATAATATTGGTCCAGGATCTGTAATAGATGTTAAGTGTTTAGATGGGAATCTATATAAAGGTGAGATTTGCAAATTACCAATGTACGATGAGAAAAACGAAATAGTTCGTGGGTTGTCGAAAAATATACCTAATAAACCAAAACCGTGGGTAGGAATTTAGACAAATTAAATTTCTTAAATGAAAAGAGTTGAAAAAAAAATTATATCTATTGGAGGTGGTGGGTTTACTCATCAGTCTGATAAAATTTTAGATGAGTTTGTAATTAATCAAAAAATAAAAAGAAATATTAAATTCGGCTTTTTACCGACAGCAAGTAAAGATAACCCTAATAAAATTAAATCATTTTATAAAGAATTAAAAAAATATGATTTAGAACTATCTCATTTTGAACTTTGTTCAGAGGTAGAGGGTTTTTCTGATTGGATTAAGGATAAGGATATAGTTTATGTTGGAGGGGGAGATACCTATTTTATGCTTAACTTATGGCAAAGACATAAATTATATAAAAATTTCAAAGATGCTTATAACGCGGGTATCATTTTATCAGGTGTAAGTGCTGGCGCTGTGTGTTGGTTTGAATGGATATTAACCGACTCTTTAGGAAGCGGATACAAGCCTCTAAAAGGAATGAACTTTATCTCAGGAAGCTGCACACCTCACGCATCTAAAAAAAATCGATTAACTGAATTTGAGTTGAACATCAAAAATAAAAAAATACCTTCTGGAATTGCTATAGATGATGAAGCTGCAGTGCTTTTTATTAACGGTAAACCAAACTCAGTATGTTCATCCAAAAAAAATAGATCTGCGTATTTTATCAATAAAAATAATAGAATTCTCTTAAATGATCATATAAAAAAAACTTATGAATAATACTTTAACAAGCAAAAAAATTCATAGTGTAGAAGAAGCTCGAAATCTAGCAAAAAAAAGAATGCCCAGGATGATGTTTGATTTTGTTGATGGCGCTTCAGGAGATGAAAAATTATGTGAAAATAATAGTAAAGCTCTAGATCAAATTAGACTACAACCAAGAGTGCTTAGAAATATTGAAAAAAGAAAGATTAAAAAAAATTTTTTAGGCACTGAATACGACCAGCCATTTGGTTTTGCTCCGATGGGAATGTGTAATTTAACATGGCCAGGAGCAGATAAAATGTTAGCTGCTGAGTGTAAAGCAAACAATATACCCATGTGTGTTTCTATGGCGTCGTCAACATCTTTAGAAAAAATGTATGATCTTTCACAAGGAAATTGTTGGTTGCAATTATATAATTTTCAAGATGAAGAATTCTTAATGGAGCTTTTAGATAGAGCTCATGAAAAGGGGTATAAAGTTGCAATTCTAACTGTTGATGTACCAATACAATTTAGAAGAGCTAAAGATAATAAGAATGGATTTGCTGTTCCATTTAATCTAGGCCCCAAACAATTTTTTGATTTTGCAATACATCCTCTTTGGTCAATAAGTACATTGATGTATGGAATACCTAAACCAATGAATTATCACACATCTAAGAAAGGAAACAAATTTGTTAGAAGTGAAAGCAGAGGATCTACAGATTGGAATACTCTTAAAAGAGTAAGAGAAAAATGGAAAGGAAAATTAATAATAAAAGGTGTGATGTCACCAGAGGATGCTACGAAAATCAAAGACGAAGGAGTTGATGCAATACAAGTATCTAATCATGGAGGGAGACAATTAGATAGTGCAACTACTTCTATAGAGGCGCTTCCTTTAATTAGAAATGCTTTAGGTAAAGACTTTCCAATAATATTTGATAGTGGAATAAGAGGGGGCAGTGACATTGTTAGAGCATTAGGATTGGGAGCTGATTTTACTATGGTCGGAAGACCTTTGATGTATGGAATAGGTGCTGACGGTGCTAAAGGACTTAGAAGAATAGTTGATATTATTAAAGAGGAACTTAGTACAACCTTGGGATTAGTAGGTTTAAATGATATAAAAGACATATCTTCGGATATAATTGCAGAAAGATTTATTAGAGAGTTTAAGTATTAAAATGTCAGATAAAAAAATAAGAGGTGGATCCTTAATTGCTAGAGCTTTAAGAGACAAGGGTATCGAAAATGTTTTTACACTTTCAGGAGGTTTCTGTAATCCTGCATTAGAAGGATTAATGGAGTGTCAAATCGATGTTATTAATTGTCCTCATGAACAAATAGCAGGACACATTGCAGATGGGCATACAAGAATAACCAGAAAGCCTGCTGTATGTTTAGTTGGTCCAGAAGGATTTGCCAATGCAGTTCCATCAATGATGGAGGCATGGGGGGAAAGATCTCCAGTAATATTCATTACTGGATCAAGCAGTTTAAGAAGACAAGGGTCAGGTGGATTTAAAGAGATTGACGATGTTAAAATTGCTGAACCATTAACAAAATATAGCGCTAGTATTACTGATGGAAATAGAATTCGTGAATTTGTAGATAAAGCATATTTAATAGCCACGAATGGTTACCCAGGAGCAGTTCATTTAAGTATACCTGTAGATATTATGTTTTCTTCATTTCATGAAAATGCAGGATTGGATGAAAGACCTTTTTCACAATCAAAGAAATTAAAAAATATTGCTTGGCCAGATCCAAATCAAATGAGTGAAGTATTGAAATTAGCCTCAAATGCAAAAAAACCTATGCTCATTGGTGGTCATGGAGTTTGGTGGTCCGGTTCTGAAAAAAAATTAGAGGCTGCAGGTCAAAATTTAAATATACCAATTTTTAATGTTCCATATCATCAAAAACTTTTAGGAGAAGAGGCAAAATCTTATATGGGACTTGCAGATATACATCAGTATCCACCTTCAAAATTTGCATTCGATAATTCTGATTTAATTTTGATGGTTGGGACAAGACTTGACAACCAAATGAATTTTGGAAATCCCCCACTATTTCCAAAATCTACAAAACTTATTTGTATAAATGGATCTCACGAGGAAATTGAATTAAATAGAGCAGCAGATATTAATATGTTGTGTGACCCTGGTGTATTTCTAGATACTTTAAATAAATTAAAAGTCAGCAATAAATGGAACTTGGATAAAAAGTGGATTGAACAAAATTTATTAGAAAAGAAGAAATGGATTGATAAATCTTTAAAAGATCTTGAGAAAGAAACTGCTGAAGCAAAAAAAAATGGAGGGAAGATCCACCCGTTACAATTAGCATTAGATGTGCAAGAAGTGATGAAAGATAATGACTGGTTAGTAATTGACGGTGGAAATACTCATTTTTGGTCTGAAATAGCAATTAATATTGCGGGTCATAAAGGAAAAAAACTTGGAGGTATATTACATCCTGGAACATTTAGTATGTTGGGAGTGGGCGTTCCATTTGCACTATCAGCAAAGAATCTTAATCCTAAATCAAATGTAGTTTTAATTAGTGGTGATGGAGCTTTTCTATCAGGAGGCTTATCAATTGAGGCAGCTTTTCAAGAAAATAAACCTATAGTAGTTGTAATAGATAACAACGGTGGATTAGATTGTATTTCTCAGCAACAAGAAAGGTTATTTGAAAATGGCAAACACTTTGCAACAGATTTCAGAGATATTCCTTTTCATAAAATTTTTGAAGGATTTGGAGGCCATGGAGAACTTGTTGTTAAAAGAGAAGAATTAGAACCTGCACTCAAAAGAGCTTTGAAGAGTGGAAAAACTGCTTGTGTAAATGTAAAAGCTAAAGGGGTTATTAGCCCGATAGTAGCTGCCGTAAGTAATAAAAGAGACAAGGCATCAATTGAATAACTAATGGCAATAGTATCATCACACTTGTTGAGTTCAACAGATGGTTCCCATGCGTCGGGAGTAAAAGTAATTATCAACCAGATAAAAAAAAATGGTAACAGAAAAAAAATCTATCAATCCCAAACAGACAAAAATGGAAGGGTATCTAAAGAATTTTCACTCTCAAAAAAAGATTGTTTATTGAAATACGAACTTATTTTTAGTTTAGAAAAATATTATAAAAAGAAAACAAATGTTTCAGATATAGTAATTAAATTTAATATGAGAAGCCCAAAAAAAAAATACCATATACCAGTTATAATTGCTCCAAATGGATATTCTATATGGTGGTCAAAATAATCAAATGAGAAAAGCTGCAGTAAATAAAGCACAAAATATTAAATTAAATATGTCTAGACGGATAAGACGTACACCTTTTACAAATAAAGTTGAAAAGTTAGGTGTATCGGATTTTACAGTTGTAAATCATATGCTATTGCCAAAAGGTTTTAGAAAAACCGTAGAGGAGGATTATTGGCATCTAAATAAACATGTGCAACTATGGGATGTTTCATGTCAGAGACAGGTTCAAATAACAGGTAAAGATGCCTTCAAGCTTATTCAAAAATTAACACCGAGATCTTTAAAAAATATGGAAACTGGAAAATGTTTTTATATTCCAATCTTAAACGAGTATGGTGGTATGATTAACGATCCTGTTTTGCTTAAATTAGATGATGATATGTTTTGGATATCTATTGCAGACTCAGATATTTTACTATGGGCCAATGGTATTGCAATAGGATCTAATTTAGATGTTCAAATAAAAGAGCCTGATGTTTACCCTTTGGCTGTTCAGGGACCAAAATCTGAAGATTTACTTGTAACTATTTTTGGAGAAGGAATAAGAAAAATTAAATTTTTTAATTTTAAAATATTTGATTTTATGGGAACAAAACAAATTATTGCAAGATCAGGTTACAGTAAACAAGATGGTTTTGAAATTTATTTTAAAAGTTTTGAAAAGTATTTTAATACTGTTGATATAGGTGAAAAACTTTGGGATACAATTTGGAAAGCAGGAAAAAAATTTAATATTTCTCCTGGATGCCCAAATTTAATTGATAGAATTGAAGGGGGTTTAATGTCTTATGGAAATGATTTTACAAAAGAAAATAATCCTTTTGAATGTAATTTGGATAGATATTGTAAATCTTCAGAACATAATTTTATAGGAAAAAAAGCCTTAGAAAAAATTAAAAAAAAAGGTTTAAAACAAAAAATGCGAGGAGTGATGTTTGATGGTAAACCATATAAGCCAAATGGTAAACTTTTGCCAGTTCTTTCTAAAAATAAAAAAATTATTGGACGTATAACTTCAGGAATTTTTTCACCAAAATATAAAAAAAACATAGGTCTATCAATGATTTCAAAAGGTTACTGGAATGAAAATGAGAAAATAATAGTTGAAACTTCAGATGGCAAGTTGGTTAAAGGTATTATTACCACTTTGCCATTTCCAAAATAAATATATATATATAAAGTATGTTCAAACCTGTAATAGCTGGATACGCACGTTCACCATTCACAATGGCAAGAAAAGGTGCTTTAATTGATGTGAAACCTGTAAATTTATTAGCAGAAGTTGTAAAAAACTTAGTTGCTAAATCAAAAATTAATAAAGATGATGTTGAAGATATAGTTGTTGGTTGTGCTTTTCAGGTTGGTGAACAATGTTTTAATATTGGTAAATTAGTTACTTTCCTTGCAGATATGAGCATTAAAACATCTGGAATGACGGTAGATAGATGGTGTGGATCATCTATGGAGGCTATACATATAGCTGCTGGTAAAATTGCAATGGGATCAGGTAAAGTTTTTATTTGTGGAGGTGTTGAAAGCATGTCTAGAGTAAACACTGGATTTGATCCAGTTCCATATCCATTTACTGAAAAAGAAAATCCTCATGTATATTTTACTATGGGTACAACAGCTGAGAATGTTGCTAAAAAATTCAAGATCTTGAGAAAAGAGCAACAAGACTTTGCTATATCAAGTCATACAAAAGCTAGTCAGGCGCAAAAAGATGGAAAATTTAATGAGGAAATAGTTCCTATTGGTGAATGTAATACTGATGGGAATATCAGGCCAGGTAGTACACAAGAAAAATTAGATCAGTTGAAACTTGCATTTGATCCAAATGGAACTGTTACTGCAGCTACATCATCTCCATTAACAGATGGAGCCGCAGCAACAATAATTTGTGAAGAAAATTACGCGAAAGATAATAATCTTGATATTTTAGGTCGAATAATTTCTACAGCTGTTGAAGGATGTGACCCTGACTATATGGGGCTTGGACCAATAGGAGCAACAAAAAAAGCTTTGAAGCGAGCAAATTTATCTATTGATCAGATCGATATATTTGAATTAAATGAGGCTTTTGCTTCGCAATCTTTAGCTTGCATTAAGGATTTAGGCATCGATCAAAAAAAAGTAAATATAGATGGAGGAGCTTTAGCATTGGGACACCCTCTTGGCGCAACAGGAGCAAGAATAACCGGCAAAGTTGCAAATTTGTTGCGAAGAGAAAATAAAAAATATGCTCTTTCAACTCAATGTATTGGACTTGGAATGGGAATTGCTACTATAATTGAAACAGTAGACTAAGTTTGTCTGTTTATTCCCCTAATTCTCTCAGATCTTCGTCTTAAAAGTTCTGCTGTAACTAAAATAAGAGTTGATAAAACAATCAAACAAGTGGCAACTGCAAGAATAGTAGGACTTAATTGTTCTCTTAAACCTGTCCACATCTGAACTGGTATTGTAGTATTATCTAGTCCAGCCAAGAATAAAACTACAACAACTTCATCAAAAGATGTTACGAATGCAAATAATCCACCAGATATTACTCCAGGTAAAATAAGCGGTAAAGTTATTTTCATAAAAGTATTTACTGGATCACTTCCAAGACTAGATGCTGCTCTTGTTACACTATGATCAAAACCAGATAATGTTGCTGTAACGGTGATTACTACAAATGGTGTTCCTAAAATTATATGAGCTAAAATAATACCAGTATGTGTAGCTGCCAATCCTACTTTGGCCATAAAAAAGAAAATTGCAACACCCGAAATAATTAGTGGAACAATCATTGGAGAAATTAAGGTTGCCATTATAATTCCTTTATAAGGCATGTGTCTGCTACTTAAACCTAACGCCGCAACTGTTCCTAATAATACAGATCCCAACGTTGCAAATATAGCTATGATAAAACTGTTTTTTGCTGCAAGTCCCCAGGGATTTTTAGTGCCGTACACCATATCCTGATACCATCTTAATGAAAATGCATCAGGATCAAGTCTTTTCATGCCGTCAGAAAAAACCAAAAATTCCTCTGCATTGAATGACAATGGAAAAATAACAAATAAAGGTGCTATTAAAAAGAAAAATACAAATGCACAAATAGTTAAATAAAAATAATGCCAAATTCTATAATGTGGTTCTGTATATTTTGGTAAAGCCATAATTTATCCTAACTTAATATTATCAACTCCTACAAGTTTATTATAAATCCAATAGATCGCCAGCACACCGGTTAACAACATTAATCCCATAGCTGAAGCAAAGCTCCAGTCTAAAGTGCTTTTCATGTGGTAGGCTATTTGATTACTAATCAATGTTCCTGATGCACCTCCTACTAATGCTGGGGTAATATAATAACCAATTGCTAATATGAATACCAATAAACAACCAGCTCCTATTCCAGGTATCGTTAAAGGAAAATAGACTTTCCAAAAAGCTACGAATGGTGTGCCACCTAATGATTTACCTGCTCTCATTAAACTAGGTGATATAGTCTTCATAACGCTATACAAAGGTAGAACCATAAATGGTAAAAGTATTTGAGTCATCGCAACATAAGTTCCGGTTTTATTATACATCATTTCTGGTCTATTATCGTCGGTGACCAGACCTACCCATACAAAAAAATCATTAACAATTCCTTGTTGTTGTAACAAGATCATCCAGCTTGCAGTTCTTACAAGCAAAGAAGTCCAAAATGGAAGAAGTACACAGATCATTAATAGGTTGCTATATTTCATTGGAAGAGTTGCGAGTAAATGGGCAATCGGATAAGCCATCAAAAAACACAATACTGTTACAAAAAAAGCAACTTCAATAGTCCTAACCCATAATATTTTATGTACCCTTCTATCCTCTGGGACTTGAACAATTTTACCATCTTCGTTTTCATACATATCAACTCCTTTTAAATATTTAGAGTAGCTATATGATGGAGTTCTCCTTTTAAGAGCTCTCCAATATTCAACGTTTGCCCATCTCTTATGTACTCCCATTATTTGTTCTTTGTAATTTCCTTCCTCAAATTTTTTCATTTTTCTTTTTAATTTTTTAAGGATGCTTTTAAAACCATTTTTTTCGAAATTTAGTTGGGTAGCTAATTTTCCAAAAGTTTTTTCTTCGACTAATTTTTTATAATCTAAATAGAATGCCGCAAAAACTTCTTCTTCTGGCAACTCCTTTCCATCCCACTCTTCCATTGCTTTAAAAGTTTTAGGAAGCATATTAGTTACCATTCGATCATCTACACTTCTAAAAAGCATATCTCCAATTGGAAAAACATATGTGATTATCAAAAATAATAATAAAGGGGCCACCAACAAAAAAGCTTTTATTTTATTTTTTCTTTCAGCTTTTTTAAGACTTTCCTCTAAAGGAATTCCATCAGTTGTTAGAATTTTTTGTGATTTACTGCTCATAAATAAAAAGGGCGGTTATTAAATAACCGCCCTAAATATAATATATAATTTTAGTCTTTAAAACTTAAAATTACAGACCAGCTTTCATTGCTTCCCATTTTTCTCCAAGCTCTGTGCCATTATCCGCCCAAAAAATTGGATCTACTAGGAAATAATTTTTAGTATTTGAAGGAGCTGTTGGCATATGAGGTACCATATTAGTTTTACCATCTTTATACCACGGCTCACCTTTAGCCATTACACCGATTGAAGATTTTCTCCAAGGAGCATAAGCAATATACTTAGCGCTTCCCGCTAAACCTTCTGTGCTTGTCATTTCAGCTAAAGCTTTTTTTGCATTCGCTTCATCTGGACCACCTGCAACAAGTACAAAATATTCATAGTCAAGACCTTGACCATCCCATACTTGTTTAATTGGAGCACCTTCACCTACTGTTGCGTTGAAGAATCTACCGTTCCAACCAGTTGCCATAACAACCTCACCACTCATTAATAGTTCTGGTGGTTGAGCACCTGCTGACCAAAATACACATCCACCTTTTGGATCTGTACAAAGTTTTTTGATTTTATCCATTGCTCTGTTAACACCTTTTTCTGTTTCAAGAGCTTTGTAAATTTTAGCACCACCTTTTCCTGGTTTAATTCCATCTGCTGCTAAAGCGATTTCTAAATTCGTTAATGCACTTTTATAGATAGCTCTTTTCCCAGGGAATTTTTTTGTGTTAAAAAAATCTTTTATAGTTTTTGGAGTACCTTTTACATTTTTTGTATTATAAGCATAGTTCCAAGAATATAAAATATTTCCTACTGCACATTTTGATGGCATAGTTGTAAAGAAGTCTTGACTTGCAGGAGTTCCATCTGGAGCTGCTGGAAAGTCTTTGTCAAAATCAAACTCAACAAATAAACCTTCATCACATCCAGTGATAGTGTCCATAGCAAATACGTCAATTATATCCCATACAATTGCGCCAGCTTCTTTTTGTGCTTTAATCTCAGATAATCCACCTGAATAATCAACCCAGTTAATTTCAACACCAAGTTTTTTAGCAGTAGGATCACCATAACCTAACTTTTGAGACTCTGTATAAGCTCCACCCCAAGATGCAACTGTAACTGCAAATGCTGATGAAGTTATTGAGAGAGCAAAAGAAAGGGCAAGTAATAATTTACTTAATTTTTTCATTTATCCTCCGTTTAAACGTTTTTTTAAAAACATAATTACAACAAGTAAAAAAAATGGAGTCAACCTTGTATTTGCTTTAAATTTATTGAATTAGAGGTGATTATAACAAGAATAGTTCTAAAGTAGTTTATTTTGGGTCTAAAGCTCTTGCATCAGCTGAGTTCCAGCTAATATCAATATTATTACCAAGTTTTAGATCCAAATTTTGGGAACTGTTTGGGACTTTTAAAATAAATTCTGAGTTACCAAGTACATTTAATCTTACTCTAGTATGGTCACCGTGATAAATCACTTCTTCAATTTTACCTTTATAATTATTATCCAATTTTTTTGATGGATTAATTAAAGCTCTTTCAGGTCTTATAGATACAGTAGTTTTGTCTCCTTTAGATTTTACATTGATAGGATTTGCTATTATCTCTCCTTCTTTTAGTTTTACTTTACATTTTCCATTTGAAATATCTGAAACTTCTCCCTGAAATGTATTATTTTCTCCAATAAATTCAGCAACAAAAGAATTTACTGGCTCCTCATATAATTTATCTGGTGATGATAATTGTTGAACTTTTCCATCATTAAATACAGCAATTCTATTGGACATGGTCAAAGCTTCACTCTGGTCATGGGTAACATATACTACCGTAACACCAATACTTTCATGAATATGTTTTATTTCGTATTGCATACTTTCTCTTAAATTTTTATCTAATGCACCCAGTGGTTCATCCATTAAAACAACTGCAGGATCAAAAACTAATGCACGAGCGACTGCAACTCTTTGTTGTTGTCCTCCAGATAATTGTCCTGGCATTCTATTCTCAAATCCTGTTAGGGAAACCATTGATAATGCTTTATCAACTTTTTTATCTATTTCATCTTTAGCAATTTTTCTTACTCTAAGAGGAAAAGCCAAATTTTCATAAACTGTCATATGTGGAAACAAAGCATAATTTTGAAAAACCATTCCTATTCCTCTTTTGTGAGGTGGAATATTTGAAATAGGGTTCGAATCTAAATAAATTTCACCATTTGTTGGAGTTTCAAAACCAGCTAGCATCATTAAACAAGTCGTCTTACCAGAACCAGAGGGTCCAAGCATTGTGATAAACTCGCCTTCTGAAATATCTAAATTAAGGTCTTTAACAACCAAAACTTTACCGTCATAACTTTTGTCAACTTTATCGAATTTTACAAATTCTGAATTCTTAGACATAGAGATGTTTTAAAACATTTGTGTGATGATTTATCAAGTTATTTTATATATAAATCTTTGGGGAAATTGCAAAATAACTCACTTCCTTTATCTGTTATTCTGACAGACTCAGATGCTTCAACTCCCCAGTCTCCAAATTGCATTACTGCAATCATATGAAAACAGGCATTTGGTTTTAATATAGTTTTATCACCTTTGGAAATATTTAGAGTATGTTCGCCCCAATCTGGAGGGTATCCAATTCCAATTGAGTATCCAGTTCTAGATTCTTTTTTAATATTATATTTATCAAGAACACCCCAAAATTTTTGAGCAACATCATCTGCTGTGTTACCTGGTTTTGCTGCAGATATTCCCTCATTTAAAGCTTCATTAGTTGCTTTCATTGCATCTATTTTTTTTTGCTCCGGTTTTCCAAGATGGACCGTTCTTGCCATTGGACAATGATATCTTTTATTAACACCAGATAATTCAACTACAGTTGCCTCACCATTAACAAATTTTTCATCTGTTGCTGTTAAATGTGATGCTGATGTACCTTTTCCAGTAGGTAGTAAAACTGCAATGCTTGCATATTCACCTCCAATTTCTGGTGTTCCTCTAAAAAGAGCTCTTTGTATTTCTGCAACTGCATCGCACTGTCTTATCCCAGGATTTATACTATCCATTGCAACTTTCATTGCATTTTCGGAAATTTTTGCTGCTCCTTTCATAAGATTTATTTCTGCTTCTGACTTTAAAAATCTTACCCAATTAATTAATCTCTCTGAGTCTGTAATATTTGCATTTGGTAGTCCCTTTTTTAATTTTTCATAACTGTATGCTGTGAAATAATGGCTATCCATTTCAACGCCAATATTAAGTTTATCCCATTTTCTTTCTTTAATTAAACTAACTAAAGAGTCGTAAGGGTGCATTGGCCAAGTATGAATATACTTTTCATCATAAACTATGATGTTTTCCTCTTTTAAATAAGTTTTGATATACGCACCACCAGCATCTTGAGCTCTTACAAAACATAGTGGTTGCTCTAAGTTAACGTGGACAATAACACACTGAGCATAATAAAAAGACCATGCATCATAACCAGTAAGATAATTTATATTGTTGGTATCTTGAGAAATTAAAAGTTCTAGTCCTTTCTCTTGCATGGAATGCTGTGTTTTTTTTAATCTATCCTGATATTCTTTTTTTGAGAAAAGCATATTAATTTGATGTAAATAATTTACCAAACCCTGTTATAGAATCATTTTGTCCAATTTTTTCTAAAGTATCCCAAATTAAAACCTGGTTACTAGAAAGAACAAATTTATTGAGATTTGTTTCAAGTTTTTTAATTATTTGAAGTACAGGTAGAGCGGTACAAGAAATAAAGACTGCATCAGCTTCAGCATGATCCATATTAATTAATACTTCATATAAAAAATCTGGATCAACTTTCCAAATATCACTGTCTGAATCGATATCTAAATAAGCATTTGCTGTTACATCAAATTTCTCATTCTTAAAAAATGAAACAACTTCATCGTTTAACTTTTTTGGGTAAGGAGTAAAAATAGATATTTTTTTAATATTTAATTTTTTTAATGCAGATATCGCAGCTGAGCTTGGAGTTGTTACTTTAGATAGAGGTTTTGCATTTTTGATCTTTCTTTCAATTGAGCTAAAACCACTAGCTATTGTTCCAGAAGTACAACCATAAACAACACAATCGATTTTTTCATTTGGTAAAATTTCATTTGTAACGCTTGTTATCTCCTCTGACATTTTTATCAAATTTTCTCTTGTCAAAGGATCATAAGATTTAATTCGATTTACAAAAAAATCTATATTTTTTTCTTTAATTATAGTTGTAAAATCTCTTTCAATTACAAAATCTGAGGCTAGGGCTATAAGACCAATTCTTGGATTTGTTTTTTTAATAAATTTTGGATCAATTTTTTTAAAGTTCATATAATTCTTTAATCTCTGTATACTCCTCTATAATTTCAGGATTTACTAGTGCTTCTTTTTCAAAATTGGTTCTTTTGGATAAAATAATGGTATTTTTCAGTTATAAAATTAAATAATTTTAATCTTGAAAAATAAATTTAATCGTCCTTAAATTACTCTTTTATAAATGCAAACAACTTAGAGGGAAAATGAGAAAATTAATAATTGCTGTATTTTTATTTGTATCTTCAATGATTACAAATTCTTATGCGGACGGACATGGAATTAAAATGGGTATTATTTTAGGTTTCACGGGTCCAATTGAATCACTTACTCCAGCAATGGCGGCGTCAGCAGAACTTGCCTTTAAAGAAGCATCTGACTCAGGATCATTGCTAGGTGGTAAAAAAATTTCGGTAACAAGAGCGGATTCTACATGTGTAGACTCGGCGGCAGCTGTAACTGCAGCTGAAGGATTAGTTTCTGGAGGCGTTGTTGCTATTATGGGTGCAGACTGTTCTGGAGTTACTGGTGCAATTGCAGAAAAAGTTGCAGTGCCTAACGGTGTTGTAATGATTTCACCATCAGCAACATCACCTGGTTTAACGGATATTAATGATAGAGGATATTTTTTTAGGACAGCACCATCTGATGCAAGAGGTGGTCAAATTCTTGCAGATATCACGAAAGATAAAGGTGTTAAAAGTGTTGCAATAACATATACGAATAACGACTATGGAAAAGGTCTGGCAGATGTTTACTCTGCTGCAGTTAAAGCACATGGTATTAAAGTAACAACTGTTGCAGCTCATGAAGATGGTAAAGCAGATTACTCATCTGAAGTAGCAACATTAGCTTCAGCAGGTGGAGATGCAGTTGCAGTTATTGGATACTTAGACCAAGGTGGAAAAGGTATTATACAAGGATCTTTGGATTCTGGAGCTTTTGATAAATTTATTTTATCAGACGGTATGATAGGAGATTCTCTTACAGACTCTTTTGGTAAAGATTTAAACAAATCTTTTGGATCTATACCTGGATCAACTGGCAAAGGTGCTGGTGTATTTTCTAAGGTAGCTAAGTCTGCTGGTATAGACTCATCTGGACCATATACAGGTGAATCTTACGATGCCGCTGCATTAATCACTCTTGCTATGCAAGCAGGAGGAAAAGCTGACAGAAATACTGTACAAAAGAATGTAATGTCTGTAGCGAATGCACCTGGGACAAAAATTTATCCTGGCCAACTTAAAAAAGCTCTTGATTTATTAGCAAGTGGAAAAGCTGTAAATTATGAAGGAGCAACAGGAGTAGAATTTACTGATGTCGGTGAAGCCTTTGGTTCTTTTTTAGAGAAGGAAATAAAAGGTGGTAAATTTAAAACAAAAAAACAAAGATAATTTTTAATTTAAAAACCCTAGCGTTTTAATACGCTGGGGTTTTTTTTATCTACAATATCTGCTCTAACACTTGCCAGTATTATTAATATTATAAATGGGATACATATTAAGTTCATTATTTTCCAACTAGATAAGGATATAAATATTCCCGCTGATAAACTTCCTAAAGCATGCACGGAATAAACAATAAAATCATTTAAGCCTTGTGCTTTGTATTTTTCATTTTCATTATATGTAAGCACAAGTAAACTTGTCCCAGCTATAAATAAAAAGTTCCAGCCCAAACCTAAAAAATAAGTGCAATCATATAATTATAAAAACTTTGATCAAAAGTACTCATAAATAATGTGACACCATAAAGAAATAAACCTGCATAGATTACATTGCTATGACCTATTTTTTTTATTAGATGACCTGTGATAAGAGATGGCAAGAACATTGCGGCTACATGAAATTGAATAACAATACCTGTTTTACTCAAACTCATTTTTTCCATAACATGCATACTTATTGGCGTTGCTGTCATTAGAAATGTCATTATTGCATATCCAAAAGCTGATGCCGTAATCGCTTGAATAAATCTTGGTTGTAAAATTAATTCTAGATAACTTCTCCCGGAATATTTTATATTTTTTTTCACTACTGTATCATTTTTATAAAATGAAAACAGAATTGATGGTATAAAAGTTAATACTGCTAAAGCTAGATAAGATCCTACGTATAAATGTTCGCTTACTAAATCTTTTGCATAGTTTGCTAAACTCGGCCCAAGAAAAGCCGAGATTATTCCTCCAAATAGTATTATTGAAATAGCTTTAGGGGCCATATTTTTTTCTACACTTTCAGCAGCTGCAAATCGATATTGGTGTGTAAAAGCCATACCTACGCCCAAAAAAAAGTTTGCAAAACAAAATAAAACAAAATTTTGATTTAATACTGAATATGCAGCTAAAATTGAGATTAGTGCATTACCTATTGATGCTAGTATAAAACCATATTTTCTTCCCACTAAACTCATTAATTTTGTTGCCACAATTGCTCCAATGGCTATGCCAACGACAGAAATTGACATTGGTAAAGTGGATAATGATTTTACTGGACTTATTTGAGATCCAATAATCCCACTTAAAAAAACTGTTACCGGTGCAGCTGTAAAACTAAAAATTTGGCTTAAAGCTAATAGTAAAAGGTTTTTATTCATTAAAAAATGTATTTATCAGATAAATACATCGCAAAAGCTAAGGCTGCTCCTAATAAAATATATTTCATATTTTTTTAATATTTATTTTCTCTGGTATTAAACCTTTTGGACGATATCTCATTATTATCAATAGTCCAATTCCAACTAATAAAAACCTGAAATATGCAGCACTTTCAATTAAATGTGCCTTAAATGAGTTAGTTTCCTCCAAATGTGATGTAAAAAAATTTATAAAAAATAAAGCTATTGGAGCTGCCTCCACCCATAAAAACCAAACGACAAATCCCCCGAGTATCGCTCCAAAATTATTTCCTGTACCACCAACAATAACCATTACCCATATTACAAATGTGTATCTCATAGGTCTATAGCTTCCAGGTGTAAACAAACCATCATTTGTTACCATCATTGCGCCTGCGATCCCAACTATTGCGGAACCTAATATAAAAATTAATAAATGCTCTTTAACTACATTTTTTCCCATAGCATTTGCTGCAACTTCATTATCTCTAATTGCTCTCATTTTTCTTCCCCATGGAGAATATAAAGCTTTTTGAGTAAGAATTAATAAAATGATTACAACGGTTAAAAATAATCCTGCAAGACACAATTTCACATATACAGAGGATGCATCAATAACTAGTTGGTTCAAAATATCTTGTTTTTCAGAGAGAGATGAAATTAATTGTAACTTCTTTGAGTGAAATTTTTCAACTAAATTTATAAACCAACTTGTGTTTTGTAGATCAACTTCGTATGGAACTGGGCGTTTCAAACCTATTACATTCTTAACACCTCTTGACAACCAATCTTCATGTTTTATTACAGAGACTATTATTTCAGCTATAAGTAAGGTTGCTATTGCTAAATAATCTGCTCTTAAACCAAGTGCAATTTTTCCAACGACAAAAGCAATTCCTGCTGCAAATAAACCTCCGACTATCCAAGAAAAAATTATGGGTAAACCTAGTCCACCAAGAAATCCGGTTTTAGCAGGATCTACTGCTTCTATATTTTCAATCGCTGGTCCAGATATATATCTTACAACTAAAAATCCAATAATAATTATTAATGCAATTAAATAATTTCTTTTTTTTGACTTTACAAGTTTCCTTAAAATAAACTGTATTAAATAAACGCCCAATATAATTAAAATTAGAGAAATTATCATTTCCATTCCCCCAGCTTTCCAGGCTTCTTTAACTGGTGGTGTATTTACTAAAACTGCAGCTAAACCTCCTAAAGCTGTGTAGCCCATAATTCCAAAATTTATTAATCCAGCATAACCCCATTGGATATTTGCACCAATTGTCATAACAGCAGATATCAAACAATAATTTAAAATTGTTAAAGCAATTGACCATGATTGTAAAACTCCTACGGAAATAATTAATAGTATCATTATTGTGTAAGCAGCAATTACATTTTTATATTGCTTCATAAAGTTTTCCCCTTGAATATACCAGATGGTCTAAACAGTAATACAATTACTAAAATAGAAAATGATACTGCAAATTTATAATCTGTTGATAATAATTGTATTAAAGAGTCTGGTTCTAAAAAGTCAGGCAAGATGTAGGTAAAGAATTTTTTATAAGCGTAAGTAACTAATATTTCTGCAAAAGCAATTACATAACCTCCAAGAAAAGCACCAAACGGATTTCCTATACCACCAACAATTGCTGCTGCAAAAATTGGAAGCATATTATTGAAATAAACAAAAGGTCTATAACTTTTATCCAAACCATAAAGTACTCCTCCAATAGTTGCTAATACACCAGCAATAATCCATGTAATTAAAACAACCCTTTTAGGATCAATTCCTGATAATAAAGCTAAATCTTCATTGTCAGAATATGCCCTCATACTTGTTCCCGTTTTAGTTCTATTTAAAAACCAAAACATTATTGATACTAAAACTATAGTAACCAGGATAGTAATTGCTTGTGTTGATTTAATTGTTAAACCTTCATTAAGTCCTGTCATTTCTTTAAATTCTGTAGCCTTTAAGATAAATTTTTCACCATCAAAAAATCTTCTATCAAATGGACCAATTATTATTCTAATTATTGCTTGTGTAACAAACATTACACCCACACTAACCATTGCTAATTGAACTGGTGGACTTTTTTTAATTCTATAATAACTGAAAACAAATTTATCAATAAATAGCATGTAAAAAATCATGCCTATTATTGCAAAAGGTATTGTTAATAAAGCAGTTGGCAAAAAACCAAAACTAATACCTAAAGATTGAAAATAAAAAGTTAATAATACTGCAATCATTGTACCAAATGACATCATGTCTCCAGTTGCAAAGTTTGCAAATCTTAAAATACCATAAACTAAAGTTACGAATATTGCTCCTAAAGCAAGTTGAGATCCATAAGTAAGAGCTGGTATGATTGTATAGTTTAAAAGTAATATTATTGCGTTTATAAATTCCATTTAAGCTCCTAAAAAGGATCTTCTAACTTCTGGGTCATTTAGAAGATCTTTGCCTGATCCCTCAAATTTATTTTCACCTGTCACTAATACATAGCCTCTATCAGAAACACTAAGAGCCTGTTTTGCATTTTGTTCCACCATTATTATAGCAACATTTGTTTTTTTAACTTTTATAATGTGCTCAAATAATTCATCCATCACAATGGGTGAAACGCCAGCTGTCGGTTCATCAAGCATTAAAACAGAAGGTTTGATCATTAAGGCACGTCCCAATGCAACTTGTTGTCTTTGCCCTCCTGATAACTCACCAACTATTTGAGATTGTTTTTCACGAAGAATTGGAAATAAATCATAAATTTCGTTAAGTATTTTTTCTATATTGTCTGATCTTAAGAATGCACCAATCTCTAGATTTTCTTTAACTGTAAGTTCTGCAAACACATTTCTACTTTGAGGTACGAATGATATTCCTTTTTTTACTCTATCTTGTGGAGATAAATTTGTTATATCGTTTCCCTCAATTAAAACTTTACCAGATTTAAGATTAAGCAGACCTAGCAAAGTTTTCATAGCCGTAGATTTGCCCGCACCGTTCGGTCCAAGTATGGCAACAATCTCTCCTCTATCAACTTTAATTGTACAAGAATTTATTATATTAGGACCATCTCCGTAACCTGCTGTCATTTTACTTCCCTCAAAAAATGCCATCTATTTTTTTCCTCTACCTAAATAACTATCAATTACTTTTTCATTTTTTTTTACTTGTTGAGAGGTACCTTCAAACAGGACTGAACCTTCGGACATCACTATAACTGGATCACACATTCTACTTATGAAATCCATATCATGCTCGATCATGCAAAAAGTATAGCCTCTTTCCTTGTTTAATCGAAGAATTGCACTTCCTAAGTCTTTTAATAATGTCCTATTTACACCTGCACCAACTTCGTCTAACAAAACTAAACTGGCCTCAACCATCATAGTTCTACCAAGCTCTAAAAGTTTTTTTTGTCCACCCGATAAATTACCAGCTAGTTCATTTGCTAAATGTTTCAAATTTAAAAAATCTGTAACACTTAATGCTTTATTTTTAATCTCTTCTTCTTGTTTTTTTATTACTTTTGAATTTAAAAAAACATTAGTTAATTTTTCACCAAATTGATTTCCTGGCACCATCATTAAATTTTCTAATACTGTTAGATTTGTAAATTCATGAGCAATTTGAAATGTTCTCAAAATACCTTTTGAAAAAAGTTCATAAGGTGGTGTTCCTGTAATATCATGATTATTGAATAATACTTTTCCTTGGTTTGGTTTAAGATTGCCAGAGATTAAGTTAAATAAAGTTGTTTTTCCTGAACCATTTGGTCCAATAATTCCTGTGATAGAGCCTTTTTTTATATTTAGATTACAATTCGATACAGCGGCCAACCCTCCAAAGTATTTTGAAAGACTGTTGACTTGCAAAATGTTTGAATTTTGCTGCATAGATTAAGATTTATTTAATCTTTTTAATAAATTATTTAGAGAATTTTCAAGTGACTTGTAATAACCAGATTTTCTTAAATAATTCACACCTTGCCAATTTAAACCCCCTGGTGTTTGAGAATCTGCAACAAATTTCTTTAAACTGTTACGTGAATTTTCTAATGCTAATCCTGCTAAAGCAAAATACAGCGAGGTAATATATTCTTGAGATTTTGTCCTATTTACTTTCTTTTTTACCAACCAATCAGATAAAACTTTTAAAGTTTCGTAAAATGTTGCCATTGTTCCTGAAATAGCCCAAAAATTATTGGATTGTTTTTCATTTTTTATTTCAAAACTTTTTCCAAGTTTATTAAAGAAATTTTTTACTTTTTTATTAGGTGGATACATAACTACAGGACCCAAGCCGAGAGATATAGGAGGCATAGGTATTGCTCTTACTAAAGTTTTTTTATTATTTATTATTTTTTTTAAAGTTGTAAAATCAAGAGTTGCAACAAAACTAATTACTGTATGATTTCTTTTAAAATTTAACTCTGGTAAAATTTTTTCAGCAACTTTCGGTAGCAAACCTATAAACACCCAATCAGATTTGTTTAGAACCTCTTGGTTATTTTTAGCTATGTAAACTTTTCTAAATTTCTTTCTTAGTTTATTAGCCTTAATTCTATTTCTAGGTGAAATTATTATTTCTTTAAATTTTAAACTGGATTTACAAATTCCACTTATTACATCTGAAGTGATATTTCCTGTTCCTAAAAAACCTAATTTCATAAAAAATAGACATTAATATTATTACACCAAAATTATCTAATTGGTAAAAAAATGGAAATTTATGTATTCTAAGTTGTGGATAGCCCTAAAAAACCGGGAGCTAAAGATGGCTAGATAGGACTATCTATAGTGAATATAACACATGTTATAAAAATTTCATTAATGATTTACTTAAAATAGTTAAAAAATTTATGAAAAAAAGTCACAGACCCCAAACCAGAGTTAAAAATCCAGAGCCTAAGGAAGGGAGTCCAGATTGGGTTATATGGGCAGCTTGGGCAGACAGAATCACATTCGAAGAAATTAAAAGTAAAACCGGAAAATCTGAAAATGAGGTTATTAAAATTATGAGAAAATCTCTTAAGCCTTCATCTTTTCGTTTATGGAGAAAAAGAGTCCATTCAAAAAGTATTAAACACAGAAAGAAATTTGAAGCTTTTAGAAAGAATATAAGAGTTAAAATAAATAAAAATGATTATCGAAGCTAGAAAAAAATTTAATAATGGTTATATCTAAAGTATGAAAAATATTATTATGTATACTGGACCGATGTGTGCATTCTGTGATGCAGCAAAAAGACTTCTAAAACGAAATAATGCATCTTTTAAAGAAGTTGATATTGGAAATGATTTAAAAGTTAGAGAAGAGATGATTAAAAAAAGTAATGGCCGAAGAACTGTTCCACAAATTTTTATTGAAGATAATCATATTGGTGGATACGAAGAGTTGAGAGCCTTAGAGAAAAATGGAGAATTAAAAAATATTTTAGGTAATTAATTTATTTTAAAATACTAAAAGGGTCTCTTAAACAATCTATTTCATCTAAAGTTTCAAAAAATATCTCACTTAAACTCGATGAATGAAAAGTTCTACATTCTCTAACTTTGGTTTCTTTTTCAGTTAATGAAGTAATGTATTCGGTTGGGGATTGTCCTAATGCTTGTTTAATTCCATAAGATGTAGCAACAGAAGAACCTGCTTGAACAACGCTTCCTGTTTTTGCCATTGTATAAGTTGGCCCCATCATTGATGTAGTTTGCGCACATCCATTTAAAAATAAAGTTACAAATATTATTACAAGTATTTTTTTCATGTTTCCCTTATTGAATTACTATTATTATATGTGATAAAAAACAAAAGAAAAATATTAATAAACCAATTTGGGTTTTATTTATTTGTTATCTTCTTCTTTGTTTTCTGGTCTTTTTTTCTTAGCAGGCTTTATTAACTCAGTATTATTTAAATTTAAAGCTAAGCAAGTAATGTCATCTCTTAACTTTTCAGCTCCCCAATCTAGTTTTTCAGCGATACTATCTACAATAACTTTTGGTGTAATATTTTGAAGATCTTTTACAATTTCTTGAACCCCTTCTGCACCAAGCTCTTGGCCATTTTTTAAGTATCCTTCTGTCACTCCGTCGGTATAAACAACAAATGTCTTATCTTTAAGATTAATTTTATTTGATTTTACCATCGACTCTGTGAAGTATTTAATAATACCAATTGGTGGCATCTCGGATTTAATGAATTCAAATTTTTTATTTCGATCGAACACCATTATACTTTCATGACCAGCGTTTACAAAATTTACTTCCCCGGTTTCAATATTAAATTTACCAAAAACTGCAGTGACAAACATTCCTTTAAACTTTGCTTCAACAAGCTCGTTATTTACCCCGAACACTACTTTTTCAAGTGGATAAGAAAGGTTAGATAGAGTTCTAAATATAGATGAAGCTTTTGCCATATACATACCTGCTTTGATTCCTTTTCCAGAAACATCAGCAAGTGTAAAAAAATATTCATTAGAACTTACCTTCACAACATCATAATAATCACCTGAAACATCTCTTGCTGGTACATTTTTTGCATAAATGAAATTTTCAAATTTTTCAATATTGGGAAAAAGGCTTTTCTGAACTCCTCCTGCGAGTTCTCTTTCTTTAAGGAGTTTTGCCTCTTTCTGAAGATTGGCAAGCGCCATTTTATTTTCTTCTATAAATCTAAAGTACAAACCAGTTAAAAATGTTATTGTAAGTATGAAAATTGGATAACTTATATCAACTAGTTCGGATTTTAACAAAAAGTAACTAAAGCCAATAATTATTGTCACTACTAGACTTCCAAAAAATACTGATAAACTATATTTTGGTTTAATCTTTTGAGATAGCAGAAAGGTGATTAAAGCAACTAATATTGAGAAAATTAATTCGAAAACATAAGTATTTGGATTTCTTATTAAATAGGATTGATCTAAAATATTTTCAATAACATTTGCATGAACTTCTACTCCTGGAATAGTCACTCCTAAAGGTGTTTTAACTAAATCAAATAAACCCTGTGCGGAAGCTCCTATTAATACATATTTATCTTTAAATCTTGTTTCATCAAACTTTCCATCAAAAACTGAACTAGCAGAAATGTATTGGCTTTTAAGAGATTTTTTATATTTAATCCAAATTATTCCATTTGGATCAGACAAAATTTTATGTGGTCTTGCGCTTATTTTATTAATGCCAACCTCATTCATTTCTACATATAAATTCTTTTGTTTTTCAGCGACTCTTACCATCTCGAGACCCATTGTTGGGTACATTTTTTTTTCGAACTGAACTATTAATGGTAAAGATCTTATTATTCCGTCTGTTTGATCAAGAAAAGATATTGAACCAAGTCCTTTGACACTTTTTTCTAACATTTCTAAAGATCCAATTGAATAAGGATACGAATAGGTAAATTTTTTGGGGTCACCACCTTTTGCAAGAAACCGAGCTTTTGATTTTCTATCATAATTACTATGGGAGGGAACAGTACTCCCTAAAACAGCAGTAACTGATTTTGATTTTTCTAACTGTTCTTTAAATATTTCATCATGACCTTTAAGATTTTGAATTTCTCCAACATCAGTTGGTATTAAATTATAAGCTTTTAAAAATTCTTCGGGTGATTGTTTATCTTTTTCAGTAAAAAAAACATCAAAACCTATTGCTTTTGGGTTTACTGCATTAACATTTTCTAAAATTTTTGCAAAAACAGACCTACTCCAAGGAAATTGACCAAATTTTCCAAGACTTTTTTCGTCAATATCAATTATAACTACTTCGGTTTCATTTTTTTCTAAAGGAAATATTTTTTGATATAAGTCAAAACTTATAAAAGAAATTGATTTTACAAAGCTTGGGTTTGATATTTTTATAGAAATTAAAAGAAATAATAAAATAAAGAATGTTATATAATTTCCATATTTTAATAACCAAGCCTTCACACTTAGAATGTATATCTATTATTATTAAAGTAAATAAATCTTAGAGGAATTTATAGAGATTATTTCTTTTTTCTCTTCTTTTTTTTCTTATTTTTCTTTTTCTTAACTATTTTCTTAACTTTCTTTTTAGCTTTAGGTTTTTTTGGTTTTGCTTTTTTTGGTGCTTTCTTTTTAGGTTTAGCTTTTGCTTTCTTTTTAGGTTTAGCTTTTGCTTTCTTTTTAGGTTTAGCTTTTGCTTTTGCTTTCGGTTTAGCTTTTGCTTTTGCTTTCGGTTTAGCTTTTTTCTTAGCTTTAGGTTTTTCTTTTGAAGCTTTTTTCTTAGCTTTTGGTTTTTCTTTTGAAGCTTTTTTCTTAGCTTTAGGTTTTTCTTTTGAAGCTTTTTTCTTAGCAGGTTTCTTTTTCTTTTCCGCTTTTTTATTTTCAGGTTTTTTATTTAAAGAAGCTTTCTCTTGTTTTTTTAAATTATTAAGAGCTTTCTTTTTAAATTTACCTTTCTTTTCTTTTGTAGTAACTGTTCCATCCGCTTTAGTTACCGTTTGAGTTTGTTTATATTTTCCTGTTTTTCTATTTATTGTTTGTTTAATCTCAACCGTAGATCCGTCTTCACGAGTCAGTGTTTTAATTCTTATCATCTCCTTCGGAAGTTTATCTTTTTTGTTTTTAGCTTTATCTTTTTTCTTTTTAGGTTCTGGATCAGATCCATCTGTTTCGGGCTTGGCTGCTTCTGTTTCTGTTGCTTCAACAGCATCACCAATGCTCTGGTCTATCTCTAAATCATTTGAATCTTGCGTATCTGGATTTAATAAAACAATTCTTTTTTCTTTATCTTTTTGCAGATTATCTTTAATTAAAGTTCTTATTTCTTCTTTTTCAAAACCTTGTGCTTTTAATTCTTGTTTAATTTGTTTTCTAATTGCTTTCTTCTCCTCTTTTGATGCTCCTGAAGCTTTAGCAACCTTAAGAGATTTCATTTTTTTATTAAATTTTTTGAGTTGTGCTTTAGTTATTTGCTTAGCCTTTCCAGGCGCTTTACCTTTAGTCATACTAGCAACGCTGTAAGGTTTGTTTAATAACGTTTGACCCTTGTTATTTCCAACAAGTACTGCACCAGGTCTCAAACCTAATGTATTATTTTTTCCTGGACCAATTAATAAAGTATCAGTTTTGCCTTTAGAAACGTTTGTTTGAAATTCTGTTCCTCTTGATCCTAGTGTTCCCTCGGGAACTTCTACAGTGAGACTATCCGGATTTTTTTTACTAATTAATCCTGAAATTACCTTTAAACTTCCTTGTTTTACACTTGCAACGATTTTTCCATCATTAGTTTCGGGATCGTATATGAAAGTGTCCATTACAACTTCTGACTCCGATCCAATAGTAAAAGTTGACTGATCTAATAATAAAATCTGAGTACCTGAGTTTTCTGATGCATAAATTGTCTCATTTAAATAAATTTTATCACCTGCTTCTAATGTTCTTGTTTCAGTTTTAACTGTTCCACTAATCGCGCCTACAATTCCAACTAATTGTTTCTCTATAGTTAGTTTTTCTTCAGCTTGTAAAGCTGTAAAGGTAAATATCAGGCCAACAATTATGGACAATATTTTTTTCATATATATGGATTTTATACCAATTTTCATTGATGAAAAAACCTCTTTTTTTAATCACTTTGAGTTTTTCAACCAATTAATTTTTATAAAAAACCCCTTAAAAAGCATATTTTCATTTTTTTACCTAAATCTTTGAAAATATTACCTTCTCAGATTAAAAGATCTTGAAATTCCAAAGGCAAAAGATTCTGCCTCATAGTCATAGTTTATAATGTTCGCTTCAGAAACTGATCTGTCGTATGAAAAAGATAAATCAATTAGGCCATTTGGGTCAATAAATGGCAGAAAATCGCCTAAAGGTTTTAGCACGATTATATCAAAAGTATTTGCTACATCTGACCTAACCAATGAAGAATTGTTACTTGGGTCAAATTCAAAATAGTCATTAAATGACAAAGCCTCTCCTATAGAAACGTAAGCATATGGAAGATTTAAATTCACTCTAAAGTTTATATCGTAAGTTTCGTAATCGTTTGCACCAAGTTTGTTTTCTGAAATACTATAACCCGTTCCTGAACTTAATGACATAATTTCATTGAATGCATAATCGTGCCCTATGGTAAAACTATGTCCGATAGAATTAGAGTCGTTTGCTGTCGTGTCTGAGGTATTATGATTAGCCTTTGAATCAGAAAGTGTGTAAGAGTAACTGTAAGTACTTCTATCTCCACTTGGAAAAAATCCCGACAGACCAGCCATACTTGAAAAACTATCTGCATCATCAATATAATCAGACTTACTAAACATTCCAAAAATAGATATACCTTGATTGCCTATTGAGGTATCATAAGATGTCGTCAAAGAGTAGCCTTCCACATCATCGCTAGTCTCAATAACTTGTCTAGAGTCTGAGACACTTGCGCTAAGCGAGAAGGCGGAATCTTCACCAATCTTTCTTATTGCAGACAAATCAAAACCTGCGCTGTAAGTTCTATCGTGCATTGGGGTATTAAAACCACTTAAAACATTCTCATCCATCTGAAGTCTTGTTTTTGAAACATTGTTTACATTATTGCTTTGGGAAAGACCCCAATTTAAACCCGCAGAAAGACTCCATAATTTTGGTCTTGCTCTATCTTCTAATTCTTTTTCAATTTCTTCAACTGTTAATAAATCTTCTTCGGTTACGTCTTCATTGTTTTTAATCTCTTCTATAACCGTAAGTGCCTTATCTGGTGAGTCAGCTTGAACAAGAACAGACAATAGATACATTTTAATTTCAATATTATCTGGATAAACCATATTCAATCTTTCAAGAGTTGAAATAGTTTGTTTGAAGTTACCTATTTTGCCTTGTTGTTGTGCATACTTGATATTGAGCTCTAGATCATTTGGTTTTTGTAAAATTTGCATATAGGTAATGTTCTTTTCTGCTGCAAAAGTTGCACTAATAGAAAATAAAATAAATAATAGTACCGAAGTTGATTTTAAGAATTTCAATTTATTCATCTTTTTTCCATATAATATAAATTATAAATGGTGTAACAGCTGGTACTAAACCAAACCATATCCATTCTTCCCACTTAAAACTTTTATCAAAGCCAGGACTTTTAAGTCCATTCCACCATACTAGGTAGCCAATTAAAATCATCCACAAAATGCTCATTGTGGAAAATATTTTTATTTTTATAGATTGTTTCCCAGAGAAGAGTTTCTTACTAAAATCTTTAAGGTTTTCAAAAGACATCTTATTACTTGCATCAATTAAAAATTATTATTAATCATTAAAATTATTACTTCCCTTAGCGTTTAAAGTGTATGGGTCACCATCACAAGCTGCGTCTTTAATTGCACAAGCAGTTATTTTATATCCAGTAGCGTGATCTTCAATACAAAATTCCCAACCGTCAACATCTATATTTTTTTCATCTCCCACAGTATCAAAAAGATCTGAATTTATTGTACTACTGCCCGCGGGTACTCCACAGTTACCTGTAACTGTTGTTACGTATTCTCCGTTAATTGAGTAATATTCTTGCTGAGCTAATGCTATTTGTTGCATTGAATTTTTGGCAGCAGACGATTTTGTACCAGCTATGTAGCCGTTGTAAGCTAGTGTTCCTGCTGCTGCAAGAGTACCTATTATTGCAACGACTACTAAAAGCTCAATTAAACTAAAACCCTCAACTTTATTTTTTAACAACTATTTCCTATACAAACTTTACTTTCAAGTGCATCCTCTTCATCATCGTACAAAGTTGTAAAAACAACATCATCATCTGAGGTAGTTACTATTACATAACCTAATAAACTGGCGTCTGATGCTGTACCAGCTGCTCCTGTAGCAACTGCTGCCTCACCTGTATCAAATGGATTTTTGTCAGCCATTGGTGAATCATCACCTACAAGTAATGCTGAAACATCTGTCGCAGTTCCTGGACAAGTTATATCACCACCAAATGGTTCTCCATCTATGTTACATTTTGCCATTTCTGAAGCAACATACTTAACAACGTTTGCATGAATTGATTTTGTAGAATTTTTCTTTGCTGCAGCAGTATACCCGTTATATGCAACAACACCCACGGCTGCAAGCGCTCCAATAATTGCAACAACAACTAATAATTCGATAAGCGTAAAACCTTTGTTATTATTTTTTTTCATTTTTTTTCCTTTACAAATAATAGATTTATTCACGTATTTTTAATATTTATATTTATTATGTAAAGAATGAATTTATCAAGTAAATAAAGAAAAATAAGCCTTTTTTGGAAATTTGTGGTCATTTTGACGAAATTTTACATTTTTAATAATTTCTTAATAATGTTATCAACTATTTGAATGAGTTATAAAATTACAGAAGAAGGTAATGTTGCAACTATTTTCCTTGATGGGGAAATAGATATGGACGTCACAGAAAAAGCAAAAGAGGTTATTTTGCCATTAGTAGAGGCAGGGAAAGAAGTTCATTTAAACTTAAAAGATGTATCTTACATGGACTCTTCAGGTATTTCTGTTTTAATTGAAAGTCATCAAAAAGCTCTGGAAACGAACACAAAAGTAGTTGTTAAGGAAGTAAGCAAATCAGTTTTAAAAGTTATAATGATGGCTAAGTTGGAGCAAATTCTTAATTTAGAGTAATGGATATCTCAGAATCTAAAGATTTTTTAGTTCACAGCGGTAGTTTAAAAGAAGTAAGAACTTTTTCTAGAGAAGTATTTGAAAAATTAAAACTAAACAATGATCTTAAAGATGAATTGGTGCTTGCAATCGCTGAAGCAGCGCAAAATATAGTCAAACATGGTTATAAAGGAGTTGAAGATACAAAAGATCATATGCAAATTAAAATTTCCATGAAGGATAATCAATTAGAAATAGGTTTTTTTGATAAAGGTAAGCCGGTAGTTGCGGAAAACATACAGCACAGAAATTTAGATGATATAAAACCTGGAGGTTTAGGAACATTTTTTATTAAACAAATAATGGATGACGCTGTTTTTAAAAAAGACCAACAAAAATGGGTCAATCACTTAATACTTACAAAAAAGATTTAGCCAATTAATGCACCAACATTAAATATTGGTGAATACATTGCTATCATTAGTCCACCAATCATCAAGCCCATAAAAACAATCATTATAGGTTCTATTAAACTGGACATATTATCAACTGCTGTATCAAATTCAGCTTCATAATATATTGCTACAGAATTAAACATTTCATCAAGCTGACCAGTTTGTTCACCTACAGAGATAAGTTGGCTAAAAGTAGGTGGGAACAATGGTTCCTTTAAAAATAATTTTGTTAATGTGTCACCAGAAAAAACACCCTTTTTAACATTTTCTAAAGCTTCAGTTACTACTACATTTTTACTTACTGATTTTGCAATCTCTATACTTTCAAGCAAATTCACACCAGCGGCACTCAAGTTTCCCATTATCAAAGAAATTTGTGCTAACAAAGATTTTAAAATTAAGTCTCCAAAGACTGGAAGTTTTAAAACCTGCTTATGCCATCTATATTTAATAGCTTCATTTTTTGTCGTCAAATATCTAAAAGCTCCATACCCACCTACTAATGATATAAGCATAATCAATCCACCTGTCCCTCTAAGAAAATTACTCATATTCATAATAACTGCAGTAGGTTTTGGAAGTGCAATTCCCATTCCATCATACATGTTTGCAAATACCGGAACTACTTTAATTAACATAAAAGCGCTTACAGTAATTGCTACTGTAAACATTATTGACGGATACATTAATGCACTTTTGATTTTTTTCTTTATTTTTTCTTTTTTTTCCAAATCATCTACAATTTTCATAAGAAAAACATCTAACTTACCACTCGCTTCTCCAGCTCTTATTAAGTTTACGTAAACATTATCAAACTGTTTTGGATATTTTTCAAAACATTTTGATAAAGTAACACCTCCCTCTAAACTTTTTCGAATATCCTCAACTATATCTTTAATTGCAGGTCCCTCAAGCTGATCTCTTAACATTGCAAGCGTTTGAAGAATAGGCAGACCCGCTTTAACCATGGTTGCAAATTGCTTTGAAAAAATTAATATTTCCTCAACTTTAACTTTCTTTTTACCAAAAAGAGAAGATCCTTTGCTCTTAGATTTTTCTTTTTTAGCGCCTTTTTTCTTTGCTGACTTTATTAAGTTAGTGATTATTATTTTTTGTTCTTTTAATTTGAATGATGCTTCGTCTTGATTTAAGGCCTCTATTTCTCCTTCAACGTATTTTCCTGCTGATATTCCTTTATAAGTGAAGGCTTCCATTTTTAACTAGATGACAATACACGTTCGAATTCTCTAAAATTCAATTCTCCGTTCGCAATTAGTCTTCTGCCCATATCTTGCATAGTTTGAAAACCCTCTTTAATTGCAATTTCTCTTAATTCAGGTGTTGTGGCTTGTCTAAGAATTGCCTCTTTAATTGGTTTTGAAACTACCATGATTTCATAAATTCCTTGTCTACCTTTATACCCAGTACTTTTACACTTAGCACAACCTTTTCCTTTAATTGCTTTAGTTCTTGATGCTTGCTCAGGAGAAAAACCTAAATCTGTTAAAACTTTTGGCGTAACGTCGTCATCTGGCACACGACAATCTTTACAATTTTTTCTAGCCAATCTTTGAGCTAGAACCATTTGAGTTGCTGCACTAATTAAATAATCGGGTGTTCCCATATTTTGCAATCTTGTAATAGTACTTGGTGCATCGTTAGTGTGTAGGGTGCTAAATACTAAGTGACCAGTTAAGGCAGCTTTTAAACCTATATCTACTGTTTCTTTATCTCGCATTTCTCCAACTAGAATAATTTCTGGATCCTGACGTAGAAATGATCTCAGAGCTGATGCAAATGATAAACCAATATCATCTTTAATTTGTACCTGTCCCACTCCATCTAATTCATATTCAACCGGGTCTTCTGCAGTTAAGATGTTTAAGTGAGGTTTGCTAACTTCTTTCAAAATACTATAAAGAGTAGTTGATTTACCAGATCCTGTTGGTCCTGTAACTAATATTAATCCTTGGGTACTATGAATTGATTTTCTTAAATTTTTTAAATCTTGGTCCTCAAAATTTAATTGTTCAAGCGTAATATCTCCAGCATCTTTATTTAAAATACGCATAACAATTCTCTCATTGTTAGCTGTTGGAAGAATTGATAATCGAAGATCAACTACTTTGCCATCTATCTTAAAATTTATTGCACCATCTTGTGGCAGTCTTCTTTCAGCAATATCAAGTTTTCCCATTATTTTAAATCTTGTCACCACCGCGCCATAATTATCATGAAGAAATTTTTTATATTCCTCTTGTTCTTGAAGCATACCATCTAATCTGTATCTAACTCTAGATGAAAATCTGTATGGTTCAATGTGAATATCACTAACACCTAACTTTATTGCATCTGCAACCACGGCTGTACTAAACTTAATAACTTCAGACTCGTTTTCTAACGCTTCAATTTCCTCTTCAGGTTCTTTTTCTAAAACTTCTCCAGCATCTCCTAGATCAGAGTCGAATGTTTTTGTTTTTTCTTTTTTTTCTTGTCTTATTGTTTCAGTTGTAATGTTACCACTTTCACTTTGAAGTTTTTGAATATACTCAGAAATTTGACTTACAGTAGCAGCATGTAATTCAATTTCTTTTTTTGTAATAGCCTTTAAATTTCTCATTAAACCAAGTTTCGAACTATCAGATATTGCGATATGGAGTACCTTTCCATCTACTTTAAATGGAGCAACAAAATTAACATTAATATAATTTGATGGAAGTACAGATTTTATCTCATCTGTAATTTCTACTTTTGCTAGATCAATAGTTTCTAAACTTTGTTCTTTAACTAATACATCAAGAATTTTTTTTTCATCACATAATTTAAGTTCAAAAACTGCATCAATTTGTGATTTATTACCCTCAGTACTGACTTTTTTTATATTTGGTAAATCTTTTCCTGAAATAATATCGTTATCTATCAATACATTAATAAGATTAATTTCACTTTCTCTACTTATTTTTAACATTTTATAAAACCCTTGGCGCAATAAAGATTAATAATTCATCAAGGCTATCACTTTTTTTTGTACCTTTAAATAAATTTCCTAAAACTGGAACATTTCCCAAACCAGGAAGTTGCTCTTTTGAATCAAATACCTTATTTTTCTTAATGCCACCAATAACAACAATATCTCCATCAGCAATTAAAAGTTTAGTTGCTATCTCCATCTTATTAATTCCTGGCTCGCCAGAAACAGCCCTGTTTACAGAGTCGTTATTTACTTGAACATCTAATAGAACGTTTCCGTCACCTATAATGCTTGGTGTAACTGTTAACTTTAGTGCCGCCTCTTTAAATGAAGTATTAGCACCTTCGGCTCCTGTTGCTTGAAATTGTATTTCTTCACCTTGTGTAATAGTTGCTACTTGGTTATCTAATGTGAAAACTTTTGGATTAGATATTGTTTTTCCAAGTCCTAAAGACTCTAAAGCTTGAATTTCAGCTTTTAAAACAGCTGAACCAGTTCTTTTCAAAATTCCAATACCACTTGTTGCTCCTGCTGCATTAGTTGTAAAATCAGTAATTGTGTCCGCTGTTCCTCCTATCGCAGCACTACCATCTGTAATTGCAGTATTTGCGGTTGAGCTTGCGCCAGCTATACCACCAACAGACTCTTGACCTCTCTGATATGCACCACCCAATCTTGTTCCAAGTGCTCTCTCAAAATCTGAATCTGCTTCTACAATAAATGCTTCGATTAAAACTTGTTTTGTTCGTACATCTATTTCTCCAATTATTTTATCGACAACATCTAAATCTTCACTTTTTCCTCTAACAATAATAGATCTTGTTGTAACTTCTTCTGTTATTTGTATTGGGCTAAAAGAGGATTCTCCTGATGAAGCAAATAATTCAGTTATGGTCGTTTTAGCCTGTGCAGGCGATATATAATAAAGTCTAAAAATTTCAGAGACTATTGGTTCGACTGAGTCCTCTAGTTCAACTTTTTTCTTTACTGCTGCCGCTCTTGTTGATTTATAATTTTCTTGTGCAGTTAGAGTTGATGGTGAGTGAACTCTTATTAAATTACTACTAACATCTATATCTGCCGCGTAATTTTTCATGTCAAGTAATGCATTAAAAGCTTTATCCCAAGGAACATTACTTAGATCTGCAGATATTGAGCCTGCCACCTCGTCTCCAACTAAAATATTAATTCCTCCTACTTTTCCCATTAATTGCATAGCTTCAGAATAATCTAAATTTTTAAATTTAAAACTTACGTTCTGTTTTAAAGAAGAAAACTCATCAGGTATTAATAAATAATTTCTTTTTTGTTGTGATGAAATTTTTTTTCTTTTCTGAAGTTTTGTAGTATCTCCCAATACAGGTTGTGGACCCATATCAATTGTTTTTTGTATTGTAGCTTTACCGGTCTTTCTAATATCCTCTTTTATAAGTGGTTCATTATGCTTAAAACCTCTAGATTTTGTCTTAGATAAAGGGTTGGTTGCACAACCATTTAGAAATATTGCTGAAATTATAAATATGAAAAAAAGCTTTAAGAATTTAATATTCATTTGTCTCTCTAATTTGATTTTTGAAATCCATTATTAAATAAGATTCATCACTTTGAAAAATGGCCTCATCTTGCTTCATGTCAACAAGCTTTACACCATCATTTAATTCTTCAAACATTGCTAGGCTTACAGTTTCTCCATCTTGATTAATCATAGAGATATAGCTTTTATTTTCAGATTTAATAATTCCAACTAGTTTGTAAGTATATAAATCTATTTTTTTTCTTTCTTGTTCTGACGTTTCGCCAGATGTAATAACTTTTACTCCACCAGAAAATGATGAGTCTCCTACAAATGGATCATTTAACGGTAAAGGTTCCTCTTTATTGGTTTTTGCAGAAGCATTAGTATCGTGATTATCTGCAGATAAAACTGTACTAAATAAAAGTATAAATACTAATTTATAAAGAGTAATTTTAATAAAATTCATTTGCTAGCCCCACTATTGTTAAAGTTCCACTAACTTTTATCGCTCCAGTTGAATCTCCTTTTACCACTTTTATTGATTCATTGTCAAAATTTAGCATTTTATTGGATAAAGATAGTGCTCTCTTAAACTTTATATAACCAATAAAATTCCCGTTAATTTGAAATTTGACGGGTATTTTGTAATAAGCAATATCTTTTATAGCTTCTTTTTTTGAGGCCTTTTTCTTCTTTTTCTTCTTTTTCTTCTTCTTAGCTTTAGCATTTAATGCTTTAGATTTTGAAACTTCAACTGGCTGTCCTTTCTCAATTACTGATATTATCAAACCATTCATTGAAGCAAATTCACTTAAATTTTGGTAAAGACCTTCGACCTCTGCTTTCGAATGAAATAAAGTTGAATAATTTTCATATTTAGGCTTAATTTTTTTTATTTTCTTTTTTGCTTTAACTATGCCGTCTTTAAATTGAACTATCTCTGCTTGCTTAGCTTTCATATCGCTAATTTTTGCTTTTTTCTTATTAACGATTGGATTAAGAATTGCGTAATAAATAATTAAAAAAACAATAATTGAACCTAGGCTGATACCAATTTTAATAAGAGTTTTTTTGTCTGCAAAAGCCATAACTTTTGCTTTAAGATCGTCAATATTTAGGTTTTTAAGTTCGTTTAAATCCATAATTATCCATTCACTTTCACAAAAACTTTAAAACCCTTCATTATTTGTTGCCCTGCTTTTGCGTTAGGCATTTTCATTGAAGAGAGTGACGCCTGTTTAATTAAACTTTTGCTTTGTAAGTTTCTAATCAACTGAAGTATATCATTATCCCCAGCAGCAATCCCTGTAATAACCACTTGTCGTTTGCCATCATAGTCTACAGAATCAAATTTAACTCTATTTGGTACACTGGAAGCTATTTGGGCTAATACTCTATAACTTAAATCCTTATTAGATTTTAAAGTATTACTTAATTTTAATGTAGCAGTCATTTTTTTTAACTCTTTTTTTATTTTTGCCAGTTGCTTTTGACTAATATCGTGCTCAGTTAAAACTTTTTGATAGCCTTTCAATTGATTATTGAAACTATAAATATTCCAGAAAGACAATCCAAACAAAATTAAATAAATTCCAGCAACAGCTCCTACTAAACCTTTATAGGCAAAATTTGAGAAAGCTTTCATCTTTTTCTGCTTAATCATGCCTTCCCTATTTGGCAGAAGATTAATATTTTTGACTGCTGTTACAAATTTGTAATAACCAAAAACATCAAGTTTTCTAAATGCCAGTCCAACAACTGTTGAAAAATAAGATCTATTTTGTAGGCTTACTTTTTCCTCAAGTTGCTGAGGTATTTTAAGTCCATCAAAAGGATCAAATAAGTTAAAGCCTGTATTTACTAAGCTTTTTCTAAAACTTGATAAATAATCCTCAACATTTTCTAAATTAGACACAACCTTTATATTTCTGACTCTTTTTTCATATTTAGTTTCAAAGTCTTGAACAGCTTGTTTTACCTGTGTCATAAATCTTCTAACTAATGCATCTTTTTCTTCCTGATCTTTTGACTCTTTTAAAATTTTTCTATCCTGACCCCTTAAGAAAATGTCAGTAATTATTGGGTTATTATTATATAAAATCATCACATAATTTTCATCTAAACCAAATTCGAGCAAAGCAGTAAAATTAGTATCTTCAGTCTTATTCGAAATCTGATTTATTTGATCAACTGCAGATTTTAATGCAAAACATTTTACATCTATAATTACAGGATTTAATCCACTATTTTTAATTATAGATGTGTAATTATTTATATCAGTAAGTTTTGAGGCAACAAATAGAATATCCATTGTATTATCTTTTGGACTTCTATTAATAACTTGGTGGAATATTGAATAATCATCTAAATTATCTGTAAGTTGAACTAAGTTTTCCCATAATGAGTTTGTATCAATAGCTTTTTTTAATTCTTCATCATTCATTAATGGTGCAGTTACAACTCTTATAATTGCATTAGTTACTGGTATTGCTATTGCAGCGTTTGATGTAGAAACTTTTGATTTTTGTAAAGCAATATTTAATTCTTCACTCACCTTAGTTGCATGATCTACAATTAATGCGTCCTCTGGTAAATCAATTTTGTGTATATAAAATCTATCCATCACCCATTGATTAGATTTATTTGATGAAATTTGCGAAAGTCTAATTTCTGTATTTGTGATTTCAACTCCTACAATTTCCTCACCTTGAGCAGTTTTCTTACCAAGTCTTGTTTTAATAAAATTATTAAATTTTTCTTTTACTTTCCCGCCACTTGATTTAAAATTTAATTTTTTTCCATCTCCTTTTCCTAAAGATGGAACTTTAAATTTAATATTTTTTAATTTTTCTAATAAATTTTTTGGTTTTGTTTCAACTGGATCTTCTGACAAAATTTTTTGAGAAGCTGGCGTTATATTTTCTGTAGTTGGTTTATTTTGTTCTGTAACTTGATTTACAACTTCTTGAGGTTTCGTTACTGTCTCAACTGGTGTTTCAATTTTTTCTGCTACTTCACTTGAAACTTGTTGTTCTAAATTTTCTTTCTCTTTATCATTTCCTGATTGTACATCATCAAACCATTTTTCAAGAATAGGTATTGCTTCTTCCAAATTTGGCGTGCCTGATGAAGAAATTTTTTGTTTTCCATCTTTATAAAGTCTTCCAACCCAATTTTTCGATTTTAGTTCTCCCTTATATTTATCTTGTCTTACATATATATGAAGTCTTCCATCCTTTTTGTGAATTACTTGGTGTTCTTTTTTTTCTTGTTCGTTATTTTTTTCAATATTTTCATTAATATTTATGTCTTGCGCAACTTCATCGTTACTTTCAGGGGAATTTTTTTCTGGTGAGGATAAATTTGTACTTTGAGTTTCTACTTCGGCATCTTTCTGCGTCTCATTATCAACTTTAGGTTGTTCAGAAGTTAAATTCTGCTTTTGATCTTCTGTTTTTGCATTTGAGTCAGGAGTTCCAGACGATTCATTATCAACCTGAGGTTTTTCACCTTCAGATTGGTTATTCTTATCTATTACGACTCCGAACTTTTCTTTCTCTTTGTCATCCATATTTTAAACAAAAATTTTTTTCTCTAACACAATTTCTATTATCTCTAACACAATTTTATAAAAAGTCTAACACAAAAATTTAATTTAAGTGTCCATTATAGGTTGAAAATTAAATAAACCGCATAAATACTTGTTTTTTGATCATTATGAAATTTTTATAAAATTATTATTTTTTTTATTTAATTTTACAACTCTAACACAAATCCACGAATCAATTTTGTGTTAGAGTTTATATTTTTTTTTACAAATTAAAAAAGTCAATAAATTCAACGTTTTTTTTAAATTAAATTTTTAGTTGAAAATTTGTGTTAGAGTGTTTTTTTTTGTGTTAGAGAAGATAAATCTGATCATTGAATTAAAATTTTTATCAGTTGGTTAGTTTCAAACTGTTAAAAATATTTTTAAATTTTTTTTATTAATGTCTAATTTATAGAATTTGCCTTTTTTCAATTGAAAATTGACTTATTTTTCATAAAAAAAACGTTTTTTTCTGTAAATAAATAAAAAATATTAAAATTTTTTTAAGTTTAATTTTTTTTATTAATTTTTATCAAATTATTCAGCAGCTTTACCGACTAATGTAAATGTACCTTCATACCTTTCAATAGACTCTACAAATGTTTGTTCATCAGCACCATTTGCAGTATGTCCGCCTTCCATGGCCATAGTTCCAAATCCATCAGAACCTTCTGATGCAGTTGTAAATTTACCGTAAAAATAAATTGAACCAAATGAACTTGTATCATTTATGTCGTTGTTATATTCCTCAATATGATTTTGTTTAACAGTCCAATAATTTCCGACTCCGCATGCAGCAGCTGTACAAGCATCTTGAAGTAATTCAGTTGTTTTTTTCATAGTACTAAACTTGCTTGATGCATCGTCAGCACCAAAGGGTGCGCCGTGAGATCCCCATCCAGTACCTATTCTTTGATCCTCTGTTGCTACTATTGGCTGAGGTGGATCTGTATTAAGTGCAGCTGCGACAGACGCTGTTCCAGTTCTCCAATCACTTTCAATTTCAAAATTTTTTTCAGCACCTTGTCCACCTGCACCTGCCGCACGTGTTATTTTTGTAAAGACATCCGCAAAAATAGTTTGGTCCTTGAAATTTACATAAACTTTTGATCTTGCTTGTGGTGGTGAGCTTGCATTAAATACATCATTGCTATCTGTGTATTCTAAATCACCTCCGGTAACTTTAGTCAAAGTTTGCCATTCACTATCATAGACAATAGTGTCCGGAGTAATTGCTTGAACATAATCGTCACTTAAGTGTGATATATTAGTTTCCATTGATGCGATTGCTGCTGCCATCGTCTCGGTATCTGATGCATCTAAAGACGCTAAGATTGTTGCAGCTTCAGTATTTATTTGTAATCCATTTTTTTCTGCAGCTTTTTTTATTCCTATACTAAGCTCTGCACTATCAATTAAACTTGCAGTGGCATTACCACTGTCTTCAATACTTTGTGTATCATTTGTTACAGAGCTACTCATGGAACTTGCAATTTGATTTAGTGCTGTAGTTGATGGTGAAGGTATAGAAATCTCTGCAAATACAAAAGAGTTTATAAAAGCAAGTATTAAAATTGTTTTTAATGTTAAAAATATTTTTTTCATTTAATTTTTTATGGTAGCCTCAAACCCAGGATTAGTAATGTTTACTGAACTTATTCCATCTGAAAGTATTAAATTGCCTGGAATCATTCCTAATGAGTTTTCTGGTCCAGGACCAAGTAATACAACTGTACTCTCATTTTTATTTTCTGCTAATACAACAAACTCTGTTCCACGTGCTCCAAGTGTACCAGAAGGAAACTTTACTTCTAAGTTTTCAGGATTTTTCTTACTTATTTGACCAGTAATGAATTTAACAGTTCCAGACTTCACATTAGAAACAAAAGATCCATCATGACTGTTTGGATCATATATAAACTCATCTATCGTTAATTCTGTATCTTCTCCAAGTGTTAAAATTGTTTGATCAAGAAACAATATTTGTGCATTCGAATTTTGATTTGATATAACGGTATCCCCAAAAAATATTTTCGATCCATTTGATAATTTTTCATTGTTTTGATTGGTTATTTCACCAACAGCTGCCCCTATAACACCAATAAAATCAGTATTGGCCTTACCAAAATTTGGCATTAGGAGAAAAACCAGTAATATTAATAACTTTTTATTTAACAACATCTATATTCAACCTTTTTGTTAAACTTATCGTAAAAAAATTTCTTTCTACATCATAGTTAACTATATTTGAACTTACATCAGAGTTTTTTAAATTTAAAGAATAAAAAATACTATTATCAGAATTTATTCTACTCACAAAAGGTAGTATTTGGTTGATTTGTCCACTTAGAGATAGAGATGTAACCAAACTTTCATCACTTCTTAAAATTTTACTACTTATAAACGACTCTCTTTCCTCATAATCATTTTCTAAATATGTACTCGTTAAATTAAAAGTTCCAATTGGATATATTTGTGAATATGAAAGACTGATACCTTTTGAGTAATAGGTGTCATACTCCTTAAGAGTTTCAGTTCTATTTAAAATTAATCGGCTACCTAATTGTTTATTGTTAGAGAAATTGTAATTATGTCTAACAAAACTAGAATAGACATTGCTGTTACTTTCGTTAGCTGAAGGAAATTTTGAATTAGTATTATAAACAGTATCTGAAAAGGCCAATGAATAATTAATATTATTTTTTTCATTTAGAATTAAAGTATTATTTATTCCTGCACCAACTGATTGATAATCTTCTTGTCCTGTATAGTTCGGTTTTGTCCAGTATAGGTATGGGGAGGTGTAATGGTTTCCAAACATTTTAAAATAACTTAAAGAGGTCGATAAAATATCATTGTCGCCTTTAACTTTTTTATCAACATCATTTATATCGGCACCAAGATTTATAAAAAATGATGAACTATCATCAATATTTTTTCCTAATGTAATTGATGCAGCTCTTTTTCTAGTTCTGTCAGCTTTAACAATTATAGATCTATCTACGAATGGATATGCTTGTAGAACATTTCCTTGCATGATCTTTTTATTCTTTGTTACTCCACTGATATTATTTTCTTTTGTCTGAGCATAAGTTAAATCTAAATATGCAAACCATTTGTTTTCTTTTTTTTCTTTCTTTTTTGTTTTAACTAACAACTCTGCTATAATTTTTTTTGTTTTATCTGACGTGTTTGGATCATTCATCATTGTTCTAACCATTAAATCAACTTTTACTGCTGAGTCCATTTCAATTAAAATTGATAACAAATATAATTTAATATCTAGGTTCTCAGGATATAACATGCTAAGTCTTTCTAGAGTTGCTATAGTAAGTTTTAAATTACCTTGCTTTTCCTGTTGCTTGGCATAATTAAGATTTAATTCTAAGTCCGATGGATTGTCTAAGATTTCCTCGTAAGTAATATTAATTGCGTAAACGTTCTTTGTAAAAAAAACAAAAATAAGTATTAAAAAAATTCTAAAGCGCATATGATTTTTATATTTAAAGATTAAATATAGCGAATTTTATAAAATTACCAAATGTTATAAATATCACACAACCTATAATTAAAAAGGGACCAAAAGGAATCTCGGCAGAAAGATTTCTGCTTTTATTTATTAATGATGGAGCAACTGTTGCTAATGCAACTAAAGAAGAAAAAAAAATAACAATTGGAATACTCACCCAGCCAAACCAAAACCCTATCGCAGATAATAATTTTGCATCTCCAAGCCCCATGCCTTCCTTATTCCTTATTTTTTTGTACAAAAATATAATTGACCATATAATAAAGTAACCAAATACTCCTCCGATTAGAGAGTTTATATAATTAGGAAATAATTCTTGGTTTAAATTTGGGTCAAATGATTTAACAAATCCAATAAACATCAAAGGAAAGGTAAGCTCATTAGGTATTATATAATGTTTAAGGTCAATAAAGAAAATTATTACAAAAAAAACCGTTAATATAAGAAGTAATAATGTTGTTACCGAAAAACCATAGATAAAGTAAATAAAAGTAAATATCGAAGCAGTTAAAAGCTCCACAATAAAATACTGTGAACTTATTCTAAAATCTCCACATCTGCATTTTGCCTTTAACAAAATAAAGGAAATAAGTGGAATATTATCAAACCATTTAATTTTTTTTTTGCATCCTGGACAATAAGAACGATCAAATACAACACTTTCATTTTTTGGTAGCCTGTAAATACAAACATTTGAAAAACTACCCCAAAGACTTCCTAGAATAAAAAAAAAAATTAAGAACACTAATCAAATCTTAAATTGTGAAGTAAAATTCAAAATCCCATCAATACAATATTGAACAAATACTATAGCATCTTGGATGTGAAGGTAGAAACCTGGTGAATTAATTATTATTTCCATGCTTGTTAAAAATATCAAAAAAGCATTAGAATGCCAAATATAAAAATGTTTTTTAAATCTAATAAAACCGAAATAAAAAAAGAAGATTCATCTAAAACTCAAGACTTAGCTATCATTACACAAATGAACCAAGAGTTTGCAACATCTCTTGATTTAAATGAAACTTTGCAAACAGCTCTTGAAGTAATTATAAAAAGATTAAATGCTCAGGCAGCAAATATATTTTTGATCGAAGATAAAAAACAAGTTTTCCAATGTATTGCATCTAAATACCAATCTTATCTTGATGAATACGAAATACCTTTAACTCAAGGTGTCATGGGTAAAGCAGTTTTGCAAAAAAAATGTATTAGAGTTGGGGATGTTAGAAAAGATGTAAGAGAAATTGCAGAGTTTTATTTTGATTTAGATAATAAAACTAATTTTACTACATACTCTGTTTTATGTTCACCTCTTATAGCAGCCAATGAATGTATAGGTGTAATTCATTGTTTAAATAAGAAAACAAATACAAAACTTTTTGAAGAAGGAGATAGACAATTATTAGAAACTTTATCTGCACCTGCCGCTTTAGCAATTAGAAATGCAAAGATGGCTAAAGAACTTATAGAAAAGAATAGAATGCAAAAAGAAATAGAAATTGTTGGTGAAATTCAAAAATCTTTATTATCAAAAAATAAGAATGAAAATTTTCCAATTGCTGGAATAAATATTCCTGCAAAAGTTGTATCAGGTGACTTTTATAATTTTTCAGAATTAGGAGATGGAAGATATGGTTTTGGTGTTGCAGATGTGTCTGGTAAAGGAATTAAATCCTCTCTACTTATGTCCAAAGCATCAAGTCTATATAGGTGCCTTAGTAAAACAATTTTTTCAGCCGCAGATCTTTTAAATTTATTAAATAAAGAGATATGTGAAACCGCTGCAAGAGGTATGTTTGTAACAATGTTAATTGGAATTTACGACAGTGTAAAAAAGGAATTGCTTTTGGCAAACGCAGGACATGAACCGCCATTAATTTATTCAAAAGATGGAAAGTTTACTAACTTCACAGAAGCGGGTCCACCTTTGGGGATTATGCCGAAGATTAATTATAAAGAGGCTAGTATAAAATTTGCAGATAGTTCCATGTATATATTCACTGATGGAATTACTGAGATAAAGGATCCATCAGGTGAAATGTTAGGAGCAGAAGGTTTCCAAGACTATATAGTAAAGTATAAAGACAAACACAATAATGTACGATTGAAGATAATAGTAGAAGATATTATTAAATCTGGCAAAATTCAGAAAGATGATCTCACAATCGTCGTAATAGATTCTTTAAAATGAAATCATTAATGGTATTTGTTGCAGTGATAATTTCCACAGTTTTATATTGGACAACTTCAAATGTTTGCAAATATAATTTTGCAATAGATAAAAAAACAAATATTTTAAACATTATTACTGAAGAAATAGATCCAACAATACCAAAAGCAAAAGTATACTACTACAAAGAACTAAATTGTAGTGGCGTCGAGTTAGATTGGGACATAGAAAGAGTTATCAAAAACTTAGAAACTGTCAGTGTACTTGTCTATCAATCCCTCACCACAGACATCACAGGTAGACCTCTCAAATAATTTAAATAATTTTTTAAGCAAAATTAGAAATTTTCTCTCCATGATCTTTTAAAAGATCTAAATTCTGTATCAGATGCTAAAATTCTAATTAAAGTTTCTTCAGTATCAGATGGTCCTGCTAAATTTGCAAACATGCTATCACCAAATACAACAAGTTTTGACAATATACCTGCCCCGACATTATAACAGTCCCCTTCTGGTACTTCTCCCCCTGGATCTATACCTTGAGTGTCAAGATATCCACACTCATCATTATATGCGCAAACATATGCATTACCAAGACTGCATGCATTTTCATTATTTGGCTCGTAAATTGGAAAATAAACTTTTCCTCTATAAACAGTTGGACCTGCTGAAGTTTTTCTAAATGTATTTTGGGTATTATCTAGTGATAGACCATCAGCATTACCTAAATGATATCTCCATGCAATATCGTTTAATCCAACTTCACAAACTGGTGTAAAGGTACCTGTTGTATTAACACACAGTGTGCTTGAATCACCATCTATAATAGGTGCTGCAGCTAATCCAGCAATAGCTTTTGCAATAAAATTATTTTCATTATATATAATTTCAGTAGTAGGTCCAAAGTCAGGAAAATCTAGATCTTTAACTCCGTAAACAATATTATCCATATCTGCAGCACCTGTACTGGGGTTTACTGTATCTGCAATCCTGTTGAAATTACCTGTTCCACCAAATAACCAAAGATTGTTTGTTGTAGTTCCAATTGTAGCATCCATCTCAAAAAAGTTATACCTTACGTTATTAAAATTTGATCTTAAGTTCATGATTGTCTTTTGATCAAAAAGTTTTCCCTCTGAAGTAAAATTTAATTTTGTAATCTTTCCCTCTAAATCATTTACATAAACCATTGCGCCACGCCAATTAGCGTCTGTATTGTCGGCAGTAATAACTATTGGGCTGGCTGGTATAGAATTTGTAATGGGACTACCCTGAGAAAATGTTCCTTCAGCTGCACTTCCCATTTTTGAATAATCTGAATCGCTGTCTAATATTGTTATTGGGCCGTCTGTTATTAATTTTCCTGCATCATGGCCATATAAAAGAGGATCATCATTCTCATCAGCACCTCCCTCAAGATCAATAGCATAAACTCCTGACCCTAAACAAAAATTACCAGCACCCATTCCTCCACCCATTACTGCAACATATCTATCATTCATTATATTATCACTATCAGGAAGAGGAGTTCTGAATATTCTTGGAGTTGACCAAGTTTCTCCCAATGCACTATAATCAAATTTTATATTATCAGTTCCTGCACTCTTGCAATCAGTTTCTATTTTAAATACAGTTGTTGCTGTATCTGTTGCTCCAGCGTTATAAGTTCTTTCATCTGAAAAGGATATATGTAACTCGTTACCAAGCTGTTCTGCCAATACTCCAGTTAATTCTTCCCATTCACCACCACTTTTTTGAGAGATGGTAAGATGACCCTCTTTAACAGTTTTATCTGCATTAAGGTGTTCTTCTGGGATTATTGTATCAAATACAAATGTAGTATCAGTGAAACATGAATTAGTCCCTTTATCTCGAAAATCTCCGTCATCAGTGTCTTCATTTCCGATACAAGCTGCAACCTCATCTCTTTTGGTAGTTGTTGCGCCTGTATCATCTGCAGCTAAATCTTCTTCTTCTGCAGTTTTATATACATCAACAGCCTTTTTTGCCTCGAGAGAATCCTCAATAATTAATTTAAATCTTGTATAAGGTAGTCTTGAAATAAGTCCATTATGATCAACTCTTATCACTTCATTATTATAAGAGTCGTTAAAGATTGAGAACATATGCAGTGGTCCACTTCCAGGGCTTCTATCACCATCGTCGCCTACAGCACCCTCCTGAAGAATTGGATTAGTTATATCGAGAACAGAAAATCCAGCTCCACCTCGACCGTAAGTAGCAAATAATAAAGTTCTCCATGTTTTGCGGTCCTCATATTCTTCACCAGACGTGGTTAGTCCTTTAATAAATACATCATGTACCACTGGCGAACCATCTACTCCAAAAATTGCATTTGTACCACTAACTGTTTCAGATCCATCTTCAAAGGCTCCCTCATAGTTAGTGTTTACAACTAATGGCAATTGAGCTGCTATCATTGGTGGAATAAAAGCCCACTCTTCACTACCACGTACACCTTCATCGCCTTCAGCTCTAAAAGCATGCAACATTCCACCATTTGATCCTGCGTAAACAATTTTAGGTCTATTTAGTTTAGCTCTTTTAAACTCAGCATAGCCTTGTGTTGATCTCCAATAGGCTTCTTGATTGTTTTTGGTAAAAGTTGTATTCGCGTTAGGTTCTCCTACTTCAACAAGTTGGGAGTGATAAATGTCTGCTAGCATTGATGATTTTGCGTCGGGACCCATATCCCAATTTCTATCATCATAAATGTTGCATCCTCCCTTATAATCAAAATAATCTTTGCCTCTTACAAAATTTATTAAACCTTTAATATCATCAAGATTACCATCTGCTACATCGCCTACACCTGCACAAGTCGTATTGCTATTATGAAAATCTCTAACTAAATTTCCATTTGCTTCAAATAAAGTATTTATCGCAACATAATTTTCTTCCTGCCAATTATTCCAAAAACCAACATAATTACTATTTCCGCCTGTACTTTCTAATGGTGTCCATATATTTCGTACTGATGATCCTAGTTCTTTCATCACCTCTCCCGCATCCCAATTCTGTCCATATTCAGGACTATGATAAATCACATCGTTTTCTATAGTTTTTCTTAAAAGTTTACCTTTCCATTCTCCTCTTTGGACATAATCAAATTGTGCTTGATATATTGATCCACCTTCCTCAAGTGTTGCTGTAATTGATGGAGCGGAAAAAGATAATCTTTCTGCAATTATTTGTCTAATTTTTGATTCAATTTCGGTTTTTAAATCGCTTGGTGTATTTGCTCCAATTGCTTTTTCACAATTGGTTGAATTATCAAGACCTTCATATGTATTTGGGTTTACATCTTGGTCGTAGGTGCCGGGTTGATCACAAGATCCTGCTCTCGCCAATCTATCAAATATCGGTTTTGCACGCACGTTATCGTAAGATCCGCCATACCCAACCATAAGTGTCTTTACATCATCATCTGGTTTTGACGAGTCGGCGCCATGTCTAAGAGTATGCAGTGTATTAAATGCAGTGCTCGCATTCCTTATATGGCCATCGCTTATAACAATTACGTAATTTAATTGACAAGGTAAATCTGGATCTATCATTTTTACAGTTGTATCCTCAAAATAATCTTTAGCCATTTGTGAAAATGCATTTCCATCTGTCCCCCACGCCATGGTTAATCCATCAAGCTTGTCCAAGATTTTTTCAGCACCAGATGGACTAACTCCTACTTCTATACAATAATCTAAAAGGCAAGGATCTGAAACTCCATCTACTCGTGTTCCATTCCAACCATCATAATAAAGACAATCATTTTCGTAATGACAATAAACTTGTCCACCATAACTACTACGATTTGGAAAGCCAAATCTATTATGTTGATCGAACATTCCAGAATTCCAATGACCAAAACCAAAATTTGCGCCAGCTTTTAAGGAACTATCTGTTACTATTGCTTCAATTGCATCTATAGCTCCATCAAATTTTGAAATTATTTGGCTAAAATATTGTGAATGCCATGCGGTATCTCTATTAGCTGTTGTAAATAACGATTTAGAAAATTTTTGAAGAGAATAATTTCTATCACCTACGAGAATTGAATTTTTATCAGCGCTTACAGAAATATTATTATTCGCATAAGATTGACTTGCCGCCCTACCAGGATTGTTAAGTAAAACATCTGCAGCAGATACTGTCCCAGGATCTCCCTCATTATTATCTAAGCCATATTTTCCAATTGATGCATCTAAACTTACAGTATATGTGTCTGGATTAACTTGAATTCTTTGAATATTGTGAGACCAAACACTTGTAGTGTAAATTACATTACTTTCATCCCTTGAAAATTCTATACCACTAATTCTTGATATTGAGTCACTAAAAGTACTTCTTTGTGCATTAGTACTATCTAAAACTCTGCTCATATGTGGTTCTACCTTCATATGATAATTAGCAGAGGGACAATAGATATCACCATCTTTTTGTAAAGGAAAAACCCATAGCCTAGTTAGTCTTGCAAAGTAAATATAATTACCATCATTGCTAATTGTCATCGAGTTAGTTGAATTATCAGATAAAATAGTTTCAATCTCTCCAGAAAGGTTGCATTTTTTAGAGGCGCCAGTTTCTAAATTTCTCACATACATTTTACCCCGGTTTCTTCCACTATCGTGGGTTCTTCCTGCAGTAAATAAAATTTCTTCACCATCTATTTTTCTAACTTCAAGGAATTTTGTCATAGCAATCCCACTACCAATAACGTTGGTAACTACACCACCTTCTTTTACCTTTGACCACGCATCTATTCTATTAATGACAGCATCACAAACACCATTACTATTTAGTCTTATAATCTGTCCTCCTTCACCGTAAGTTGCAAACCATATCTCATCATCTTCGGTTATATCTCCAGCCCAACTTTTATTAGTACCAAATGTTCTGAAAATATCAGGACAATATTGAGTGCCTCTAAACTCTCCTTCTCCATCATTCCAAGTTCCATCTCTCTTATCTGTTTCAGTGATAAGTTTAAATAATCCTCGATTATTTTCTGACACTACAAAATTTCCATCATTTAGCTCAACTGCCCAATCAATTCCTCTAATACCACTTGTTCCCTCAACTGGGTTTCTCATACTTACAGAGCTATCAAGTAAAATTAAAATATTAGCCGGCACATCTCCTTTACCAGATCCAGGAGGAATTGGTTTTGAATTGATGTTTGATGTAAAAGTTATAAAGAAAAAAATTACCGTTAAAATTATTTTAAAAAAATATTTCATATTAGTTTGGAAAAACATTAACTTCCTCCATTTCTAAAATAACATCAAAATATTTAGGACTTGTTACTACAACTCCTTCATTGATTTCACCATCTAATTTCTTAATTTTATAATAATAAATTTGTTTATTTCCTATATTCCAAAATTTATATCCAGGCCAATTTTTATCTTCGGTATCAATTTTTCCAAAATTTGATTGAACATATTGATTTAAAGCATCCTCTTTTATCAAATCATCATTTTTTGACATCAAAGGCCCAGTTACTTCAAGCTCAAATGCACCTATTATATTATCAACAATATATACATTCATTAATGTATTACCAAAAATATTTATATCCTCACAAAAGCTGGAGGTTTGATCTGTATACTTAGCGATAATAGAAGTTTGTTTCATATTATTTTCATCTTTAATATATTGACTTTCAGGCAATTCACCAAATATGTTTTTAATAGATGACTTATTTTCACCTATTCCAATACCTAGAAGATCACATGCATAAGAATTATTATGACAGAGGCTTAAAAATAAAATCAATAAAATAAATTTAATTTTTTTCATATTTTTTTAAATTTAATTAAAATATTAAAATAGCTCAACATTAAATATTACCCTGGTAAAACAACTAAACTTTCTAATGGTATAACCGTTTCATTGGAATCATAAATACCACAAGCATAAATTCTATACGCAGTACCTCTATTTATTACATCCAGTGACCCTAAAGCAATACTAGATCCACTCTCAGTAAAATCTGCATTTCCAACATTTTCTATGAAATATTCGTATTTAAATTTATCCAAATAATCTACTTCTTTATCGTCAGCGTCAGTTGGATCAGAAAGATTAGATGCTATAAGTGCAGGATATATAATATTTAAGAAACTTCCGTTTTTATGATGAACAAAAACATCAGTTAAATTAATAATATTTTTAAAACTTTTATAGCAAACACTATCATTATCAGCTGTGTTGGAATTAGCTGGATGCTTTCCTTTGTTAGCTGGATCTGCTGGGCCAAGAGATTCATCACCATTTGATGCAATCTCTCTTTTTTTAAGACCTAAATACGTATTAACAAGATATTTCTCAGCCTCAAGTAAAGCTGTTTCAGCGACATAAAAAGTTTGTTGGTAATGATCGGTATAATTATTACTTCTATGGTCGCTCGATGCGATTACCACTAATGAACCACCCATGAGTGACATTACTAACAATAGAACTATTGATAGTATTAATGCAAATCCTCTTTTATTATTTTTATTGTTCACCTATATTCCTCGTATATACACTTACAACAACTGACTCTCTTAAAAATTTGTCTTTATACCCCCGGTCCTTTGTTTTATTTCTCTCCATTCTTAAAGTTTTTATAAATCTTTCATTGGCTGGTGGTGACCTATAAAAATCTCTGCCTGACCTAAATGATAGTGCAATATCTACTTGTCTTATTTTATTAAGATCATATCTGCTGTCATTATCTGGTTGTGGATATGTTTCGGTACCACTAGTATCATAAAGATCAACACCATCCTTATCAAATAATAAAAATTCCATATCTACAACATGTGATCTTACTAATTGTTTTCTAAAACACTCATTACATTTTGCGGTATCGCTAGTCCAACCACCAGATGGGAATTCAGAATTTTCTAACCAACTCTCTTTAGTTTTATAAATTCCATAATATTTGTTTTTCTCTTCTTTATCCGCTTCGTATTCCATTGGTAATGCAAAATAAGTTATCCTATATTTTTTGTATTTTTGTTCGTCATTTTTATTAAAATCCCCATAGACAATATGAATTTTATCACAGCAAACATGGTTTGCTTCATGTTTTGATGAAGTTTGAGAGCCAGTAGAATTATCATAAGGCACATAACCCAACTCATTTCTTATTACAATTATAGGGTCATGACTATCGTGTATTGATTCTTCACTTGTTAGTCCTGTTGTATATATTAAGTCGTCAAATGGAGCGATTCCTTCTTCATTTTGCCCGTGATAATATTGAAATCCTGCTAGTCTAATATCCCTTACCATCATGCCGACCATATCCCTGCTTGATGAACTAATTGCTGCTTTATCAAGAACTTGTCTGTAACTATTATTTACTACAGTGTATGTTGCAAACATTGCACCCATCATAAGCGCCGTAACAGCAACTCCAACTAATAGTTCTATTAAACTTACTCCCTTTTCATTTTTAAAATTTCTATTCATAATTTTTATAGATATAATCTGCTTGAAAATATAAAATCTTTTTTTTCTTTCCATTATTTGTATTTATCTGAACTCTACCTATATAAGTTTCATCATAAACATGATCGCTATAAGTTTCGGTATGTTTACAGCCAACACTAGTATCATTACAAATTTTGAATACTTCTACGCTTTTGATATCTTCCGTGGTATCTACTGAGCCAATACACTTCAGATATCTATCTTCTTTAAGAATGTTTTCTAATCTCTTTCTTTTATTATAAGCTGCACTTGCTTCTGGATTGTTCTCATAAAGAGGTGTATTTGAAGCAAAATTGTTAAATCTATCTTTAGTGCTATCACATACTTCAACTTTAATTGGCGCATCAATAAATTTTTGAGGGAATTTTTTTACAGACGAAATCACTCCGTTTTCCACTGGTCTTCTATGTTCGTCTAATTGTACAGTTGTTGTATGAGGATTTACATCAACTAAGGAGCTATTGTAACCGATTAAATCTTCCGCTACCATACTAACTATGTAATTCATTTTTGTTCTCTCGGCAGAAACATTTACTGATGAAGTTGAATAATTCACAATTTGAAAAACTGCTATAAAACCAATTCCTACAATGGCTGTTGATATCAATGCCTCTAAAAGGCTAACACCTTTTTCATAATTTTTTTTTAATATATTTTTTACTGTATTACCCATCCGTTTTTTTCACTATATTTTTTTAAAGTTATATTACCAAATCTAGACCATTCTAAAGCAAAAGTATTTTCCCCTTCTATTAAACAACCGGATCCAATTCCTGTTGGTGTACAAATGAAAAGCCTTTCTATAGGTGTTGTACCATCCAAAAAAACTCCAGCTGGGCTATAATAAGTTCCATCTTTTGAAAAACATACCGTTCCCCCACCTGTTGATATATCGCTTCCTTCCACTCCAAGTCCTACACTAGTTGCATCGATAAATATTTCATTTACAGTCAAAAGATCCTCATCTACTGCTCCTTCATCATCCCAAGTAAAAGTCATACCACACCTTGTTTCAAATTTATGGAATTCTTTTAATGTACTTCCATCGTACTTATCTCTTACATAATCTGTAAATTTTTCAATTTCCATTCCATTAGATGAAACGGAATACTGGTTTCCGTCTTTTTGTATTTTAAATTGTACAAAACTATATTTACCTCTTTGTACTTGAGAAAATATATTTTGAATTACAGCGGTAACATTCAATGCTTCTGTTCTAACAATTCTATCAGTTCTCCAATTCATAAATGGTTTAAATGATACTGCTGACAGAACCCCAATGATTGCAACAACAACCAACAACTCAAGGAGAGAGAAACCTTTAACTTTCTTTTCCTGCATTTGCATCAATCTTTCCTGCGGCTACTAAATTTTCTAAAGATTTAGACATGGTAACCATTCCGTCTTTAACTGCAGTCTGCATGATACTTGGAATTTGATGAATTTTTGCTTCTCTAATTAAGTTTTGAATTGGAGCAGTACACTTCATTATTTCAAAAGCACCAACACGACCTAGACCATCTTTAGTTTTTAATAATCTTTGCGTAACAACCATTTTTAAAGAGGTTGATAACTGCGCACGGATTTGCGCTTGTTGTTCTGGAGGAAATACATCAATAATTCTATTTATAGTATTTGGTGCACCACTCGTGTGTAACGTTCCAAATACTAAGTGGCCTGTTTCAGCAGCTGTTAATGCTAAGCTTACTGTTTCTAAATCTCTCATCTCTCCAACTAAAATTACATCTGGATCTTCCCTCAATGCAGCTTTTAAAGCACTTGCAAAACTTTGAGTTTGTTTTCCCACTTCTCTATGAGAAACAATACTTTTTGAGTCTGTATGAATAAATTCAACTGGATCTTCAACTGTTATAATGTTTGATGTTCTTGTTTTATTTATTTCATTAACAATCGCAGCAAGTGTTGTAGATTTTCCTGAACCTGTTGGGCCTGTAACTAATACTAAACCTTTATGCATATCAATAATATCATAAAGTGCATCTGGTAAATCGAATTGTCCCATCTCTGGTATTTTGCTCTCTACTCTTCTCAAAACTGCAGCGGGTCCATTTAAAGTTTTGTAAAAGTTAGCTCTAAATCTTAGTCCACTAATCATTACTGCTGAGTCTAATTCATGTGTATCTTGAAATTTTTTTGTCTCATGTTCATTACAATTTGTAGTTAGCATATCTATTAAGTCTTGCGGCTTAACTACTACTTCTTTAACCATGATAATTTCACCTGTTTGTCTATAAGCTAAAGGTGAACCTGACCTAATATGAAAATCTGAAATTTTTTTGTTATTTTTTGCTAGTTCTTCTAATTTTTCAAACATGATAATTATTTATATAATAGCTTTGTTAAAATGAATTTTAAACTGTAGAATTGGCCCAAAATAGTCTACAAAATTGTTATTTTTCACAAAAATTAAACTATTTTTTGAACAAAACTAATTATCTAGATGATTCTTGTAAAAAAACTACTCAACTTATTAAAGATTCTGTTAATCACCTTTGTGTTCTCATTAGTTATTGATTTTTTTCTTGGATCAAAAATTCTTAAATACTTTGATGACTATTTTGCAAAATCACAATTCTATGAAAGATTAATTCGAATAGATCATCCAATTTACCATCACACATTAAGAGAGAATGTAAAGTATACAAATAATGTAAGTTTTGTGGATACTTATGTGTTGTGCACCAACAATCACGGTTTTAAATCAAAATGTGATCAAGTTGATAATAAAGATTATGAATTTGCTTTTATAGGAGACTCTTTTACTGAAGGAACTCCAATTGAATATGAGGATAGCTTTGTCGGAATTTTTACTGAAAAGACAGGATATAAAACTGCAAATCTTGGAATAGTATCTTACTCACCTAAAATATATCTTTCAAAGTTAAATTATCTAATTAATCAAGGTTTTAAATTTGATCATGTTGTAGTCTTTATTGATATTAGTGATTTTTACGACGATATTAATTTTTACTCTATAGATGAAAGTCTTAAAGTAACCGAGAAAAATTATAAAAAGAAAAATTTAAAACGAAGGAAATTTTTAAGAAATAATTTTCCACTAACTAACTTTTATATGTTTGTTTTAAAAAAATACAAATTTACAAAAGAGGAAAAACAATTGGATAATAATGAAAATCCAATTTTTACTGATAAAGTAAATCTTAAAGCTAAATGGACATACTCAAAAACTGATAAAATTCAAGGGTATGATTTAGGGGTTAAAAAAGGAAATCAAATAATGATTAATCATATGGAAAAACTTTATGAAGTACTCTCAAAAAATAATATTAAGCTAAGTCTAGCAGTATATCCATGGCCACACCAATTAAAAAATGATGTAGTTAATTCTAAACATGTAAAAATATGGCAAGAGTTCTGCCAAAATAAATGTGAAAAATTTATTAATTTTTTTCCGATCTTCTTTGAAAAGATGAATAATTCTTCTTACTTAGAAATTTATAAAAAATATTATTTTAAAAATGACCCTCACTTTAATAAGACAGGCCATAAAGTTTTAGCAGCGGAATTAATTAGAAGTTTTTAGATTATTTAATTGTAATAGTTACTGCAGGTTCTTCAGCCCATATTTGACATAAATTACTGCCATTATTATTAACAGAGATCGCTGCAGATGTACCAAAAGATATATCAATTGTTGGTGCAATTAATGCTACAGTATACGGCGATGTTAATTCGTAGATAAGCAAATGATCATCATCTGAACTACCATCCGCATGTTGAGTTTGATGTTTTGATGAACCAACTCCTTGATCATACTCTTGACCTTGATCAGCGTCTACATCGTCACAATCTGCATTGTTACACCTAGTATATTGATCGTTAATTAAATACATATTCATTTCAGCTCTTGTTCCACCTTCTGCTACCGCAGGCTTATGAGTGTATTTATTTGCATCTTGATCACCTGCGTACATGTCATCGGTTGTTGCGATTGTAACACATGCATCTGTATTTCCATCCCCACCACTAATTGCAGTTTTTGATCTAACTGAAAACTTTCTGTCAATTGTAACTCTCATATGAGTGTAAGTTGTTCCTAGAGGTAATAAAGCTGAATCACCATAAGCTGCTGCAACTACACCTTCACCAACAGCTGCAATGTCTACAGTACGATCACCACTTCCAATCACAACTGCATTTTCACAACTCGCAACTCCTGTGCTCGCTGTGCATAATTCTACTTTTCTCATTGTAACTTTGTAAATATCTGCTGGGCCAGTTTCTGCAAAGGATATTTTTGTAGAACCAACCCACAAAATAAAAGAAAAAATAATGATATTAAAAATGTTTTTCATATTAATCGGTTCTAGAAATTGTTGATGTGCCTTTAAACTCTACTACAATTTTATTATTTCTTTTAACTTTAGTTAACAATTCTTTACTCATATCTTTTTCTTCATTCCAAGCAGTTGCACTTATAAATCCATCTTGAAGTGAAGGGCCCGATCTTGGAGGATATACAAACATTACTCTTGCATACCATTCATCTTCTAAGCCTTTTTTATCCTTGTCATCAAATGCTATTTCCAAATTTAAATTTGGGTTTAATAATAATTCTGATCCAAGTTTTGTCCCTCTTATGCCGGCTCTATCTCTGCCAAACCATTCATAAGCATTAACGAATACATCGGCCCAATGCATGTAAGGAACTTGGGAAGCTAAATTTAAATCATAACCCTCTAAAGGTTTTTCTTCGTCTTTTCCATCTCCTGTATTTAGATAATAGTTACCAGAAAAATCCAATACTGCATTTCTAGCCTCAACTCCTAAACTTGTTCTTGAATTTCCATAACTATCATAATCCCAAAAAACATTATAACCTGTCATCATTGTATTATCGTTGCTTAACATTCTTTGTCCAAAACCTAAGTTTCCAACTGTTCTTTCTGTGTTTCTCTTCTCAGTATTAGATAATGAGAATTGCGTAAAAAAATTACCGCTGTCTGTTTTGTCAATTTCTCTTACACCAAGAATACTATAGTCTGGTTTGTGATTTTCTCTTAAATCAATACTTACTTCAGTATCACCTTCACCAGGTATTAAATCAGCGATTATATTTGAAATTTTATTTGATAAATCATCTGCATTTGATGAAGTAATTAAAAAGAAAGATATTAATGTTATAAGAATTTTTTTCATTTTATTTTGTTGTAGCAGATATGCACATTAATAAAATTATTGAAATTTGGTAGTATTAATTTTAGTCCTTAGGCTTAAAAATCAAGCAAATACCGTTATTACAATACCTTTTTCCAGTTGGTTTTGGACCATCATCAAAAATATGTCCATGATGCCCTCCACAATTTTTGCAATGATATTCTGTTCTTGGATAACCTAAAAGATGATCAACTTTAGTTTCAAATGCATCTGGTAAGGACTTGAAAAATGAAGGCCATCCAGAACCACTTTCGTATTTAGTTGAAGATTCAAATAATTTTATACCACAAGCTGCACAAT
>CABXWY010000008.1 GCA_902515985.1 uncultured Pelagibacteraceae bacterium
TTTGGGCTTTCACAACCCACTTAGATCCTCCAAGTTCCCTAGCCTTATTCTCAGCATTTTCTGGACTGTAAACAATTCCACCTCTAGGTATTGTAACTCCAAACCCTGCTAATATTTTTTTTGCTTGGTACTCGTGAATATCCATTTTATTTATCCTCTATTTTTTTATTTATATTTACAATATTTTCTGCCATTCGTGCAGACGCTGCATCAATCATCCTTCCATCTAATTGGGCTGCACCTTTTCCTTCATTTGCAGCTTTATCTAATTCCTCTAAAATTCTTTTTGCTTTTTTAACTTCAGCTTCTGGTGGTGAAAAAACTTTATTTGCTAAATCTATTTGTGATGGATGTATCGCCCATTTACCTTCTATACCAATAGCAGCAGCCCTTTTTGCTGAAGCAATATATGCATCTGGGTCATTAAAATCTCCAAACGGCCCGTCTATTGCTCTAAGACCATAGGCTCTGCATGCCATAACTAATTCTGATAAACCATGATGCCATTGATCCCCTGGATAATCTGGATTTAAACCACCTATTACAACAGTTCTTGCTCTCAGACTTGCAGCATAATCAGCAACTCCAAAATGTAATGCCTCTAATCTTTCACTAGATTTTGCAATTTCTTTAATATTAGACATCCCTAAAGCAGTTTCAATTAAACATTCAATTCCAATTTTATTTTTAATTTTTTTGTTTGTTTCTATTTGAGTTAGCATACAATCTACCATGTAAACATCACTTCCAGTTCCAGCTTTAGGTACAAGTATAGTATCTATATTTTGTCCCGCTTGCTCTACAAGTTCAACTAGATCACTATACATGTAATGAGTATCTAAACTGTTAATTCTAACAGAAATAGTTTTTCCTTTATCTCTCCAATTAATTTCATTTAAAGCTTTAATAACATTTGCTCTTGCAGCTATCTTGTCATTTGGAGAGACAGCATCTTCTAAATCCAAGAAAACATAATCTGCGTCTGAATTTAAAGCCTTTTCAAACATTTTTGGTGATGAACCAGGGACTGCTAATTCACTTCTCTGAAGTCTTGATCTTGCTGGTTTATAAAATTGGTGGCTCATAAATGAATTTAATTTTTAGAAAGCTAACACTAATTTGGTCTTTTTAAGACTCTTTTTTTTTCTTCCTTTTTTCTAATTCATCCATGATATCCTCAATACGGACGCCATTTCCTTCTAGATAAACTAACAAATGGTAAAAAACATCAGCTGCCTCGTGAATTTTATTCGAATTATTTTCTACAGCTTCTATAAGCTCAGCAATCTCCTCTTTAACCTTTTCTACTGATAAAGATCTATTTTTAAGTAATTTTGATGTGTAAGAGCTATCATCTGATGATGATTTTCTATCTCGAATTATATTAATTAAATCCTCTAAAGTTTTTAGCATACTAAATTCTAACTGGAATTCCTTTTAAATCCAAATATTCCTTTGCCTGCTTTACTGAATATTTTCCATAATGAAAAATGGAAGCTGCTAAAACCGCACTCGCATTACCTAATTTAATACCATCTACTAAATGATCTAAGGTACCAACTCCACCAGAGGCAATAACAGGAATATTTACAGCAGATGAAATCTTAGACATCAAATCAATATCATATCCAGCCTGTGTACCATCTCTATCCATTGATGTTACAAGTAATTCACCCGCTCCACTTTTCTCCATTTCTTTTGCAAATTTTAATGCATCAATGCCTGTTTTATTTCTTCCGCCATGAGTATAGATCTCCCATATATTTCCATTTTTTTTTGCATCTATTGCAACAACAATACATTGGGAACCAAATTTTTTAGAACTATCAACAACAACTTGCTTGTCACTTACAGCAGCTGTATTTATTGAAACTTTATCAGCACCACAGTTAAGTAATTTACTTATATCTTCAACACTTCTAACTCCTCCACCAACTGTTAAAGGCACAAAACATTTCTTGGAGGTTTTTTCTACAACGTCATAAATGGTTTCTCTGTTTTCGTTTGAGGCTGTAATATCTAAAAAACATATTTCATCAGCTCCACCTTCGCTGTAAATTTTTGCTTGCTCAACAGGGTCTCCTGCATCTTTAAGATCAATGAAGTTAATGCCCTTAACAACACGACCATTATTTACATCTAAACAGGGAATTATTCTATTTTTAAGCATCTTCTTTCACAAGGTCTTCTAATTTAATATCGCCATCATAAATAGCTTTTCCAACTATTATACCTTCAATATTTTTTAAACGTTTTGCTTTTTTAACATCATCTATTGATGAAACCCCTCCAGATATGATTACAGGACAATTTGATTTAGCTGCAATTTTTGATGTATCTTCAAAATTTGGGCTTTTCTTCATACCATCTTTATTTATATCAGTATAAATAAGTCTACTAACTCCATAATCATTTACTTCACTCAAATAATCTAAAGTTAATTGATTAGAATTTTCTTTCCATCCAGATACAGATAAATATCCATCTTTAGCATCTAAACCTAACGCTATTTTATCCGGAAATTTTTGACACGCCTCTTTTAAAAATATTTTATCTTTAATAGCAGCACTTCCTAAAATCACTTTTTCAACACCAGCATCAACATATTTTTTAATACTATCAAGCTTTCTGATACCACCACCAATCTCAACCTTTAAATCAAATTTACCAACTATATCTTGGATAATACTTAGATTAACAGTTTCGCCAGTTAAAGCTCCATCAAGATCGACTATATGTAAATTTTTGAAACCATGACTCCTATATTTGCTAGCTTGTTCAACTGGAGACATTTTGTACTCAGTTTTCTTGTCAAAATCTCCTTTAACTAGTCTTACGCACTTTTTATCCTTAATATCTATGGCTGGAAATATTTTCACTATTTTAAATTTTTTTTATTAACTTATAAATTTATAAGTTATTTTCCTCCAACAATCATCCCTTCAACTAACATTGTAGGTGAATTAGTTGAATAGTTGAATTCTAAATCATTGGCTAATGATATATTTTTATAAATATTATTTAAATTTCCAGCTATTGTTATTTCGCTTACAGGATAGGAAAACTCACCATTTTCAACCATTAATCCAGATGCACCAACTGAAAAATCTCCAGTAATTATGTTTGACCCCCTACCGATTGTCTCTGTAATATAAAGCAGCTTTTTATTTGAGTTGAGTAATTCTTCAAAACTTAAATCACCATTTAGGAAATATAAATTTGATGAACCACTAGCTCTACCATTTGACTTTTTTTTTATTTTTTTTCCGTTGTAAGTATCAATTAAAAGATCGTTTAAAGCTCCATCTTTTACAAGATCTAAAGGATTCGTCTTAACCCCTTCAACATCAAAATATCTCGAACCATTTGCTTTTTTAATGTCAGCTTTGTCTTGAATATTGATTTTATCTCCAAATATTTTTTTGTTAAGTTTATCTTTTAAAAAAGTTGTTCCTTTTGCAAATGCACTAGAGGATATAGCACTTGAAAATGAGGATAAAAAACCTTTAGCAATTCTTTTATCAAAAATAATATTTAATTTCTCACTTTTTATTTTTTTTGGATTCAATTTTTTTAAAGCTAATTCAGCAGCTTTTGACCCTAATTGTTTTGGTTTAAGAATATCGTTAAAAAAACGTTTGCTACTGTACTCGTAATCTCTCTCCATGCTTCCATTATTTTTTGATACTACCTCGCAATAGGCTGTAAACTGAGATGTTTTATAACCATCAGAGAATCCACTTGAATTTGCTAAAATAAAATTTGATTTATTTTGGCTAAAGCCCGATCCATTAGTATTAACAATATCTTTTCTGGAAAAAGCCTCTTCCTCAGCTTCGTTTATGTATTCTATTTTCTTTTTATTTTCTAAAACTGTTTCATCATACAAATCTAGGTCTTTATCGCCTTTAAAATAAAGTTCTTTATCTGCCAGAGAGTTTAGATCATCTTCAGGCGTTATTTTAGTACTCTCAACGCATCTATTAATCAGACCATCTAAATTTTTTGTGTTCAGATCTGAGGATGAAATTGTAGACTTTTTTTTACCAATGTAAGTTGTTAATGTAATACCTAAATTTTCAGACCTTCTTGAGCCATCTAATTTTCTATTTCTTACACTTACATCCTCGGATACTGAATGCATTACCATTACACTTGCATCAGTTGAGCCAAGTTTATTAGATTTAGATAAACATTGCTCAGCAATATTATTTAGATAATCTTTTTCTTTTATCATTTTTATAGTTGAGTGCCGCCAACTGTCATATTATCAATTAAGAGGGATGGCTGACCAACCCCAACTGGAACCCCTTGTCCAGACTTACCACAAGTTCCAATACCAGGGTCTAGCATCATATCATTGCCAACCATTAAAACTTCTTTAAGAGATGATGGGCCATCACCAATTAAAGTTGCTCCTTTTAAAGGTGCACCAATTTTACCATTTACTATTTCATAAGCTTCTGTACAATTAAAAACAAACTTTCCTGAAGTAATATCAACTTGTCCACCCCCAAAACTAACAGCAAAAATCCCCTTAGTTACAGAATTAATCATCTCTTCCTGTGTATGAGTTCCGTTTAGCATTATCGTATTACGCATTCTGGGTAATACGATATGTTTGTAATTTTCTCTTCTTCCATTGCCTGTAGACTTAGTATTCATCAATCGTGCATTTAATCTATCTTGCATAAAGTTTTTTAAAATTCCTTTTTCAATCAAAACTGTTTTTTCTGTAGGAGTTCCTTCATCATCAATGTTAAGACTTCCTCTTCTATTATCTATAGTTCCATCATCAATAATAGTGACACCTTCACTAGCAACCCTTCGGCCAACTAAATTATGGAAAACAGAGGTTTTTTTTCGATTAAAATCGCCTTCAAGACCATGCCCTATTGCTTCATGTATTAATATCGCTGGCCAACCAGGTCCAAGAACAACTTTCATTTCACCTGCAGGAGATGGTTTACTTTTTAAATTAGTTGTAGCAATTCGAAATGCTTCATCACACAATTTCTTCCAACTTCCATCTTTCAGATATTCATCATAAGACTGTCTTCCACCGACTCCATATACAGCAGTTTCTTTTCTACCATTTTTTTCTACCATCATTGATATATTTATTCTAACCAGAGGTCTACTGTCTTTGAGTAATTCGCCCCCTGGTCTTAAGATTTCAACATTTTTTTTCTCTCCTAGAAAACTAGCTGAGACCTGTTTCACAGATTGATCTTTTGATCTTGAATATTCATTCATTAAATTTAACAATTCTATCTTTGCATTTAAGGACTTTGTCTCGATAGGATCTATATCATTATAAAATTTTTGATTTGTTTTTTTAATTTCAGAATTGTAAGTACCTTTTTTACTTTTAAGTGTTGACTTTAAATTTTTACTTGATTTTTTAAGAGACTCCTCTGAAATTTCGTTTGAATGTGAGTAAGCAATTACATCATCAGTAATTGCTCTAAAACCATAACCTGAGTCTATACTATATTCTGAGCTTTTAATTTTATTATCATCTAAAGTTACAGTTTCAAATTTTGTATCTTCTATATACAACTCTCCATCATCACAATCGTGTAATGTATCTGAAACGATTTTATCTGCAGTATCTAGAGATAAATTTGAATTTTTAAGTAAATCTGACATTTTTTTAATTTCTTATAATGTAATAAAATTTTCTATAATTCTAAGCCCTATTTTGTCACTCTTTTCAGGGTGAAATTGGGTTCCAAAGATATTCTCTTTTTCTACAGCACATACAACTTTCGATGAATAATCCGTTGTTGCAGCAATTATGGATTTGTCTTCAGGTATAAATTCATAACTGTGCACAAAATACATGTGGGATTTATCTTCTATATTATTAAAAATCTTACTATCTTTAACAATATTAATTTCATTCCATCCGATATGTGGAAGCTTGAATTTACCGTTTTGATTATTAATTTTAGACACTTTACCTGAAATCCATCCTAGACCTTTTGTTTCAGTTTCTTCATAACCAACATCTGCAAACATTTGCAATCCTACACAAATACCCAAAATAGGTTTTTTATTTGCTATAACAAATTCATTTAAAGTATCATTTAGACCGCTGATTTTGTTTAAGGCATCTACGCAGCTTTTAAATGATCCTTGTCCTGGTAGAACAATTTTATCAGATACTTTGATTTTATTTAAATCTGAGGTTACTTCTATTGTTGCTTTATCTTGTGCAACTTCCTTAAATGAGTTTATTACAGAGCTTATATTGCCCGAGCTATAGTCTACGATTATGACTTTCATTAATTCTTTTTTTATAAAGAACCTTTTGTAGAGGGCACTGTATTTTTATTTTTGGGATCTAATTCAAGTGCTGCTCTAAGTGATCTAGCAAGTCCTTTATAACAAGATTCGATTATGTGGTGGCTGTTATCACCGTAAATATTTTCAATGTGCATAGTTATTCCAGCTGATTGAGCAAATGCCTGGAACCATTCTTTGAACAACTCGGTGTCCATTTCACCTAATTTTTCAACCTTCAATTTAACGTTCCAGATTAGATATGGTCTATTAGACATATCAATTGCTACCCTTGTTAATGTTTCATCCATAGGCAACAAGGCGTGCGCATATCTTTTAATACCAACGAAATTTTTTGATGCTTTCTTTAAGCATTCACCAATAGCAATTCCGGTGTCTTCAGTTGTATGATGTAAATCAATATGAGTATCTCCTTTTGCTTTAACTTTAAGATCAATTGAAGAATGTTTCGATAGTTGTTCTAGCATATGGTCTAAAAAACCAATTCCTGTGTCAATTTTGTATTGGCCTTTACCATCTATATTAAGTTCCACTTTAATTGATGTTTCTTTTGTTTTTCTTGTAATATCAGCTTTTCTCTTCATTATTTTAATACGTATATATTCATTATTTGTTTATATCAATAAAAGTAATCAAACACTTGAACTATTAGGATTAATATCCATCTAATAAATATGACAACAATTGTATTAGTTAGAAAAGATAAAAACGTTGTAGTTGCTAGCGATGGTCAAGTTAGCATGGGTAATACTGTTATTAAAAGTACAGCAAATAAAGTTAGAAAAATTGAGAAAAGAAATGTGATCGCAGGATTTGCTGGATCGACAGCAGATGCGCTAACGTTATTTGAAAGATTAGAATCTAAGTTAGAAAAACATGCAGGAAATTTAACAAGAGCTGCTGTTGAACTTGCTAAGGACTGGAGAACAGACAAATATTTAAGAAGATTAGAAGCATTAATGGCAATTGGAGATAAAGAAAAAAGTTTTATAATCTCAGGTACAGGTGACGTTCTAGAGCCTGAGGGAGATGTTATAGGAATTGGATCAGGCGGAAATTATGCTTTAGCGTCAGCAAAAGTATTAATGGACACAGATTTATCAGCGGAAGAGATCGCTAAAAAAGCCATTAAAGTAGCATCTGAGATCTGTGTATTCACAAATAATAACGTCAATATTGAGAAAATATAATGGAAAAAAATAATGTTACACCTCTAGTGCCAAAGGATAAAAAAAACCAAGAAGATACTTTTATAAGCTCGCTATCTCCTAGAGAAATAGTTTCAGAGTTAGATAGATTTGTAGTTGGACAAAACAAAGCTAAGAGAGCTGTTGCTATCGCACTTAGAAACAGGTGGCGAAGACAAGCTTTAAAAGGTGATATGAAAGATGAAGTTTTGCCAAAAAATATATTAATGATTGGACCTACTGGGGTTGGAAAAACAGAAATATCTAGACGTTTATCTAAACTTGCGGAAGCTCCATTTGTAAAAGTTGAAGCAACAAGATTTACTGAGGTAGGATATGTCGGAAGAGATGTTGAACAAATAGTTAGAGATTTACTTGAAATAGCTATTGCGATGGAAAAAGTAAAAAAAAGAAAAGAAGTACATGCTCAGGCTCAAAAGCAAGCAGAGGAAAAAGTCCTAGATGCAATAGTTGGAAATAAAGCAAGTGTTGCAACTAGAGAAAGCTTTAGAAAAAGATTACGAAACGGAGATCTAGACGAGAATGAAATTGAAATTGCTGTTAACGATGCAAATACAATGCCATCATTTGAAATACCTGGAATGCCAGGAGCCAATGTTGGGATGATAAATATTGGAGAGATGCTTGGTAAAGGCATGGGCAATAAACCCAAAAAGAAAAAAATGACTGTAAAAGAGTCTCATGATATTTTGATTAATGAAGAGTCTGATAAATTAATTGAACAAGACAAAATTATTAAATCTGCAAAAAGTTCCACAGAAGACAATGGAATAGTATTTCTTGACGAAATAGATAAAATTTCAGCAAGAACTGATAGAGTTGGTGGAGATGTATCTAGAGAAGGAGTTCAAAGAGATTTGTTGCCATTAATTGAAGGAACAACCGTGAGCACTAAGTATGGCCCAATAAAAACTGATCATATACTTTTTATAGCATCTGGCGCTTTCCAATTAGCAAAACCTTCAGATCTTTTGCCAGAATTACAAGGAAGACTACCAATTAGAGTTGAGCTTGAGGCTTTAACTAGTGATGACTTTAAAAAAATTTTAAGAGAACCAGATAATAGTTTAATCAAGCAGTATAAAGCGTTGTTAAAAACAGAAAATGTAGAATTGGAGTTTTCAGATGATGGGATTGACGCTATAGCCAATATTGCTACTGAGGTAAACTCAACTGTTGAAAATATTGGTGCTAGGAGATTACACACTATAATTGAAAGGGTCTTGGACGAAATCAGCTTTACAGCTACTGATAGATCTGGAGAAAAAATTGTTATAGACTCTGTTTATATTAAGAAAAATTTAGGTGAATTGGTTAAAGATACGGATTTATCAAAATTTATTTTATAACTTTGTATTCAAAATTTTGTGTATTTTTATTAACTTGCAACTCAACAGCCCCATTTCTTAAATGAAACTTTCTTGCCATGTCAGTTAAAGGTGAAAGAGTAACAAGTCTATTTAGATGATTTGATTTTTTTATCATTTTATAAACCTCTTTAACTATAAGCTTTCCTCCTCCTTTTTTCTTTGACCAAACAGTATATGCTATAGCTATTCTTCCAACCTTGTTGGGATCTCTTTGCATATTCTTTAAAAATGCATCTTGACTAAATAACTCAAGCTCTTTAACAGATTTTGGTATTTCATCTGTGAACGCGAAACACATTACCGCATAAATCTCATCCTTAAACTTTACTCCAAAAATCTTTCTCCCATAACTTGTCCTAAATAAATTATCTAGTTCAGGCCTAACTGGGTCTTCTAAAATATCACATTTATCTAACTCAACAAGTTCTGCACCTTTTACCCAAAAATAAAAATCTTTTATATTTTTTTTAATATCAGCACGGCTTTTTACAAATTTTGTTTTTTCACTTATTACAGAAAAATTTTTTTTAATATCAGTTTTACTTTTTCTTAATCTTGCTCTTATTCTTGATTTGAAATTTTTCATACAAATTAATTTATTTTTAGATAAATATTAAAATTACCTTTACTTTTGGATTTAGTCTCATCTAAATTTATAGATTTAATCTTTTTCATTAATTCTGAATTATTTTTTATAAAATATGGTACTGAATGTTTTAAAATTGCCAAATTAGATGACGAGTAAGGGTCATCAGTATTCTTAGATCTCAAACCTTTGCCTGTGATTACATTTATTGATTTTACTTTTTTGTCGTAACATTCATTAACAAATTCAAATATTCTTTTATTTGCATCATCTAATGAATATCCATGTAAATCTATTTCCATATGGATTTTATTATCAAAGTTTTTTTTTAGAAAACCATCTTTATCTTCAACTTTATCATTATTTTTAACAAAATCTTCCCAGTCCTTAATATCTTTATCAGAAATTTTTTTAATCAATTTTCCGTATTAATTAGCAACCAATTAGGATTAGTGGAATTTATATTTTTTGAGAACGTCCAAGTATCAAACACTTTTTTTATTTTTTTTGGATCACCTGATAAAATTTTATTATCTTTATCTTTAACACATGAGATAATTTCACTAACAAAACTAACTGTTACTTCTAAGAAACCTTTTTTATTTTCGTGATTTTTAATCTCGGCATTATTTATTCCTATAAATGTTGTTTCTGATACTTGCCCATTGGCGTCTCTGCTTTTAATCGCTTCATCAAATTGATCATAAACTTTTTTATCCAAAAGCTGTCTTACGCTTTTTAAATTTCCTGAAGAAAAACTAGTTATAATCGTTTCATACGCAATCTTAGCTCCTAAAAGAAAATCTTTTTTTTCTTTATCGTCAAATGTTTTTTCTTTTAGTGGTTTCTTCAGATTATCCGATGGAAAGTCATGAGCAAAACTTGCAGGCATTTTGTCCTCAAAACCAGATTTTTTTCCCAAAATTCCTCTTAATCGCAAGAAAATAAATCCTGCAATCATTGCCAAAAGTATTATATCTATATACTCGAAACTATAATTCATAGTACAATAATATTTACTATGTTATTTAATTTCAACCAACAAATTATTTAAAAGACAAATGAACGCGTTTTTATTATCAATAATTTTAATTCCTGCGATCGAAATTTATCTTTTCATTGAGATTGGAGGTAAAATTGGAGCTTTATATACAATTTCTTTAATTTTCCTTACAGCGTTTATTGGTATCTACTATGCCAAATATGAAGGCTTTAATACTCTTCGGTCTGGTATGAGCCAAATGATGAAAAATGAGCTGCCTGTATATGAAATAATTTCTGGTGCTGCTCTAGCATTTGCAGCTTTATTGTTAATTATTCCAGGCTTTGCCACAGATTTAATTGGTTTTTTAATGATATTCCCTCCAACAAGAAAAATTATGTTTTATAAATTTTCCAAACAATATTCTAGAAAAAAAGATATTAAAGAAAACTTTATAGATGGAGAATCTGAAGATATAAATAATGAAAAAAATGAGCGATAAATATAAAATACTTTCCGTGTATATAAAAGATTTATCAAGTGAAACCCCAAATGTTGAGAGTTACCTGTACACAAAAGATAATATTTCTAAATATGAACTCGATATAGATATTAATTCCAAGCCTCTAAAAAATAAATTAATTGAAGTAAATACGACTTTAAAATTTCAAGATAAAACTCGTACTGAAAAAAAATCTTATTTTGAAATAATCTATAGCTCTATAGTAAAAGTCGGGGAAAATATTGCGGAGAAAAAAGAGCTACAAAAAATAATTCTTTGCGATGTTCAAAATGAAATTTTTCCAAAACTTGAAAAAATTTTAGTAAATATGATAACTGACTCTGGATATCCAGGTATTAAATTTGATAAGAAAGTTGATTTTACAAAGTTATTTAACGAAAAATTTAATTGAAGAAATTTTTTTTAAGACTATTTTTTAAATATTAAATATGAAAAAGTTGTTAATAATTATAGTATTAATTTTTTCAACACAGTTAGTACAAAGTCAAGAATGTAATTTAAATCCAGAGCGAGGAAGTAAAAATTATATTATTGGCTATGGATCCTTAATGGATAAAGAGTCGAGAATTAGAACAAATAAATCGGCTTTCGTAGTGAAACCTATTTTAATTAAAGGCTTTGAAAGAACTTGGGGCCTTCACGGAGGAATGTACAAAATTACTTTTTTAACAATCATTAAAAAAAAAAAATCAGCTGTTAATGCAGTTTATTACCCAGTTTCGATAAAGGACTTGAATAAGACCGATAGAAGAGAGAGTGGCTATTGTAGAGTAAAAGTCGAAGGTAAAGACTTAAGCTTCTATGGAAAAAAAATTAAAACTAAAAATAAAAACTTTTGGGTTTATACAGCTAGTCCTGAAAAAATAAAAAAACCAAGTAATAGTCATCCAATTGTTCAATCATATGTAGATTTATTTATAGGTGGTTGTTTTCAAATTAAGGAGAAATATAAAATTAATGAATTTCCAAAACAATGCGTAGAAACAACTACTGAATGGTCAAAGTACTGGGTAAATGATAGAATACATGCTAGAAGACCATTTCTAGTGCCAAATTTTTATAAAATAGATAATCTTTTATCAAATTTCTTTAATTACTATTTAGATAATAAATACCAATAATCACATTTTATACTCAAAGTTTTCCGAAGTTTCATTTACTCCAATCTCCATAGCTCCGTTACTTAAATGAAATTTTTTCAAAATTTGAAAAAACACATATAAATACGATCACTGACTCCATATATCCTGGTGTGAAATTTTATAAAAAAGATAATTTTACAAGACTTTTAGACGAAAAATTTAATTGAAGAAATTTTTTTTAAGACTATTTTTTAGATATTTTTTATGTAATATTAGTTCATCTTCCGTCGGTTTGACAACTTTATCATAATATTTAATTTTTTTATTTGACTGCTCCGTTTCGTTAATAAGATTTCCAATTTTAAGATCTAAAGCAGGCTCTTTTTGATCAGTTAAATTAATATAGACTTTTGATAACAGCTCACAATCTATAAGCGCAGTATGCTTTACTCTTTTTGAATTATCTATTTTGTATCTTTTGCACAAAGCATCTAGGCTGTTTTGGGAACCTGGAAACTTTTTTCTAGCTAATTCAAGTGTATCAATGACATTATTTGTACTTATTTTATTTTTGCCTAAAATAAGCAATTCATTATTTAAATGTGATAAATCAAAACTTGCATTGTGAATTATAAGTTTTTTATTATTAATAAATTCCAAAAATTCATCTACTATTTCTGAAAATTTTTTTTGTGATGATAAAAAAGTATCTGTATAACCGTGTACTTTTAAAGCTTGTTCAGATACTTTTCTTTGTGGATTTAAATAACAATGAAATTTTTTTGATGTCAAAACAAAATTATCTAGTTCTAGACATCCTATCTCAACTATTCTATGGCCATCTTTTACGTCTAACCCAGTAGTTTCAGTATCAAGTATGACTTCTATCATAAATCAAAGATTTTATATTTAAGTTTTTTAACTCTTTTCTTTAAGTTTCTACTTTTAAAATCATTTACAATAACATAATTAGAATTTTTTTTCTTCATCAATAAAGGTTTTTGTAATTTTCCTAATTTTTTAATAAGCTTAAAGTTTAATTTGTTTCTTTTCTTTAATGCAAAATTAATTAGTTTTTTTTTAGCACTTACATAAATTACAATATCCTTTTTTTTGTTCAGTTTATTTTCAAAATATAAAGGAATATCCAGCACAACAGCTTTTTTAAAACTATGCTTTTTTAAAAATTTAAACATTCTTTTTCTTACTATTGGATGAATTATTTTTGATATGATTTTAAGATTCTTTGAATTATCTTTCACCGCACTGCCTATTTGTTCCTTTTTTATTGGGAAAGAAAAAATAAACTTGGGTAACTTATGTCTAAGCTTTTTATAAGCAATTCTACTATTTCTATAAATTTTTACTACCTCTTTATCTGCATTAAAAACTGGGAGTCCAAATAATCTTGCAACATAAGTTTTTCCAGAACCAATATCACCTACTACTGCAATTCTAATCATTATTTATTTAATAAATTTTCAACTTTCTCATCTATTTTTGGTAAAATATTATGCCATATAGCAAAAGCTTGATGTGCTTGATAAATAAACATTTTTTTCCCATTCTCTACTTTATTGCCTAGCTTTTTTGCTTCTTTTAAAAAATTTGTTTCACTAGGATTATATATAACGTCGTAATAAAATTTATTTTTTCCAATTTTATCGTAATCAAGTTCAATTTTATCACTTTTTTTTATACCCAGGCTTGTTGCATTAATTAAGACATCTATATCTGTAGGAATATTGTCTTTATCTATAATTTCAATGTCATTAAAGATTTTTTTGATATTTTCTGATTTAGCGATTGTTCTATTGTTCAAAAATATTTTTAAAGCTCCCATTCTTTTCAATCCAACAATTATTGAGGGAACAACGCCGCCCGCCCCTAATATAAAAATATTTTTTTTTTTTAAATCGTAACCATAAGATCTAATGGCGAGCTCGAAACCAGCAATATCCGTATTATGACCTACTATTTTATTATTCTCTAAATAAATAGTATTTACGGATTTAGTTTCATTTGCTTCTTTTGTTAAGTTATCCATAAATGAAATAATTTTATTTTTGTATGGAACTGTAACATTAACGCCACTTAACTCTTTGGATCTTAGTTTCGATACAATCCTTTCCATTTCACTCTCAATTATTAATTTTTTTTCATAAATTGCACTTATTTTATTTTTCTTAAACCAGTAGTTGTGAAGAATTGGAGATAAAGAGTGATCTATAGGATTCCCTATAACTAAATATTTCTTCATATTTTTAAATAATCTTTTATTTTTTTAATTGGTAAACCCATTATAGTGTCCACATCACCTTCTATTTCAGTAAATAATCTTCTTCCCTCGCCTTCGATTTGATAGACATTGTAAGAGTATAGTGCTTCATCAGTTATTTTAGATAAATATTCTTTTATGTCACTTTCAGACATTTTTTTCATTGTTAGCTGTGCTTTGTCTGTATAATTCCATATCATAGAGCCGTTTTTAGAAATGCAAACCGAACTGATTAAATAATGTTTTTTTCCATTCAATTTTTTTAATATTTCTAATGCATCATTTCTGTTCTCGGGTTTAGATATTAACTCACCATTAAGGTCAATAACACTATCAGCCCCTAATACCAAATTTTGATCCATTTTTTGACTGACCTTGTTTGCTTTTAGTTCTGCTAAATTCTTTGAAATTATTTCTGGTGATGCACCTTCTTTTATAAGACTTTCTTTTACTGGTTCTTCATCAACATTTGATGGTTTCACGCAACATCTTATCTTATTTTTTTCTAAAATTTCTTTTCTTACTTTGCTTTTTGAGGCTAGAATTAAATCAGTCATTCTTTCTACTTATTTCATAAATTTTTATAACTGATGCAGCTGTTTCTTCTACCGATTTTCTACTAACATCAATCGTTGGCCATCTAAATTTTAAAAATGTATTTTTTGAACTCTCTACTTCTTCCCGAATCTTTTGTAAGTTTGTGTATTTTTGTCGACCCGTCTCTTTTAAACTTGACATTCTGTTTTTTCTTATTTCTTCAAGTCTTTTTGGTTCTGCTATTAAACCAATTATACATTTATTTAGTTTATTCTTTTTAATATTTTCAGGAATTGAATATTTATTTACAATGGGAATGTTTGAAACCTTATAACCTTTATTTGCCAGATAAATTGATGTTGGAGTTTTGCTTGTTCTGCTTACGCCAATTAAAATAATATCAGACTTTTCAACATCATTAATCGCATTTCCATCATCATGATTCATTGTAAACTGAATTGCATCAATTTTCTTATAATATTGATCATCTAATATGTGTTGCCGACTTGGTGAATTAAGTGAGCTTTTGTTTAATAGTTTAGAAAAATCGTTTATTAAGTCACCCAATACACTAAAACACGGTATATTGTTTTTTTTTGTTTCATTATTTAAAAATTTACTTAGTTTTTCATCAACAATTGTATAAAGAATTATGTTCTTTTTTTTATTTTTACAATTTTCTAATATTTTTAAAATTTGATTTTCAGTTCTAGTGAATGAAAAATGGTTTATTTTATAATTAAAGTTATTAAATTGAGCTTTTAAAGCTAGAAATATTCTATCTAAAGTTTCCCCAGTGGAGTCTGAAATTAAATATATTTGATATAAATTACTCATGTATAATTCGTTAATTAGACGTTGATAATAAACCTATTTTCTAAGAAATTGAATATTTATGTCTGTTGAATGAAAAAAACCTACTTAATCAACATTTTTAGCCACATGTATAAAGTTTATTAACAATATATAGTTAAAAGAGTAAGAATTATTTTATTTTTTAAATTAATTGACTAAAACAGGTTATATCTTGTGGAAAAGTAATTTAAAAGGTGTTGATAAAATTTTATCACCGTTATTAACAAACCATACTACTATTACTATAATTTTAAGTATATATTTTATATGAGTCCTTTGAAAAAAGTTATCAGAAAAAAAGATAAGTTGATAAAACCTATATGGTTAATGAGACAAGCTGGTAGATATCTTCCAGAGTTTAGAAATATCAGAGAAAAAAACCCAAACTTTATCGAATTATGTTTAGATGAAAAAAAAGTTAAAGAAATAACATTACAACCATTAAAAAGATATAACTTAGATGCAGCGATAATATTTTCTGACATATTAATTGTGCCATATGGTCTAGGTCAATCAGTTAATTTTGTAAAAAACTTTGGTCCTAAGTTAGGTTTATTGGATTTAAAAGAAGTTAAAAATTATTCTTTTAGAAGTTTTAGAAAAAAATTAGAACCTGTTTATAAATCTATTAAATTTGTTAGAGAAGATAAAATCATTAAAGGAAAAGATTTAATAGGTTTTATTGGCGGTCCATGGACAACTTTAGTATATATGCTCAATCAATGTTCTCCAAAAAATAAATTAAAAAAAATTTTGTCAGACAAAAATTTAGTCATAGATATGATGAAATGTATAAATAATTTTTTAGAGATTCATATTAAAAATCAGATCAAAAGTGGAGCAAATGTTATTCAGATTTTTGATAGTTGGGCTGGTTTAGTAAAAGAAAAAAATTTAGAAAATTTTATTTATGGCCCAACGAAGAGATTAGTAAAATTTACGCAATCTCTGAATACACCATGTATCTGTTTTCCAAGAAACATTAGGAATTATGATGAATATGTAAAACTCGTTAAACCTGATGTTATAAGTATTGATTATAATATTGACCCAAAGAAAATAATAAAAAATATAAAAATCCCTATACAAGGTGGAATGAATCCGTCAGTATTGTTAACAGATAAAAAAAATTTGGAAAAAGTTACAAATAACTATCTAAATATTTTTGAAAATTTCCCATATATATTTAATTTAGGACATGGAGTACTCCCCCAAACAGATCCAAACATGGTAGAACACTTAATAAAAATAGTGAAAAAATTTAATGAAAGATCACCCAAAAATTAATTTCGGCAAAACTGGAATAATGCTCATTAATTTGGGTACTCCAGATTCTACAAGTTGGCTTGATATTCGTAAATATTTAAAAGAATTCTTATCTGACAGAAGAGTAATAGAAGTAAACCCAATAATTTGGCAAGTTATACTAAACCTTTTCATACTTACTTTAAGACCTTCAAAAACTGCAAAAGCTTATAAGGAAATATGGATGGAAAATGAAAACATGTCTCCATTAAGATATTATACACAAAGACAAACCTTAAAATTAAAACAAAAATTATTAAACGATAATATTATAATTGATTTTGCCATGAGATATGGGAATCCAAGCATTAAAAGTGTAATGAGAAAGATGCAAATGGAAGGGTGTGAAAATTTAATTATACTTCCTCTATATCCTCAATACGCTGCGGCGACTACTGCAACTGTCTGTGACGAGGTTTATAGAACTTTGATTAAAACAAGATGGCAACCAAGTTTACAAATTATTCCTCATTACGAATCCGAACCATTATATATTAAGGCTTTGGTAAACAGCATTGTTAAAAAAATTTCTGAAATAAGCTGGGTTCCAGATTTAATCATTGCGTCCTATCATGGTATTCCTAAAAAATATTTTGATAAAGGGGACCCCTACCATTGTTATTGTCATAAAACCACAAGGTTGATTAAAGAAAAATTTAATAAAATTCCTATAGAAACAACTTTTCAATCTAGATTTGGCCCACAAGAATGGTTAAAGCCATATACTGATAAAACTCTTGAACAACTTCCAAAAAGCGGGAAGAAAAACATTTTAGTTATTTGTCCAGGATTTTCATCTGACTGTGTTGAAACTTTAGAAGAGATATCAATGCAAGGAAAAGAAAGTTTTTTAAGTTCAGGAGGAATTAATTTTGATACCATTCCCTGTTTAAATGATAATGATGATCATATCACATTAATTAATACACTGGTTGAAAGATACTTAGTAAAAAAATGAATTTATATTTAACTCTTAAGGCTTTACATTTAATAGCTATAATATCTTGGATGGCAGGCTTGTTGTATCTTCCTAGAATTTTTGTTTATCATTCCGAAAAGAAAAATGAAAAAAAAATTAGCGAAGTATTTAAAATTATGGAATTTAAGCTCTACAGCTACATAATGATGCCTGCAATGATACTTTCATGGATCTTCGGCCTTCTTTTGATTGGCAGTATTGGATTCGATAAAATTACAAATACATGGATGATTTTAAAGTTAATATTGGTTTTTATTTTAACTGGTTACCACTTTTTCCTAGGCAATTGTTTGATTAAATTTAGAAGTGACGAGAATAAATACTCATCAAGATTTTTTAGAATAATAAACGAGATTCCAACAATATTATTAATATTAATCATATTTATTGTCATTTTTAAGCCTCTATAGCTATTGAAAATCTATGAAAGATATATATATTAAACCTATCTATAAACAAACTCCCCTAAAATTATGAATATTGAAGAATTAAAAACAAAATCATCAGAAAATCTAATAACTCAAGCAGAAGAACTGGGTATTGAAAATGCCAGCACGTTAAGAAAGCAAGAAATATTATTTTCTATATTAAAAAAATTAGCTGAAAAAGGTGAAGAAATTACTGGTAGTGGAGTATTACAAATGTTGCAAGATGGTTTTGGTTTTTTAAGAGCTATGGAGTCAAATTATCTTCCTGGTCCTGACGATATATACATAAGCCCTAGTCAAATTAGAAGATTTGGGTTGAGAACTGGAGACACGGTAGAAGGACCTGTTAGAGCTCCAAGGGATGGAGAAAGATATTTTGCTTTACTTCAAGTAACAAAAATTAATTTTGAGGATGCAGATAAGTCTCGCCACAAAATTGCTTTTGACAATTTAACTCCTTTGTATCCAAACAAACAATTAGTAATGGAAGTCGAGACTACAAAAATAGAGAAAAAACCCGATCTTACCCCAAGACTAATTGATTTGGTCAGTCCAATAGGCAAAGGGCAGAGATCATTAATTATATCACCTCCTAAAGCCGGCAAGACTATGATTTTGCAGAGTATTGCTAATTCCATAACCGCAAATCAACCCGAATGCTATTTAATGGTTTTATTGATTGATGAGAGACCCGAAGAAGTTACTGATATGCAAAGAACAGTCAAAGGAGAAGTAATAAGTTCAACTTTTGATGAACCCGCTCAAAGGCATGTTGCTGTAGCTGAAATGGTTATTGAAAAGGCTAAACGATTAACAGAACATAAAAAAGATGTGGTAATACTTTTAGATTCAATTACCAGACTAGGAAGAGCTTACAATGCGGTTGTACCAAGTTCTGGAAAAGTTTTAACTGGAGGTGTTGATGCAAACGCTCTGCAAAGACCAAAAAGATTTTTTGGTGCTGCTAGAAACATAGAAGAAGGTGGTTCACTTACTATAATTGCAACTGCCTTAATAGATACAGGTAGTAGAATGGATGAAGTAATTTTTGAGGAATTTAAAGGCACAGGAAACAGCGAAACAATTCTTGACCGTAAGATATCCGAAAAAAGAATTTTTCCAGCTATTGATATCACAAAATCTGGCACAAGAAGAGAGGAGCTAATATTTGATAAAACAGATCTTCAAAAAATGAATGTCTTAAGAAGAATAATTGCCCCCATGGGATCAATGGATGCGATAGAATTCATTAGTTCCAAATTAAAAAATACAAAAAGTAACTCAGAGTTTTTTAACTCTATGAATAAACCATCATAACTATTTTTTAAATTTAAAAAAATTGGAAATAGATTTTAAAAAAAAATTAGAAGCATTATTTATAGATAAACAGTTTGAAAGAATAAAATTTGAGATAGAAGCACTTGAGGATAATGAAAAAAATGATCCTTTTTTTTTTAATATTCTAGGAATTATAGAAACAGTAAATAAAAATAATCAAAAAGCAAAAGAGTATTTCAATTTAGCTTTAAAATTTGATAAAAATTATATTTACAGTTTGATTAACTTAGCAAAATTAACGTATGAAGATAAAAATTTTATCCATACAATCACTTTGCTTAAAGAGTATAATGCTAAAAATCCAGGTAATCATAAAATCATATCAAATTTGGCGGATTTAACCTTTAGCGCAGGAATAATTGAGGAAACAATACATTATCATAAAATACTTATAAATAGCGGGAACTATGAAACTAAAGATTTAACTGCTTTAATTTTTCTTTTAAATTATTCAAATAATTATTCAAATGATGAGTATAAAAAATATTGTAAAAAGTTTGACCAAATACTACTAAAAAATAAAATTAAATATCCTTTGGTTCCAAACAATCATGATAAATTTAAAATTGGGTTTTTATCTTATGATTTAAAACAACACTCCGTAGGTTTTTTTTTAAAAGACTTTATAAATCAATTAAAACTACAAAAATTCAAACCTATAGCATTTAATTTAAACAAAGAAAAAAAAGATGATAATTTTATCAATGAGTTAAAAGAAACTTTTTTTGAATGGCATGATGTTTATAATCTTAATGACAAAGAAATAAGTGATCTTATTTTATCAAAAAAAATTTATTATCTTTTTGATTTAGGGGGACACTCAACTGGTAACAGACTTCAAGTTTACAAAAACAAACCTGCTCCGATTCAGGTGTCATGGTTAGGCTATTGTAATGATACTTATATAGATGAAATAGATCATATTATTGTTGATGATAATGTAATTTTAAATGATTTTGAAGAAAGTCAATCCAAGCTAATATATATGCCAGATATCTGGAACACCATATCCAAGTTAGATAATATCCAAGTAAAAGAACTTCCTTTTACTAAAAATACAACATTTAATTTTGGTTGTTTTAATAACTTTCTAAAAATATCTGATGATACCATAAGTTTATGGGAAGAAATATTATTCAAATTTGAAAATTCTAATTTAATACTTAAGAATTCTGTTTCTGCAGACAGAAACTTTAAAGAGTACTTAATTGGGAAGTTTAAAAAAAAAATTGATCCTCAAAGAATTAAAATTTTAAATTATGAAAAAGATAAAAAAAAACACCTAGAACAATATAATAATATCGATTTATGTCTTGATACTTATCCTTATAATGGAGTTACAACAACATTTGAAGCTTTGTGGATGGGCGTGCCGGTTGTAACGTTAAAAGGTAATAGATTCGTATCTAGATGTGGTTATAGTATAAATAAGAATGCTAACCTAAATAATTTTACAGCAAAGACTAAGCAGGAATATGTTTCAATAGCTGCACAATTTAAGGATAATAAAAAAATTGATAGACTAGTTACTTTAAGAGGAAAATTAAGATCTCAGGTGCTTCAATCCCCGTTATTTGATGTAAATTCTTTTACTAAAAATTTCATTAAAAAATTATACAAAATCTATGAAAAATAAAATTTATGAATCAAGAACTTAAAAATTTAAATGTAATCTTTGGTGGCTGTGCAAGAGATTGCGAAAAATACATCGAAAAAGTTATGCACAATATTGATTTATATGCGTCATATTTCAAATCAACTTATAAAATAATTGTAGAGAACGGTTCAAAGGATAATACAAAAAACTTACTAAAAAAATATACAGAAAAAAAAGATTATTTATTTATAAGAGATGATTTGAGCAAATACTCTTATAGAGGTAAAAGATTAGAGCATGCCAGAAATTTGATTATTGATACAATCAAAGAAAATGAAGTTTTAAAAAAATGTGATTTATTTGTTGCTTTAGACTTTGACGATAGAAATATTGAAAAAATAGAAATTGAAAGTATCACTAAAGCAATTAACTTTTTGATCTCCGATGAAAAGAGAGCTGGGGTTTTTGCTAATCAAATTGGAACTTATTATGATATGTGGGGATTAATAGATGAAAAGTATTGCCAGAATGACTTTTGGGCGCAAACTTTAAAAGAAATAGCTATAAAGACCAGTCCAAATGAGAAAATTAGTTCAGAAATGCTAACAAATTTTCAAAAGTATTTAGATATGAAAATGTTAAATTTTGACCCAAACCTTAAGCCAATCAAGGTCAAATCCGCTTATGGTGGATTGGGTATTTATAAAATAAATAAAGTAATTGAAAATAAAAGAAAATATAAGGGTGATCAGATTGTTGAACTAGTATTTAAAGATGGAACAAAAAAAAATATTTTCTACCAAAAGAATGAAATCGTTAATTTTAATTTAGGTTTTGGTGATATTGGATCAGAATTATATATTCTACCTTATTTAATTAATAATAAAAATTCAGATTGTTACTTTCCAGTAAAAGCAGCTTTTTCATTAATAATTAAAGAAAATAGTAATTCCAATATTTAGATAGACATAATAATTAAATGATGGGAAAATCAGCTTATTTTATTTATGTTTAATATATGTATTGTAAAACCTAAAATTTACATCCATTATCAAGCTTTTACTGAAGTTGCAGAGCACGATCAAAACACCAAGATCAATAATGATTATTTAAGTGGTATTAAGGCAACCTCGTATAATGAATTAATAGAAAACGTTATATTGCTTTTAAAGGATGACAAAGCTAGTGAAGAATTGGGCGATAAAAGCCTTACACAAATTAGAAAATATTCACAAGAGCAATTTACAAAGAAAATTTTAAATTTATAATATCTATAATTTTAGATATCAAATTAATGACAATCTTTGCACTTTCATCAGGCCCTGGTATTTCTGGAGTTGCAGTAATAAGAATTTCAGGATCGAAAACTAAAGATGTTATAAAAAATATCACAACTCGATCATTACCAGAACCAAGGGTTGCTACTCTAAGAAAAGTAATACAGATCAAAACAAAAGAACTAATAGATGAGTGTGTTTTAATTTGGTTTCCAGGACCAAATAGTTACACTGGAGAAGATATGGCTGAGATCCACGCACATGGAAGTATAGCAGTCGTAAAATCTATTTTGGATTGTATCTCACAAATTGATACTTGTAGATTAGCTGAACCAGGTGAATTTACCAAAATAGCATTTCAAAATGAAAAAATAAACCTTCTGAAAGCCGAAAGCATTGGCGATCTTATTGCTGCTGAAACTGATATTCAAAGAAGACAAGCATTAAAAATAATGAGTGGAAAAAGTTCAAAAAAATTTAATTCTTGGAGAGAAATGTTGTTAAAAATTTTATCAAATTTAGAGGCTAAAATTGACTTTCCTGATGAAGATCTTCCAGACGACATATTGAGTAATATTAAAAAGAGCTCAGAAAAAGTAAAATTTGAAATAAAACAAACTTTAAATGATAGTAAGGTAGGTGAAAGAATTAGGGAGGGATTCAAGATAGCAATATTAGGACCAACTAATGTGGGAAAATCTAGCTTGCTTAATTATTTCTCTAAAAGAGAGGCTGCAATTGTTTCTGAAATAGCAGGAACCACAAGAGATATAGTTGAAGTTCATTTAAATATTAATGGATATCCAGTGGTGATGTCAGATACTGCTGGAATCAGAAATTCTAAGGATGAAATAGAAAAGAAAGGGATAAAATTGGCGTTAAAAAAAGCAGAGGACGCAGACCTGAATTTACTAGTGTTTGAGCCAAAAAATGTTGATTTTACAGGCTTTTTGAAGGACTTAAATCTTAAAAAGTCTATATTTATAATAAATAAATCAGATTTAGGTAATTACGACAGTAAAAATCTTGATCAGTACAAGCCAATTTATATTTCAATTAAAGATGAAACTAATATTGATAAACTAATTTATCAAATTAAAGATAATCTAAAAAAAAAATTTGTTTGTACTGAGGATACATTAATTACAAGAGAGAGACATAGGCAGCACTTACTGCAATGTGTTGATCATCTAGAAGAATTCAGTAGAAAGGAAAATGAAAAAGATTTTGATAAAGCAGCTGAAGATCTTAGATTGGCAACTAGACATTTAGGCATGTTAGTTGGAAAAGTAAATGTTGAGGAAATACTTGGCAGTATTTTCAATGACTTCTGTATTGGCAAATAAGAAAAAAATAAATATATTTTTAATATGAAAAATGATTTTTTTTTCGATGTAGCTGTAATAGGTGGAGGGCACGCAGGGTGTGAAGCAGCAGCAGCCTCTGCTCGATTAGGAGTAAATACAGCTTTATTTACCCATAATATAAATACCATAGGTGAAATGTCTTGTAACCCTGCGATAGGTGGATTAGGTAAAGGACATTTAGTTAGAGAGATTGACGCCTTAGACGGTGTAATGGGAGATGTGGCAGACAAGTCAGGTATACAGTTTAGGCTTTTAAATAGAAGTAGAGGACCAGCTGTAAGAGGCCCGAGAACGCAAAGTGATAGATCATTATATAAAAAATATATGCAAGAAAAACTGTTAAACTATTGTAATTTAAAGGTTTTTTCTGATCCCGTAATTAAATTTATATTTGATAAAAACTCTGTAAATGGGTTCTTTACACAGTCGGGAAATAAAATTTCTTGTAGAAAGCTAATACTTACAACTGGGACATTTTTAAATGGTCTTATTCATATCGGTGAAAAGAAGACTCCAGCGGGAAGGTTCAATGAAAAACCTACAACAGGTTTAAGCGAACAATTAGAAAAATACAATTTTACAATAGGGAGACTTAAGACAGGTACCCCTCCAAGATTGGATAGTACAACAATAAATTATGAAAATTTGGAGCAACAGTATGCTGACCCTGATCCTTACTTCTTCTCGTATTTGACTACCAAAAGTATTAACAAACAAATTTCGTGCAAGATGACTTATACCAATGAAAAGGTGCACAAAATCATTTCAAAAAATATCAAACTAAGCGCAATGTACTCAGGCAATATAAAGGGTGTTGGCCCTAGGTATTGTCCATCAATTGAAGACAAAGTGTTTAAGTTTTCTGATAAACAAAGGCACCAAATCTTTCTTGAACCTGAAGGGCTAAACGACAATACTATTTATCCAAATGGTATTTCAACCTCTCTCCCTGCTGATATACAAGCTGAAATATGTCATAATATCATTGGTTTAGAAAATGTTAAAATTTTGAGGCCTGGGTACGCAATCGAGTACGACTATGTTGATCCGAGAGAACTTTTTTTAACATTGGAAACAAAAAAAATTAAAAATCTGTATTTGGCCGGACAGATAAATGGAACCACAGGATATGAGGAAGCAGCTGCTCAAGGTCTTATTGCTGGGATAAACGCAGCTCAATCTTTAAAAAAGTTTGAGCCATTCATCTTGGATAGATCAGAAGCATATATAGGGGTTATGATAGATGATTTAGTCACGAAAGGCGTTGCTGAGCCATATAGAATGTTTACATCTAGGGCTGAGTATAGATTAAGCCTTAGAGCTGATAATGCTGATTTGAGACTTACTCAGAAAGGCATAAATATAGGCTTAATCAAGAACCAGAGAATGAAAATTTATAATCAAAAGTTTAAAGATTTAAATAAACTTTCATATATGATGGTAAATTTAAACATTTCCCCGTCGAAAGTTGCGAAATACGGTGTAAATATTGCTAAAGATGGAATAATTAGAAATGCAGAGCAAATTCTTAGCCAAAAAGACGTTAAAATGAGTAAAATTAGGGAAATTTGGCCTGAAATACCGTATAAATCAAAGGAAATTGACGAACAAATAGAAATAAAAGCTCATTATAGAGGTTATTTAAAAAAACAAAAGGCTGATATATTGGCTTTTAAGAAAGACGAGAATCTGCAAATCCCAGACGGAGTTAATTATGATAGTTTGAGTGGACTTTCTAATGAAGTTAAGTCTAAATTTAAAAAAATAAGGCCCAAAACAATGGGTCAAGCCTTAAGGATAGACGGGATAACTCCTGCTGCAGTATATATTTTGTTGTCTCACGTCAAAAGAAAGTCTATTAAGAACATAGCTTGATTGATTCGAATATATTAGAATATAAAAAACTTGAGCCTCTAAATGTTTCACGTGAAACATTTTTGCAGTTCGAGGCTTATTGCGACCTATTAAAAAAAGAAAATAGTAAAATTAACCTAATAAGTAAATCAACGGAGAGAGAAATTAGAAAAAGGCACATAGTGGATTGTGCACAAACCATTGATTTTATTGATGAAAATTACAATATTTGCACCGATGTTGGATCAGGTTCTGGTTTACCCGGGATTGTTCTCGCAATAATTATGAAGGTTAAAAAACCAGGCATGAAATTTCATCTTTATGAAAAGAGTTTTAGAAAATGTGAATTCCTCTTTTCAGTTAAAGAAAAACTAGATTTGAATGCTGAAGTTTTTCAAAAAGATATATTTAAGGAAAGAAATATTGAAACGGATTTAATAATTGCCAGAGCTTTTAAACCATTACCTATTGTTTTGGACCTAGCAGAAAAAAATTTTAAAAAAATCAAGAGTGTAGTAATTTTTTTAGGAAAAAATAAAAAAAATATTTTAGAAAAAGCTTTAATGAACTGGAGTTTCGACTACAAGGAGAAAAGAAGTATTACCAGTTCAGAGTCAAAAATAATAAAAATATGTAATTTAAAAAAAAATGAAAAGTAAAATAATTTCAGTAATTAATCAAAAGGGAGGAGTTGGGAAAACAACAACCGTTATTAATTTAGCCGCAGGATTGGCTGCTAATGAAAAAAAAATTTTAGTTATAGATCTAGATCCCCAGGGAAATGCAACAACGGGTTTAGGACACTCAAATATTGATGGATCGGAAAAGAATATTTATAACGCTCTTAATGGGTCAAAAAAAATTTCAGAAATTATTCAAACTACACAAATTGATAACTTAGATATCATAACTTCAAACGTTGATTTGTCAGGCTTGGAAGTAGAGACAGCCGGCGATAATGGAAGAGCTTTTATTTTAAGAGATAAATTATCCCTATTTTTTAAAGAAAATAGCTCAAATTATAGTCATATTTTCATTGATTGCCCCCCTTCATTGAGTTTGCTAACAGTAATGGCTCTTGTGGCATCGAATTCTTTGATTGTACCTCTGCAAACAGAATTCTTTGCTTTAGAGGGTTTAACCCAACTGGTTAAAACAATTGATAGAATTAAAGAAAGCTTAAACTCAGGCCTATCTATTAGGGGTATAATTTTAACAATGTACGACAAAAGAAATAAACTTTCTAGCCAGGTTGAGAAAGAGGCAAGGGACTACTTTAAAGACAAAGTTTATAATACAGTCATACCAAGAAATGTTAGATTATCAGAAGCACCATCACATGGGATACCAGTCTTAATATATGACAAGACTTGTCCTGGAAGTAAATCATATTCTAATTTAACTGAAGAATTTTTAAATCAAGAAAAGATTATGGAGAGTGCTGCTTGAGTATTTTTAAACAAAAAAAAGGTTTAGGAAGAGGACTATCTTCGCTGATAGGTGATACTAAAAATAGTTCAATTAAAAATAAAATTTCGATAAGTGAAATTGTTAGAGGAAAATTTCAGCCCAGAAAAATATTTAATAAAACTAGTTTAGAGGAGCTTAGCAATTCTATTAGGGAAAGGGGTGTTGTACAGCCAATAATAGTCAGAAAATCTGAACAATTTGATGACAAATATGAAATAGTTGCTGGAGAAAGAAGATGGCTCGCATCTCAAAATGCTGGGTTAAATGAAATACCAGCTGTAGTTATTGAGGCTGACGACATAAAAGCTTTAGAATTTGGAATTGTTGAAAATGTACAAAGAAGTGACCTTAATCCAGTAGAAGAGGCAACAGGCTACAAAAGATTAATGGATCAGTTTGGATATGACCAAGACAAAGTTGGAAAGTTCATAGGTAAGAGCAGGGCACATATTGCTAATTGTTTGAGATTATTATCCTTGCCAAAAGAAGTAATCTATATGATTGAGACTGGAAAAATTACCCAAGGACATGCCAAAGTATTAGTAGGCATGGAAAATGCAAATCTCTTAGCTAAAAAAATTGTTGAGAAAAAATTATCGGTGAGACAAGCAGAAAATCTAGTTAATTTATTTAAAAAACCAAAGAAGATTAAATTAATTTCGAAAGACTCAAATTTAAAAGAACTTGAAGATATATTAATAAATAAATTAGGTATAAGAGTTTCTATTAAAAATACGAAAAATAATTCTGGGTCGATATCCTTTAATTATAAAGATCTTGATCAGCTAAACAAGATAATTTATATACTTAAGGCTAATTATTAATTGTCACCTGGCTAATTATAAAGTCATTTAATAAATTTACTGAGATTAAACTATTTTTTTTGATTAAAAGTTCTAAATCATTTAGAAAAATAATAAGTTTTTGTATTCTTTCCAAACTCCAGTAATTTACTTGTTTTCTTACAACTTCTTTATCTTTCCAGAATATTGGGGGGTTATAACTTGACAAACATTTGTCAATACTTTTATTTTCCTTTTCCATGATTTTTAAAGCAGAGATTCTTTTGGCTTTACCTAAAAATGTTCTAACTATTGCTACACAATCTTCAGATGAAAAATTATTTTCATTTATAATTAGTAGTGTTTTTTTTTTATTATTGCTTAAGCAGGAATCCACCAATTCAGAAAAACTATAATTTTCTGCAAGATTTGTTAATTTTAAAATTTCATCAATTGTGATTTGTTTTTTATTTATTGCAAAAGCCTCAATCTTAGATATTTCATTGTTTAAATTATTTCTATCTCCCCTACATCTTTCTACCAATAAGTTTATTACTTCTCTAGAAATTGGAATTTTATTTTTAAAAAAAAAATTACTTGCTATATTAGCTAGAACTGTGTTGTCATCATTATAAAAAGGAACACAAATCAAGTCTTTTTCTTTTTCAAATTTTGATCTAAGTTTAGATTTTCTTTCTAATGGTTTTGAGTTTATTATAATTTTAATATCTTTAATATTTTTATCTTTGATATCTTCTATTAAAGAATAGATTTTTTCAGTAGTCCTCGAAATTATAATTATTTTTTTATCTTCAAAAAATGATTTATTTGAAATCTCTTCGATAAAGTTATCATAATTATTTAATATCTCTTCCTCTTCGTATTTAAAAATATTTTTCGTAAATCCATTATCTAAAATCTGTTGAATTGCCTCAATTTTTTTTCCCTCATTTTGTCCATAAAGTAAAAAATATTTTTTTTCATTATCTTTTAAATTTGCTAATTGAAAGGGTTTTAAAATCACAACTAATTTTTTGTTTGTAAAAACAAAATCATTTCAGAAAATATTTTTTCTGTCATATTTTTAACTAAGTTATCCTCATATTTTCTTAAATCAAATTTATTAGCGCTATTATCGTAGGTATTACTTTCAGAAAATATTTTTTTTGTTTCATTATTAAGATCATCTAAAATTTTAATAGCAACAGTTAAGTTTATAGAGAAGTGAGTAGGATTACCCTTTTTATCTTTTGCGGTTGTTATTTTAACAGATTTTGAATTAATAATAAGATTATAAGATCTTTCAGCATCGGCGTTGTTTCTATAAATTTTTAATTTGTTAAGCAGCACTTTGTTTGCTTTAATTTCCCCAATTGTTTCGATTTTATTAATTTGAAAATCTAGACTTTTTTTTGAATAAATAGGTGTATATCCACAGTTATTCAAAAATAATATAAATATAGAAAGTAGTAAAAATTTTTTAATCATTTATCAAGATATTAATCAATCTGTTTTTAACAAAAAAAAATTTTTTTATTTTTTTATTTTTTAAATGTTTATTTATATTATCTTCTTTTGATATTAGATCCATAACAGTTTCTTCTTCTATATCTTTTCCAATTTCAACAATTCCTCTTTTTTTTCCATTGATTTGAACAACAATCGAAACAGTCTCTTCCTGAAGATATTTCTTGTTTACTGATGGCCATTTTTCTAAAATTTTAAACTTATTTATATCAAAACATTCGTTTATTATATGAGGTATAACTGGCGACATAATTATTAAAATTTTTGAATAATTCTCAATTAATATTTTTTTGTTAAATTTTTTCTCTATAATTTTGTTTAAAAAATTATAAGTCTCATGCATATTAGCAATAATTACATTATAATTAAATTTTTCGAGATTAAAATTTACCTTATTGATTAATTGATTAGTAAACCTTGTTAAATCTAAATCACCTTCTTGATTATTATCATTTGAGCATGTTTCTATTTTTTCTTTAATTCTATTATTTACAAGCCAAAATTTTTGGATGAACTTAAAAGAAGCATGCATACCCTGTTCAGACCATTGAACATCTTTTTCGGGAGGACTGTCAGATAAAATAAATAGTCTAACAGCATCTGCACCATAATTTTCAATCATTTTAGCTGGATCAATAGTGTTCTTTTTCGATTTAGACATTGATTCTGGTGGACCAACAACAACTTTCTTATCAGGTTGGTTCTTTATGAAAAAATTTTTACCATCTACCGAATCAATCTCTTCTGGACTTATCCAATTATTATTTTTATCTTTGTAGGTTTCATGACAAACCATTCCTTGGGTAAATAAGCTTTCAAATGGCTCAGATAGTGAAAAATTTTTATTTTTATAAGCTATAGCTCTAGTAAAAAATCTTGAGTAAAGTAAATGTAATATTGCATGCTCAACACCTCCTATATATTGATCAACAGGCATCCAATACTTTATATCTTCATAATCAAATCCATATTTCTTATCATTAGGAGAACAAAATCGGAGGAAATACCATGACGAATCTACAAAAGTATCTAGAGTATCTGTTTCTTTTAAACATTCTAATCCATTTATCTTAATTTTTCTCCATTCATTTTCATAATTAAGAGGATTTCCTTTAGCTTTTAAATTAATTTTTTCAGGTAATTTAATTGGAAGTTTATCTTTTGGTATTGGGTGAACGTTTCCATCTTTGTCATATGCCATTGGAATTGGGCATCCCCAATATCTTTGTCTAGAAACCCCCCAATCTTTTAATCTAAAATTTATTGTTTTTTTCCCGATTTGTTTTTCCTCAATTATTTTTATTGCCTCCACAATTGATTGATCAGGAGCTTTCAGGTCATTTAAAAATTTTGAGTTTATTATCACCCCTGCGCCAGTAAAGGCTTCTTTTTCGACTTTAAAGTTATCACTCTCACCTGATGGTTTTACAACAGTTTTTACTGGTAGATTATATTTAAGTGCAAAATCTAAATCTCTCTGATCATGACCAGGACATCCAAAAACAGCTCCAAATCCATAGTCCATAAGAACAAAATTTGCAAAGTAAACTGGAACTTTTTCATTTTGGTTTAAAGGATTTGTTGCAAGAAGTTTGGTTTTAAATCCAATTTTTTCACCTTGGGCAATAGATTCTTCTGTTGTCCCAGTTCTAGAACATTCATCCTTAAATTTTATAAATGATGGATCGGCTTCGTAAAATTTTGATATTGGATGATCTATAGAGACGGCTAAAAATGAAAAACCAAAAAGAGTATCGGGACGTGTAGTAAAACATTTGATTTTGTTTATTGGAATGTCGCCATCAATTTTAAAATTAATTTCACAGCCAAAAGATTTTCCAATCCAGTTTGTTTGCATTATCTTAACCTTGTTAGGCCAATTTTTAAGACTATTTAGGCTTTCAAGAAGATTTTCTGAAAATTTGGAAATATTAAAAAACCACTGATTTAATTTTTTTCTCTCTACAACAGCCCCTGATCGCCATCCTTTGCCATCGATGACTTGTTCATTTGCTAAAACTGTTTTATCAATCGGATCCCAATTTACATAGTTTTCTTTTCTGTAAATTAGTCCCTTTTCATACATTTCAATAAAAAAAAGCTGTTGATGTTTATAATAATCTTCATTGCATGTTGAAATTTCTCTATCCCAATCGATTGAAAGTCCAAGGCTTTTTAATTGACTTTTCATTACAGAGATATTTTTTTCAGTCCACTCCTTAGGATGTAAATTATTTTCTCTAGCTGCATTTTCGGCTGGCATTCCAAAAGAATCCCAACCCATAGGATGTAGCACATTAAAACCTTGCATTGATTTATACCTGGATAATACATCTCCTATAGTATAATTTCTAACGTGTCCCATATGAATTTTGCCAGATGGATAGGGAAACATTTCAAGACAATAAAACTTTTTTAATTTAAGATTTATTTGAGATTTAAATGATTTATTTTTAATCCAAAAATCTTGCCATTTTTTTTCAACTTTTTTAAAATTATATCTCTCCATAACATTTCAAAGAAAGAACCAAGATTATTTATTTTTTAGTTTTTTGCTCAGTTTTCTTTTTCAAAAGAGCAGCTTTTTTTAAAATTGCTAACTTAATATCATTTCCAATGCTGGACTTAATTTTATTAATATTACAGTTTAATTTAGATTTATCAGAACATATTTTCTCGTGAATAATAACTTTTATTCCGTCCGCTCTTATTTCATTACTTAAAAATCGTACTGTTATTTTAAGCTCTCTTTGATTACTTTTGTCATCATTCGCATTTCCTGAAAACCAATCAGTAATTAAAATTCCTCCAGAATAGCTTGCGTTTGTGAAACTCACAAAATCTAATACCTCAATTGATGCTCTCCATAATTCATTTGAAGAAGCAAAATCAAATACACCTCCTTTTTTCTTCCCACCTAAAATAGAAATACCTCTGCCTTCTTCAATATTTTTTTGTACTCGTTCCTCCGCATCAACCGGAATTTCACGAGCATCCGTATAACGAAAAGGATTTTTGCAGCTAGGCAGAACTAGCAAAGAGACTAATAATAAATTAATTAATATATATTTGATATTCATGGTTAGTTATTACAGTTTTTAATGATTTTATTGAAAAAAACACATCTAAAAGTATGTAATTTTTAAAAAATACTCAAAATGACACATAATTAAAAAAACCCTTAAAAATAGGGTTTTTAATGGTGATATTTTTGCAACAAAATATAATTTATTCAACATTTTAGCCTTAAAATGTAAACTTAAGGTCTATTTTTCGTTATAAAACCTCCATTCATGTGAATAATTAACAAAAGGAGTATTTATTATGAATACACTAAAAAAAATTGGACTAACAGCTTTAGGAACATCTTTAGTTGCTGGTTCAGCTTACGCAGGTGAAATAACTGCATCAGGAGATGCTGGTTATACATATTCATCTGAAGAAGTAGGTGTAAGAACTGACGATGGTTATGGTTATAACCATGATATTACGTTTTCTGGTTCAGGTGAATTAGATAACGGTTTCACAGTTACTACAACTATGATCTTAATCGAAGATTCAGGCATCTCATCATCTAACGTAACGTTAGGTATGGGAGGTTTAGGTTCGATTGCTATTGGTAATGGTTTAGCTAACGTTGGTGGTGCATTTGACGATGTAACTCCAAGAGCTTACGAAGAAAACCACGATGGTATGAAAACAGTAACTGCTATCGACAGCATGGGTGCATTATCAGATGGAAACTCTGTAATGTATTCTTCTCCATCATTTGATTTAGGTGGTGGTTCAGTATCATTTATGCTTGGATATGCTCCAGAGGCTGGTGATACAGCTACTGGCGAAGGTGGAGTTGCAGCTCAATCAAACGTGTACGGTTCAACAAAAACTGCTGGTGTTAACATATCTTTCGCTGGTTTATCAGCTGGTGCATTTGGTGAAGAAGTTGAGCGTGATCAAGGTGACAGCGCGGGTGGTCATAACCCTATGTCAGCTACATGGTTTGCTAACTACTCATTCGGACCTGTCTCAATCGGTTACCAAACTGGTGGACTTGACCATGGTAAAAAAGGAGCTGTTACAGCCGCAACTTCTGCTAAAACTATTGCAGCAGCAACAGGTGACTTCGAATTTGAAAAAATGTCAGTTGCGTTTAACGTAAATGAAAATTTATCACTTTCTTGGGGTGAATTAGAAGAAACATACGATGCACAGTCTAACGTACAAGGTGGAACTGAAATCGCAGATGTTGAAATGTCTTCTACATCAATCCAATTTGCTTACACAATGGGTTCTATGTCATTCAAAGGTTATCAAACAGATACTGATAATCCAGGTTGGGACTCAAACGCTAAGTCAGACGAAGTAACAGAATTTGCAGTTAATTTTGCGTTCTAATTACTTTTAGATTTAAAAATTTAAAACGGCCTAAAATTTATTTTAGGCCGTTTTTTTTTATCCAAGATATCGAAGCTATTCCTTTTGAATTTGTAAGATTAATTCTTCTTAAATTACTAGAATTTATTCCTCCTAGTGCAATTATATTTTCTTTTGTCTCTCTTGCTTGAAGATTAAATTTAATTGTACCCAGATATTTTTTATGTTTATCTGTTTTAAAAATTGGACTTAAGAATATTTCCTTACAATTTTGTCTTTCCTTGATTTTAATTTCAGCAATGCTGTGTGCAGAACCAATAATTTTAAATTTTTTTCTTAAGTTTAAATTGCTGTATTTCAACCTTTTATTGAAAGATGGCAAATAAACACCGTCCAGCTTTAGTTTTATAGCAAGATTTATGTTATTTGATAAAAATAATGCCAACCCTTTTTTTCTGCAGAAATTTCTAGTTTTTATTAAATCATCAATATAATTAACATTATTGTAATTCCTAAAAATGATATTTAATGATTTGTTGATACTTGATAATTCTTTTAAATTAAAACTTTGTATGAAATAATAAACTTTTAAACTTTTATGCATAATATTGTAAATAATTTAATTTTAATAAATAAGGAACTTAGCACAATAAATAATAATACAAAAATTATTGCTGTTTCCAAAACATTCTCAATGGAACATATAAAGCCAATAATTGATTATGGGCATATACATTTTGGTGAAAATAAAGTCCAAGAGGCATTAGAAAAATGGACTAAAATAAAAGATAAAAATAATTCCTTAAAATTACATTTAATTGGAAAGCTTCAAACTAATAAAGTTAAGTTTTGTTTGCCTTTATTTGATTTTATTCACTCACTAGATAGTATTAAACTCGCAGAAAAGTTAGCAAACGAGCAAGCAAAAAAAAATTTTAAACCAAAATTATTTATTCAAGTAAACATAGGAGAAGAGGATCAAAAAAATGGTATTTCTTTAAAGGAATTCGAGAATTTTTATAAAAAAACTGAAGATTTTGAGTTAGATATAATTGGCTTAATGTGCATTCCTCCTTTTGTTGATGATACAAAAGTTTTTTTTGAAAAGATGGTTCAAATTAGAGATAAAACAAATTTAAAGGAATTAAGCATGGGCATGTCTAATGATTATTTATCTGCTGCAAAAAACTCCGCAACTTATTTAAGGATTGGTTCAAAAATTTTTGGCGCAAGAGACTAAGAAATTTTAATTTTTGTTCTCTTATCAATAAGTCTTAATAGTATTAAAAGGTCGTTTTTATTTAAAACTATACAACCGGCAGTTTTTTTAAAGTTTTTTGTTAAGTGTAAGAATATTGCACTTCCTTTAAAAGGCACGGGATTTTTAAAATTATAATCTACTACCACAAAAATATCATATTTGTTATCTACACGATATAGTTTCTCATGACTAAACTTTTCATTAATTTTAATTAATGAATTATATTTTTTGCTGGTAGGATCATTGCACCACCCCATATTGTAATTAATTTTTTTTAAATCTAGTTTAGTTTTAATATTTTTAATTCTATCAGATCTGTAATATACAGTTTTTAATCTAAAGGATCCTTTAGGAGTACAAAAATCTCCTTCTTTTTTTTTACTAGAAGTTCCTTTTTTTCCTAAAGCGCAGCGAAAACTAAAGTCACCAAATATTAAAGTATCTTTATTTTTAACTTTTATTAGCATAAATTAATCGAATGAGTAAATCATCTGTTTATATATTAAACTTTAAAGTTTTATATAATATTATTTTTGAGATTAAAAACTCTTTAAACTTCAATTTATACGATGCCGTAAATGTTGAGTCCATATTAGAACAACAAAAAAAAAATGATAACAAATGTTTTGTTGTGATTACTAATGAAAAAATTATAGATGAATATATCAACAATAAGCAAATAATAGCAATTGAAAGCTATCCTCTTAATTTATTATTCTTAGTTGAAAAAATTAACTCAAATTTATTAATGCAGCAATATGATTTTCAATCAAATATATCTGTCAAAGATTATATGTTAAACTTAAATTCAAGAACTATATCAACTAAAAATAACAAATTAAAACTTACTGAGAGAGAAATTCAGATTATATTATATTTAAAAGAGCAAGAACAACCAAAAAATATAAATGTTTTACAAAAAGAGGTTTGGGGATATGTTGAAGATTTAGAGACACATACAGTAGAAACGCATATTTATAGGCTAAGAAAAAAGCTGAAAAAAACTTTTGACGATCAAAATTTTATTAAAAGTGATAAAAATGGATATTTAATATAGTGAAAAAAAAAAATATAATTGCAAAGGATTTAATGACTCCCAAATACAAACCTAGAGTAATCAAGTCTAAAAAAGGCAAGGGAAGTTTTAAAAGAAAAAAAATAAATACAAAGTAAATATTTTAAAGTCTTGCACCTATTTGTTGGATTACTTTAGAGGACATTTCAGTTCCTTTATCTAAGCTTTCTTCTAAGGACATATTATTCATATGGCCGTGTAAAAATCCTGCAGCGAAAAGATCTCCTGCTCCAGTCAAATCAACAATTTTAAGACCTGGTTTTATTCCACATTCAACTACTTCCTCGTTTTTTATTGCAACAGCTCCTTTCTCACCTCTCGTTAAAACAATTATTTTACCAAGAGATTTTGAAAAATTTATTACTTCATCAAAAGACTTTGCATCTATTAATGACATTATCTCTTGTTCATTAGCGAATGTTATATCTAATTTATTTTTAACTAAATTTAAAAAGTGAGGTTTGTGTCGATCAACACAAAATTGGTCAGATAAAGACATGGCAACTTTATTTGCATTCATTATAGCTTTTTCAAATGCTTTTTTTGGTTCACCTTCATCCCACAAATATCCTTCAAGAAGAATTATTTCACTTTTTTTAATTGCATCCGAACTAACATCGTTTTCATTTATTTTTCCTGCAGTTCCTAAAAAAGTACACATAGTTCTTTCAGAGTCAGGAGTTACTAATATCAAACAAGTTCCAGTTGGAAGATCTTCCTTTTTCTTAGAATAAAAATATTTCACATTTTCTCGTTTTAATCCCTCTTCGTATTTTGATCCAAGTTCGTCATCAGAAACCTTACCTATAAAACCAACTTCATTTTCTAGCTGAGATAAACCAACTATAGAATTTGCAACAGAGCCTCCAGAAACTGTTTTTTCTATTTTAAGGTTTAAAAGCAATTCTTTGAACTCTTTTTCGTCAAAAATTAATTTCATTGTACTTTTAGTTAAATTATTATTACTTAAAAAATCATCACCCACCTTGCATATAACGTCAACAATTGCATTTCCTATTCCTAAAATCTTCATATCAAGCTCTCTTTGTTTGAATTGGTTTTTTTCTGTTAGGATAACAACTAGTACAAATTTTACAAGTTATTCCGTAACAATCTCGCGCCTTACAAAACTCTCTACCATAAAAAATTATTTGAAGATGTAATTTATTCCAATATCTCTTTGGAAATAATCTTTTTAAATCTTTCTCAGTTTGATCAACATTTTTACCATTAGTTAAGCCCCATCTTTGTGCTAATCGATGAATATGTGTATCGACTGGAAAGGCAGGATATCCAAAACCTTGAGACATAACAACGCTTGCAGTTTTATGACCAACTCCAGGAAGCTCTTCCAATTCTTCAAATGTTTTTGGTACATTGCCATTATGTTTTTCAATTATTATTCTTGATAGATTGTAAATGCTTTTTGCTTTAATTCTAAATATACCTATTTTTTTTATAAGCTTTTCAATCTTCTTTATTCCTAATTTTAAAAAATGTTTTGGTTTATAATATTTAGGATAAATAAACTTTGTAACATTATTTACATTAACATCAGTACATTGTGCCGATAATAATACAGATATAAGCAGAGTAAAAACATTTCTACTTTTTAAGGGTACAAAAATTCTCGGATAGGTTTTATTTAAAATTTTAACAATTAATTTAGCTCGATCTTTATCTTTCATTAATTAAAATTCAAAAGATCTCTCATTGAATAAAGACCAGGTCTCTTCTTACTTAACCATTTTGCTGCTGCAAGTGCTCCCTCTGAATAAAGTGCTCTATCGAATGCTTCATGATTTAAAGTAATTATTTCTTTACCACTTGAGAAACTAACTTCATGTTTACCAATAACCTCACCTTTTCTAATTGAATTAAAATTAATTTTTTTCCCATAAGGAAATACTTTTTTATTTAAATATTTTTTTCCTATTAAGTTATAAAAATCTTTTTTCTTTCCAATAGCTATGCCTTTACCCAGCATCAAAGCTGTTCCCGAAGGATTATCTTTTTTATGTTTGTGGTGAACTTCAAAAACTTTACTTAAAAATTTATCCCCAAGAGATTTTGATGCAATTTCTGTTAGATACATTAACAAATTTATTCCTAAGCTCATATTTCCTGCTTTGAGAATAGGAATTCTTTTTGAATATTTTTTTATCAAATCCTCCTCTTTTTTTGTAAATCCAGTAGTCCCAATAATTACTTTTTTTTTTAGTTTTGATGATATTCTTAAAATTTCAAAAGTACATTTAGGAACCGTAAAATCTATGATTAAATTTGCTTTTCTGATTGCTTCCTCAGTATTAAGTGTAGGTTTTAATCCATAAATTTTTTTATTTACTAATTTGTTTTCTGTAAGAGTAACTATTTTAAAACTTTTGTCTGATTTTGCAGATTTAATAATCTGTTGACCCATACGTCCCATACAACCAGTAATAGCCAAATTAATTTTTTTCATTTAGTAGATGAAATTTAAAACTATCATAACAACCAAAACAATTATAGCCCAAATAGATATATTTTTTAAAAATGTCTTTAGGTTTGAGTTAGATGAAAGAAAACTTGGAAGCACTAATATAAGTACTAATATTAATGAAATTGTAGGCATTATATATTCAAAATTCATAAATAAATATTTTAATTATGCTTAAATGGTATTAACTTTTCCAGAAACTCTTTGCTTTTTGAAAGAATTTTTTTATGCTTGGGTTTGACTTTTCATTTTCAATTTCTCTAAATTTTTCAAGTAATTCTTTTTGTTCTTTATTCAATGAGATTGGAACTTCTGTATTAACCTGAATATAAAGATCCCCTATTCCACTTCCTCTCATATAAGGCATTCCTTTTCCTCTAAGTCTGAACTGTTTTCCAGTTTGTGTACCTGGAGGGATCTTAATCTTTGCTTTACCACCATCAATTGTTGGTATTTCAATAGATGTTCCTAAAGCAGCATCTGTGAAAGAAATTGGAAATTCAAAAAATAAATTTTCTTCAGATCTCTTAAACAATTCATGAGAATAAACATTCACAAATAAGTATAAATCACCATTCCCACCACCTCTATTTCCAGCCTCACCTTTGCCAGCTAGCCTTATTCTTGTTCCATCATCAATACCTTTCGGAATAGTTACTGATAATCTTTTAGAGGATTGTTTTTTTCCTTGTCCCCCACAGCTTGAGCAGGGATTTGTAATTTCTTCACCAGATCCTGAACATTGTGGGCATGTTTGTTGTACAGTAAAAAAGCCTTGATTTGATCTGACTTGACCATGACCTCCACACATTGAACAAGATCCAACATTATGTCCAGGTTTTGAGCCACTACCTTTACAAATATCACATCTTTCTGATGAAGAAAATTTTATGTCTTGCTTTTTTCCAGAATAAGCTTCCTCAAGAGTAATAGACAAATCATATCTTAGATCTGAACCTCTATTATTAGATCTTCTTGATCTTCTTCCTCCACCAAAACCATCTCCAAAAAAATCCTCAAAAATATCGGAAAAGTGATTTGAGAAATCAAAGTTACCAAATCCTCCTCTTCCACCACCATTATTTTCAAAGGCCGCATGTCCAAAATTATCATAATTTTGTTTACGTTCTGAATTTGAAAGTACATGATATGCTTCCGAAGCCTCTTTAAACTTTTCTTCAGAGGCTTTATCTCCTTTATTTTTATCAGGATGATGTTTTACGGCTAGTCTTCTATAAGCAGATTTAATTTGATCAGGAGTTGCTTCTTTGCTAACACCCAACACATCATAATAATCTCTTTTTGCCATAACAATTTAGAGATAATCAGTTGATATTTAGGCGCTCTTTTCCTTATTTTCGTCTTTTACTTCTTCAAAGTCTGCATCAACAACGTTATCGTCTTTTTTTCCTTCTTCTTTTTTATCTTTTGGTGCATCCCCAGCTTTAGCACTTTGTTGAGATTTATAAATTGCTTCACCCAACTTCATTGAAGATTGAACTAAATCTTGAGTTTTCTTTTTAATATCTTCTAAATCTGTACCTTTTAATGCATTTCTTAAATTAGCAGATGCTGTTTCTATAGCCTTTTTATCAGCTTCAGAAACCTTAGACCCATGTTCCTTTAAATTTTTCTCAGTAGAATGTAAAAGCGTATCAGCCTGGTTTCGTGAATCAACGGCATCTCTTTTTTTCTTATCTGCTTCTTTATTTGCTTCAGCTTCTTTTACCATTTTACTTATTTCGTCATCACTAAGTCCACCCGAAGCTTGAATTTGAATTTTCTGTTCTTTGCCAGTACCTTTATCTTTTGCTGATACATTTACAATTCCATTTGCATCAATATCAAAAGTTACTTCGATTTGAGGAATACCTCTTTGAGCAGGAGCAATCCCAACCAATTCAAAGTTTCCTAAAACTTTGTTGTCAGCCGCCATTTCCCTTTCACCCTGGAGAACTCTGATTGATACAGCAGGCTGATTATCTTCAGCAGTAGAAAAAACTTGGCTTTTTTTTGTAGGTATTGTTGTATTTTTATCAATTAATTTTGTTGAAACTCCACCCAATGTTTCAATTCCTAGTGAGAGAGGAGTTACATCTAGCAATAAAACATCTTTAACGTCACCTTGTAAAACACCCGCTTGTATAGCGGCACCCATTGCTACTACTTCATCGGGATTAACAGATTTATTAGGATCTTTTCCAAAAAAGTTTTTAACTTCTTGGATGACTTTAGGCATTCTTGTCATTCCTCCAACTAAAACAATTTCATGAATTTCGCTTGCAGACAAACCAGCATCTTTTAGAGCTGTTTGACATGGGGGAATTGTTCTAGAAATTAAATCCTCAACCAAAGCTTCAAGTTTTGCTCTTGTCATTTTCAGATTTATGTGTTTTGGGCCAGTTTTATCAGCAGTAATAAAAGGAAGATTTATTTCTGTTTGAGTAGCTGAAGAAAGCTCAATTTTCGCTTTTTCAGCGGCCTCTTTTAATCTTTGCAGAGCTAATTTGTCAGACTTTAGATCTATTCCATTTTCTTTTTTAAACTCACTCAAAAGGTATTCTACAATTGTGTTATCAAAGTCCTCACCTCCAAGAAAAGTATCTCCATTAGTAGATTTAACTTCAAATACTCCATCACCTAATTCTAAAATTGATACATCAAAAGTTCCACCACCTAAGTCGTAAACTGCAATTTTTTTATTCTCTTTTTTATCCAAACCGTATGCCAATGAAGCAGCCGTAGGTTCGTTGATTATTCTTAAAACCTCTAAACCTGCAATTTTGCCAGCATCTTTGGTTGCCTGTCTTTGTGCATCATTAAAATATGCTGGAACAGTTATTACTGCCTTAGAAACTTCTTGCCCTAAATATTTTTCAGCTGTTTCTTTCATTTTTTGAAGAACGAAAGCTGAAATTTGAGAAGGAGAATATTTTTGACCTTTGGCTTCTATCCATGCGTCTCCCTTATCAGAATTTATTATTTTAAAAGGAGCAGTTTCAATATCTTTTTTCACAGTGGCGTCACTAAAATTTCTTCCAATTAATCTTTTAACTGCAAATATTGTATTCTCTGGATTTGTTACTGCTTGCCTTTTAGCGGGTTGACCAATTAATTTTTCATCTCCATCGGTAAAAGCAACCACTGAAGGAGTTGTTCTCGCACCCTCTGCATTTTCTAATACTTTAGCTTGTGTGCCTTCCATTATTGCTACACAAGAATTCGTTGTTCCTAAATCTATACCTATCACTTTACTCATAATTATAACATTTCATATAAGTGCTATTTCTATCTCTGCAAGTTAGTTTTTGACTAATTTTTGTCATTTTCTTCATTATTTTCTATCTTTTCATCCTTTTTTTCAGATTTTTTCAGTTTTTTTGATACCGCAACCAAAGCGGGTCTTAAAAGTCTGTCCTTCATCATGTATCCGGTTTGTATTTCCTGGACTATGGTGCCAGGGTCTTTAGTATCATCCTCAACTTCCATCATAGCTTGATGAAAATTAGGATCTAATTTTCTATTTATAGTTTCAATCTTTTCAATATTATTTTTTTTGAAAATCGAAATCATATCTTTTTTAATAATATCAAGATGCTCAAAAATTTTTTCAAGCGAATTAGAATTTTTTAGTTTTTCATCATTTTCTAGTGAAATTTTAGATCTATCTAAATTATCTAATAAATTAAGTGTTTCTTTAGCGAAAGCAAAACCTCCATACTCGAAGGCATCATCTTTTTCCTTTTCATATCTTCTTCTTTGGTTTTCCATTTCTGCATACGCTCTTGTTAACTTATCTTCAATTTCTTTTATCTTATCTTCAGTTGATAGTTCTTCTTTATTAGTTTCTTTATCTATATTTTTATTCGGATCTTTCTCATTTATGATTATATTGTCGTCTTTTCTTTTATCCATACAATGCTATATGGTATGAAAATAAGGAATTTCCAGATGAAAAATAAAAAAATTAAAAATCTATTAATTGGGTCAAATAATTCAGGAAAAGTGAGAGAAATAAAGCAGTTACTCCCAAAATATATTAATATTTACACAATAAATAGTCGTAAAATTAAAAGTCCAAAAGAAACTGGTAAAACCTTTTTGCAAAATTCTTATATAAAATCAAAATATTTCTCAAAAAAAACTGGGAAAATTTGTCTAGCGGATGACTCTGGATTGGAGATTGATATTTTAAATAAAAAACCTGGTATTTTCTCAGCAAGATGGGCGGGTAAAAAAAACAATTTTAATTTAGCAATAAATAAAGTTTTCAGGGAACTTAATAAAGTTGATAAAAACTGGAGAAAAAAAAAAGTCACTGCAAGGTTTATTTGTGCTCTTAGTATTTATGGTCCAAACATAAAGAAAATCTATTCAATTGGCAAAGTTGAGGGCAGATTGTCAAATAAAAAAATTGGAAAGAATGGTTTTGGATATGATCCCATATTTATCCCCAATGGAAAAAAAATTACATTTGGTCAGATGAAATTTAAAAACAAATTTAAAATTGATCATAGAGCAAAGGCATTTAGCAAACTTAAAAAATTTTTATAAACGAACCTGCCTCGACTCTGTAAAAGTTTAATTCGTGATTTATCTTTTTGTTCTTAATTTCAAATATCCCAGACATTCCCTTAAATTTACTTTCTTTTTTAAAAATATTATCACTTATCTCGAAGTCATTCTGTAACAGAAGATAGTATACTAAACCAATTAAGTCATATGTTATCAAAGAAAGTTGATTTGGTTCACTATTATAAAATTCTTTAAAGTTTTTTTTGAATTGATCAAAATTTTCTTTATTTACAGAGGGAAAGCTTATTGGCTGTGAAGCGGTTTCTTTAAATAGAGTTTCATCAAACCATTGATTGAGGGATATAAAATTAACGTTTTTTGGCGATACGTCAGTGTATAATAAGGAAGTTGTAACACTTTTTAAACTCTCATCAAAATCTGCTATAACAACAGAGTCATAACCTATCTTCCCGAGCGTATCTCTTTTATTTAAAATTTCTAATTTTTTTTCTTTGTTATCTTCGTCAGAATTTTCTATACGTTTAATTTCATCTTCTAAATTTTGTTTTCTTATATTATATCTTGTTATCTTCTCTATTTGTTTGGTTAATTTGGTTGGCTCAATATCATAGTAAAAAACTTTCTTTGCTTTAAATCCAGATTCTTTAATTGCATATTCTATTTCTGCTTTATAATCTTTTTTAGGTATCAAGATTAAGGTTTTATTTAGATCGTTTTTTTTTTGATATTTTTTTATTGCGTTGAATTGTGATTTAGCGTTAATCCCTGCACTTATAACATTTTTAGGATTATTTAAAATTTTATTTGTTAAAGATAAAAAATATGCATCTTTAAACTTATCAAGCCCTTTTAAATTTTTATTAAAAACAGGACCTATAAATATCCTTACGCCTTTATTATATAAACTCTCAACTTGTTTAAGCGTTTCAATATTATTTCCTTTAGTATCTCTTGGTAAAATATTGATATTTTCATTATTTATTTTGTTTAACGCTATTCTTGCAGAACTAAATACTGATTTTCCTATATTTCTAAATTCTCCAGAAAAAGGGGCTAGTAGTCCGATTTTAATCTCATCATTCCCTTTTACGTATTTAGGGAAAATAATTATAAAAAAAACTATCAAAAAATATCTAATATCTGCTTTCATTTATAAATCTTTATTATAATTATATTCATTAATGATTCCATTGGATCAAAATAAATTAATAAACTTTAAAAGTGGTTTATATGTGGTTTCTACCCCTATAGGCAATTTGATGGATATAACTCTAAATGCACTTCAAATTCTCAAATTATCTGACCTAATTTTATGCGAAGATACTAGAGTATCGAAAAAGGTTTTAGATAAACACAATATTAGAAATAAACAACTTCTTGCATATCACAAATTTAATGAAAAAAAGAGTCTTTATAAAATAATGAAATTGTTAGAAGATAAAAAAATAGTTTCAATTATTTCAGATGCTGGAACACCGTGCATCTCAGATCCTGGAGCTATACTTGTAAATGAAAGTATAAAAAAGAAAATAAATATTTTTTCAATCCCAGGACCATCATCTGTGATATCTGCCATATCAATAAGTGGTTTTTCAGACAAATTTATTTTTTACGGATTTTTTCCAGAAAAAACAAAAGATATAAAAAAAGATATGGAAATTTTATCAAAATTAAACTTAACAATTGTCTTTTTTATATCAGCAAAAAAATTTAAAAAAAACTCAATATTTTTAGAGAAATATTTTTCAGATAGAAAAATATTAATTTGTAAAGAATTAACTAAAATGTATGAACAACATTTCAGACTGAAAGTTTCAGAAATTAAAGACTTTGATATTGAGCTTAGGGGAGAAATTACTTTAGTACTCTCTGAAAAACTTGAAAACGAATCAAATTATAAATTATTAGAACTGGATAAAATGAAAATAAGAAAACTTATGAAAAGATTAAGTATCAAAGATGTTGTATCAGAAATAAAAAAAATTAAAGATATACCAAAAAAGACAATCTATAATTATTGTCTTCAAATTAAAAATGAAAAATAAATTTATACTTTTATTATTTTTATTTATATTAAATGGATGTATCGGAACTTCTTCGCAGGGTTTATTTGGTACCGGAGTAAGTGTAGCAATAGATCCGAGATCTTTAGGAACCCAAATAGATGATAATATAATGCAAAAAAATTTAACGGCCAGATTATTGCTTGAGAACAAAAAATATCTTTTATCAGTTAATTTGAAAGTCCTAGATGGAAGAATATTTCTTACAGGAAAAGTTGATCAACCAGAGGAAAAATTAAATATTACTAAAATAGCGTGGGAAACAAAAGGCGTAAGATCTGTACGAAATAATTTAATTATAAAAGAAAAATTTAACTTTAAGCAGTCAGCTACCGATCTTCTCATTACATCTCAGTTAAGAACTGCATTGATTTTAAACAAGAACATAAAATCAACTAATTACAACATTGATACATATAAAAAGAAAATTTATATTTATGGGATTGCTCAAACGAAAGAAGAGCAAAAAGAGGTATTAAAAGAAGGTAAATCAATACCGGATGTTAAAAGTATAATAGCTAGTATACTATTGGTTGAGGATTTAAGAATACAAAAAAACTAGGATAATAAAATCAAAAGCAATTTACTCATAAACGACATTAAAATAATAAATAGTATAAAAAAGATCCACCACATTAAGGTAACTGCTTTATTTCTTTTTCTTCTGAGTAAAACAAATTCTTTATCGTCTAAATTTGATATATCTCTTTTTCCTTTTACTGGATAATCATAACTCCATCTCCAGATTGAATCGCCCAATCTTTCGTCAAGTGTATTAAAATACCTTATCCATGCAGTTGACCAAATAAACACAAATCCAAAAATTATTAGAAGTAAAATTTCGGTAAGCATTTAATTAATTAACTTTATCATAATTTATCACCCCAGCAGAATATGCTGCTACAGAAGCTAGATTTAGTATTTCAGATGTTGAGGATCTTAAGGGAACAATTTCTATTGCTCTTCCAAGTCCAATAAGAAGTGGGCCAATAACCTTTGCGCCGCCAAGAGTCTTCATAATTTTATATGCTATTGCTGCACTATGTTGTCCAGGCATTACTAAAACATTTGCTTTTCCTACTATTTCAGAAAATGGGTATAAATCTCTGTATTCTTCACTTAAAGCAACATCAGGTTGCATATCTCCATCAAATTTAAAGTCAACTTTCATTGATTTCAATATATCTACAGCATCTCTAATATGTTTGGTTCTACTTGTAATTGGTTGACCAAAAGTGGAATGAGACAAAAAAGCGATTTTAGGGTCAAAGCCAAATAATCTTACTACCCTTGCTGCGGATATAGCAATTTCTGACATTTGTTTTGAGGTTGGATACTCATGGACCGTAGTATCTGCAATAAACACTGTTTTACCTTTGTTAACTATCATATTTAAACCAAACATAATTTCACCTGGTCTTGAATCTACCACTTTAACAACCTTTTTAAGAGAGGAAGAATACCTCCTTGTATTTCCAGTTACCATCGCGTCGGCATCCCCACACTCAACCATACAAGAAGACCAGATAACTCTATCATTTCTTATTAACTTATCACAATCTCTCTCGAGAAGACCTTCTTTCCGATGTAGTTTCTCAAATAAAAATTTTATATATTTTTCACGTAATATTTTATTTTTTGAGTTTACTATTTCAATACCAAGGTTTTCACTATATCCAATTTCTTTTAGTTTTTTCTTAATAATTTCCTCTTTTGCTATAATTATTGGAATTCCTAAACCACCTTTTTTAAAAGCAATTGCTGCTTTTAAAGTTTCCTCGTCTTCCCCATCTGCAAAAACTACTCTTTTTGGATTTTTTTTAATTTGATTATTAATACCTTGCATTATTGTAACTGAAGGATCAAGTCTTTGTTTCAATTGTTCAGAATAAATTTCAAAATTTTCTATTTTTTTTCTAGCTACACCAGTTTTCATAGCAGCTTTAGCTACAGCAACAGGTATTACGCTTATTAATCTTGGATCAAATGTTGATGGGATTATGTAGTCTTTTCCATAAGATGGTCTTTCACCCCCCATAGCTGCTACCACTTCATCGGGTACTCTTTCTCTAGCTAATGAAGCGATAGCATTTGCTGCAGCTATTTTCATTTCTTCATTAATTGTTTTTGCTCTTACGTCCAGAGCACCTCTGAATATGTATGGAAATCCTATTAGATTATTTACTTGATTTGGATAATCTGATCTTCCAGTCGCTACAATTGCATCCTTCCTAACCTCTTCCACTTCTTCAGGTGTTATTTCTGGATCAGGGTTTGCACATGCAAAAATTATTGGGTTTTTTGACATCTTCTTAACCATCTGTTTAGACAATATACTTTTAGATGATAGACCTAAAAAAACATCAGCTCCCTCTATTGCATCTGCTAGAGTTCTTTTTTTTGTATCTATCGCGTGAACAACTTTCCACTTATTTAAGTTATCTCTACCTTTGTAAATAACACCCTTGCTATCTATCATAACAATATTTTTGTGAGGAACCCCTGTTTTTTTAAGTAAATTAGTACAAGCAATAGCAGAAGCTCCCGCTCCGTTAACAACCACTTTTATTTTTTTTATTGATTTTTTCGAAATATCCAAGGCATTTATAAGTGCTGCAGTTGTTATAATTGCAGTACCATGTTGATCATCATGAAACACAGGAATATCGAGTATTTCTTTTAATTTTCCCTCTATAATAAAACAATCTGGTGCAGCTATATCCTCTAAATTTATACCTCCAAAACTTCCTGCAATACTTTTTATGCTCTTAATAATTTCATTAGCGTCTGATGAATCTATCTCTATATCTATTGAATTTATATCTGCAAATCGTTTAAATAAAACTGCTTTTCCTTCCATAACTGGTTTTGATGCAAGCGCACCAAGATTTCCCATACCTAAAATTGCTGAACCATTACTGATAACAGCAACTAAATTACCTTTGCTAGTATAATCATATGCTGCTTCTGGATTGTTTGATATTGCTTTTACTGGAGCAGCTACACCTGGAGAATATGCCAAAGCCAAATCTCTTTTAGTAGTCATTGGTTTTGACGAGATAATCTCAATCTTGCCAGATTTTTTATTATGATGGAAATCAAGAGCTTCTTTATCAGAGTAATGTTCAATTTTATTTTTTTTCATCTTTTATTAAATAGATATACAAATAGAACTAATTTATAAGACTAATATGATTTATGAATCTAATTAAGTCAACAAGCACATATAGCTTCTTTGTTTTAGTAAGTAGAATTTTTGGATACCTCAGAGATGTTTTAATAGCTATTTATATAGGCTCTGGACCACTAGCTGATGCTTTTTTTGTTGCTTTCAGAATACCCAACACATTTAGAAGACTTTTTTCAGAAGGTACTTTTAACTCTGCTTTTGTACCAAGTTATATGTCTGAGCTGGACAAAGGAAAACAAAATTCAAAGAAATTTGCAAACAATGTTTTTAATTTTCTTGTTTTAGGACTTTTATTTCTCGTTTTAATAATAGAAATTTTTATGCCTATATTTATTTTTCTAATTGCTCCTGGTTTTACTGAAAGTGGTGAAAAGTTAGAAACAACAATCAGCTTAACCAGAATTACTTTCCCCTTTCTTATATTTGTAAGTCTATCTTCATTTTTTGGAGCAATTCTTAATTCATATAATAGGTTTGCAGTTGCTTCTGCTGCGCCTATAATTCTAAATATATTTTTAATTTTAACTATTCTTTTTGCAAATCACTTAAATGATAATCTTGTATTTTATTTGTCTTATGCGGTTACTGCATCAGGTATTGTGCAATTATTATTTTTAATTTTTTTTACAAGAAAATATTTTTATCCAAAATTTTCTTTTAAAATAAAATTTGACAATAAATTAAAATTTTTTTTTAAAAAACTAATTCCTAGTATTTTTTCATCTGGAGTAACACAAATAAATATTTTGGTTGGAACAATTATCGCTTCTTTTCAAGCAAGTGCTGTTTCATATCTTTATTATGCTGATAGGATATATCAAATTAATTTAGCAATTGCAGGTATTGCTATAGGTACAGTCTTATTGCCAAATTTAAGTAAATACGTAGAACAAAATAATTTTAAAAAAATAAAATTTATTCAAAATAAATCCCTAGAGTTAAGTCTATTTTTGTGTATACCCGCAACATTTGCGCTTCTAATTTCTTCGGAGCAAATTACTTCTGCACTTTTTGGATATGGTTCTTTTGATTACTTAAGTGTAAAAAATTCATCTGATGCTTTATTTTATTTTGCTTTTGGATTACCTGCATTTGCTTTAATTAAAGTTTTTTCAAGTTATATTTTTGCAAGACATAATACTAAAACTCCATTTACCATTTCTGTTTATTCAGTAATTATAAACGTATGTATTAGCCTATATTTTTTTCCAATTATTGGGTTTATTATAATTCCAATAGCCACAACAATATCCTCATGGTTCAATGCTATTATATTATTTGGATATTTAATAAAAAAAAAATACTTTGTTTTCGAAATTAATTTAAATTTTTCTATTCTTAAAATATTTTTTTCGTCAACTATCACTTCTTTTTTATTTTATCAACTAATCACTTATTTTGATGATTTTCTAGTTTATGAAAGTGAATACAAACTTTTAACAATAATTTTAATTGTTGTCATAACATTCGTAATCTATATGCTTATATCAATCCTTACAAAAGCTTTCAAAATGTCTGATATTAAATTAAAGTATTAATTCTCATGTCAAAAAAAATTTTTTCTGGGGTTCAACCAACCGGTAACTTACATTTGGGAAATTATTTAGGTGCAATTAAAAATTTTGTTAATTTACAAAAAGACAATAAGAATAATTGTATATATTGTGTTGTAGATTTACATGCAATAACAGTCAAACAGGATCCTAAAATTTTAAAAAAAAATATAAGAGAAACAACTGCCACTTTTTTAGCTAGCGGACTAAATCCTAAAAAAAGTATAATATTTAATCAGTCGATGGTTCCCTCACATTCAGAAGGTGCATGGCTACTTGGATGTGTAGCAAGAATGGGTTGGTTAAATAGAATGACACAATTTAAGGAAAAAGCAGGAAAAGACAAAGAGAAAGCTAGCGTAGGTCTTTACATTTATCCAATATTGATGGCTTCAGATATACTCTTATATGACTCAACTCATGTTCCTGTGGGAGAAGATCAAAAGCAGCATTTAGAACTTACCAGAGATATAGCTCAAAAATTTAACTTAGATTTTAATTGCCCTAATTTTTTAATTCCACCCGAACCTTTAATACAAGAAAATTTTTCGAGAATAATGAGTTTAAAAGATGGAACAAAAAAAATGAGTAAATCTGATCCCTCAGATCACAGTAGAATTAATATCACAGATGATAAAGATCAAATTGTAAATAAAATTAAAAAAGCAAAAACCGATAGTGCCGAACTGCCAGAAAATGATAAAGAAATCAACCGTAGGCCAGAGTTAATGAATCTTTATGGAATATTTTCAAGTATTCAAAACCAAAATTTAGAATCAACAATAAATAATTTTAAAGGAAAAAATTTTTCGGATTTTAAAAATAAATTAGCTGAGGTATTAGTTGAAAAAATATACCCTATATCTAAAGAAATCAATAAGCTTTTAAAAGATGAGAAATATATTGATGAAGTTTTAGAGTCAGGATCAATTGAGGCTGAAAAAATTGCTAAAAAAAAAGTTAATGATATCAAACAAAAAATAGGTTTTTAAAAAAGTACTTCAAATTTAGGTATTTATAACTATATATATATTAATATGTTCGTTCAAACTCAAAAAACCCCTAATCCCAATTCACTAAAATTTCTAATTGGCAAAAATATTTCAAATGTAGACTCATTGGAATTTTCAGATAAAAAAAATACTGATAATGAGCTTATAAGAAATATTTTATCAGTTAATGGAGTAGAAAGTATGTTTTTAGGCTCTGATTTTTTATCTGTTAATAAAAATGAAAATATCGAGTGGGAAGATATAAAACATATTGTAATTTCTTTGATTAATGATTTTTTTGAACAGGGCAATGAATTAATAATTGATAAAAAATCTTATATAAAAATAGGTGAAAACTATAAAGATATTGAAAAAAAGATTATAACTATTTTAGAAACAAAGGTTAAACCAGCAGTTGCCAATGATGGTGGAGATATTAAATTCGTAAATTACAAAGATGGAATAGTAAAAGTAAAACTTCAGGGAAGCTGTTCTGGATGTCCAAGTTCAATAATTACTTTAAAACGTGGTGTTCAAAACTTACTACAGCACTATATTCCAGATATAAAGCAAGTAGAGGCTGTTTAAAGAATAAATTTTATTTCAAATGCTTAAGTCCAAAAAAATAAATTTAAATCAAATAAAAAAAAAACTTATTGAAAAAGGTTTTATAATTACAAAAAAAAAAAATAGTTTTCTATCAAAAGATTTAAAAAGTTTTTATTTTACCACATTAAGTAGTTTTGCTTTGATTATGATTTCTGCATTAATACCGTTATCTGTAAATATCAAAGAAGATATTAATGTAAGTAATTCTACTGTTGATAATAACTCAAATGTTAATTTTCAAAAAGTTTTAGACGGTAAATCTTTAGATCAAAAAAACGTTGATGAAGGACTAGATTTGGAGAATTTATTTGAAGATGTGTTTTCAATTGAAGAAGTTCCAACCGATACCGTTAGACTAAGTGCTGAAACAATTAATCAACTTTTTAAAGATACCAAGTACAGCCTTACGGATGTTAGAAAAAATAAAATTGTAAAACCTATAAATCTTTCTTTGTTGCCTACTGAAATAAAAAATATAGAAAGTACAAAAAAGAAAAAGAATTTGTTTATAAAGATTATTTTACCTTTAATTCTCGAGGAAAATAATAGAATTAAAGTTGATAGAAAAAAACTTTTTAAAATTCTTAATAAGAATATGAACTCAGAAACAGAAAAAAAATGGTTAAATTCAAAATTTAAGCAGTATGGAGTTTTAAATAAAGATTTATCAACTTTGAAAGTGAGAATGGATATTGTTCCTGCTTCCTTAGCAATTGCACAAGCTGCCAAAGAAACTGGATGGGGTACTTCCAGGTTTGCTATTGAAGGAAATGCACTTTTTGGACAGTGGACATGGTCAGGAGAAGGAATAAAGCCAGCAGGAGTGAACTCTGAAGACGCAAAGCATAAAGTAATGAAGTTTAAAGTTTTAAAGGCATCAGTAAGAGCTTATCAAAGAAATCTAAATACACATGGAAGTTACAAAAATTTCAGATCCGAGAGAGCAAAAATGAGAGACAATGATGAAAAATTAGATAGCCTTATATTAGCAGACTATTTGGATAAATATGCTGCTACAGGCAAAGAATACACAAAAATAATAAAACAAATTATCAAACAAAATAGTTTACAGGATTTTGATAAGGTAAAATTATTACCTTCAAGCTTTCAATTAAAAAATATTATTTAATCTAGTTTTACAGAAAACTGCAATCCAAACCATCGCCAACCCTCTGTATCATTTAAAGAACAGTTTATCCTACCTCTTCTAAATTTAAATTTATCTGAAAAATCTACAATTAAAATATTATTTTGAAATATTACTTTTGTTTTTTTCCATTTATCTCCCTCATCGGAAAAACAATTTATATTTTTAAGGTTTTTTTGATTTTTAAAAAATTCTATTTCTAACTTTGGAGGATTATTATTTATTATATATTTATCTTTTGGTATCACTTTTTTATATTCTAATGGCAATAAATCGATCACAAATTCAAATCTTTTAATATCACCGTATTTTTCATTTATAGGAAATCTTGGAAGTTCATAAGCATTTTTATTAAGATCTATAACACCCGAATGTTGTCCAAAAGCATATTTAAAATATTTTTCAATAAATGATGATTGCTCAAAACTAAATTCTCCAAAAGGATAAGAAAAAAAAATAGGATTATATCCCAAATTATTTTCAAAAATTTTTTTTGATTGAAGTATATCTTTTTTAAAATCTTCAAAACTTACATCTAATAAATACTCATGTGAATGAGAATGATTACCAATAAATGCAAAACTTTCTTTTTCTATTTCTTTTATTTCATTCCAATTCATATAACCTTTTTTACCAATAGCCTCAGTTGATATGAATAATATAAAAGGAATTTCATTTTTTTTTAGATATGGCCAAGCACTTTCATAAAAAGAGGAAAATCCATCGTCTATTGTAAGAAGTATTAGTTTATCTGTTTTTTTTTGAGAAAATTTTTCTTCGAATTCTTTAGGATTCAAGAAATTGTATTTTTTTTCTGAGATAATATTCATATGTTTTCTAAAAATTTCTGTTCGAATATTCGTTGATGGATACTTTATCTCATCAAATCTATGATACATTATTGATAAAATACCTTTATCATTCGCAAAAAATTTATTTTCACTTTCTTCCGAATTTGAATTAAATGTAAAAAAAAAGAATAAAATGAAAAAATTAATAATTGATGCGACAGGAAAAAAAATTTTTTTGGGTCTCATATTCAATAAAAATATTTATACATCTACTTACTCGAATAGTAAAAAGAATTATGATAAGTTGATAATATTAATTGATAAATTTTTATTAAATTACAAAACTTCTATAAATAAAATTAAAAAAATTTATGTTAATAGAGGACCAGGAAGCTATGCAGGATTAAGAAGCTCTTTATCTATAGTGAAAGGAATACATTTAGTTAAAAAAATTGATTATTATTCATTTAGTTATCTTGATTTTAAAGATCGAAAAGACAAAATAAATTCATCAGAAAACTTATATAAAGTTAATTATTTAAAAAATTTACCCAATTTATGTGACAAATTTAATATCAAAAAAAATTTGATAAAACCTCTTTATTAGAGTTAAAATATGTAATGTCAGAAATGATAGAAAAAAAATGTGTTGAAAAAGGTGTAAAACTTACAGATCAAAGAAAAACTATTGCAAGAGTAATTTCTCAGTCAAAAGAAACATATGGTGAATCCGATCATCCTGATGTTGATGAGCTGTATAAGAGAGTATCTAAAATAGATCCAAAGATTAGTATTGCAACAATTTATAGAACAGTGAAGCTTTTTGAGGAAGCGGGGATTTTAACCAAACATGACTTTAAAGGTGGTAAAGCAAGATATGAAATTAACGATGACCACAATCACTTAATAGATATAAGAACTGGAGAGATAATTGAATTTGTTGATGATGAAATCGAGGAATTACAAAAAAAAATTGCGGAAAAATATGGATATGATCTCGTAGACCACAAACTTGAACTCTACGGTGTTAAAAAAAAAAATTAGTTATTAATGTCAAAAAAAGTATTCCTTAAAACATTTGGATGTCAAATGAATGTTTATGACTCCAATAGAATATTGGATGTATTAAAAATCATTGGATATGAAAAATCGGAGAGTTTAAATAGAGCAGATTGTTTTGTTCTAAATACATGCCATATTAGGGATAAAGCCAAAGAGAAAGTTTATCATGAAATCGGCAGAGTGAGAGAATTTTTCTTAAACAAAAATAAACCCTTAGTTATTATTGCTGGATGTGTAGCTCAAGCAGAAAATACCGAAATGTTGAAAAGAGAACCTTATATTGATCTCGTGATCGGACCACAATCATATCATAAATTAAACGAAATTATTTTGAAGTTTGAGAAAAATAAATCTAAAAATCAAATTACTGATTTTGATACTATAGAAAAATTTAACTATTTAAGCAAAATAAGAAATAAAAAAAGTAAAGTTTCTTCATTTTTAACAATCCAAGAGGGATGCAATAAATTTTGTCATTTTTGTGTAGTGCCGTATACGCGAGGTCCAGAATACTCAAGACCATTTGATCAAATAATAAATGAAGCAAAAAGTTTAGTTCAAAATGGATCAAAAGAAATTATTCTTTTGGGGCAAAATGTAAATGCATATAACTATGTAGATGTAAATAAAAAGTTAAGGCTTTCAGATTTGATAATGTCTCTTGAAAATATTGATGGCATAGAAAGAATACGCTATACGACATCTCACCCAAGAGATATGTCTAAAGATTTATTAGATTGTTACAAAGAATCAAAAAAATTAATGCCACTAGTTCACTTACCAATTCAGTCAGGCTCAAATAAGATTTTAAGATTAATGAATAGAAAACATAAAGTTGAGGACTACATTTATATATTTAACTATCTTAAGGAAATTAATTCAAAAATTGAATTTTCTAGTGATTTTATCATTGGGTATCCTGGCGAGGAAATAGAAGATTTCGAAAATACTCTTAAGCTAATTGACATGATAAAGTTTATTAATTCTTATTCTTTCATTTTTAGTGCTAGACCAGGTACAACCGCCTCAAAACTTAAACCAATTGATGAAAATGTTTCTAAAGATAGACTTAAAATTATTCAAGAAAAATTATTTGGATATCAAAAGTTAAAAAATAAAGCTTTAGAAAACAAATACATTGATGTTCTTGTAGAAAATGAAATGAAGGGACAAAATAAATTATTTAGTAGAAATGAATATATGAATTCAGTTATTTTAGAAGGTGAAAAAAATTTAATTGGAAAAAAAGTTCAAGTTAAGATAACTAAGAGTAACCAAAATACTTTATTTGGCGAGCTCAATAGTAAAAGTAAAAATAAGGCTGCATAAAATTGAATAAAGCAAAACTTAATCTTAAAAGTAAAATAAAGTTTGTTTACTCAGGTAATGAAAGTGTAAGTGTAATATTTCAAGATAATAATTTACTAATGGGAGTTGTTGGTGAATTTAATGAAAACCTAAAAGAGCTTGAAAAACTAACAGAAACAAATTTATATTTTAGAGGAAATTCAATCATCATCAAAAGTGATATAAAAAAAAACGAAATTATAAAAAATGCAATTATGTTTCTTTCTGATCAATTTATAAATAATGGAACAATAGAAAAAAAAGATATATTATCTTCAATAAATAAGTTTATGATTAATGAAAATAGTAATGCTGATCAAAAAATTGAATATATGATCAAGACACCAAAAAAATCAGTTATACCACGATCTGAAAAACAAAAACAATATGTAAGAACTCTGAAAGAAAGTGAAATTATAATCTCCACTGGACCTGCGGGTACAGGAAAAACCTTCTTGGCCGTTGCCGTTGCATTAACTATGCTTTTGGAGAAAAAGATTGATAGGATAATTTTATCTAGACCTGCGGTGGAAGCTGGAGAAAGACTAGGTTTTCTGCCTGGAGATATGAGAGAGAAAGTTGATCCCTATTTAAGACCCCTCTATGACTCTTTATATGATTTGTTAGATTTTGAAAAAATTCAAAAAAAAATAGAAATTGGTGATATAGAAATTGCGCCGCTTGCATTTATGAGAGGGAGAACATTAAAAAATTCTTTCGCAATTTTAGATGAAGCTCAAAATGCAACAGATACTCAAATTAAAATGTTTTTAACCAGAATTGGTGAAAATTCTAAAATAGTTGTTAACGGTGATCCCTCACAAATAGATTTACCAAATAAATCATTATCAGGCCTAAATAAATCTAAAAAACTCATAGGTCATTTAGATGAAATTTCAGTTGTTGATTTTGACCATAATGATGTTGTAAGACACCCTCTAGTTTCAAAAATAGTTAAAGCTTATTCAGATCAAAAAGATGATTAAAGCTGAAGTCCTTGTTGATAACTCAGCTTGGAAAAAAAAATTAAGCAACAGTTCAAAATTTTTTAACAGGATACTTAAACATTTGCCTAAGAAGTATAGTTTTAAAAATAAGAAAGCCGTAATTACGGTCTTATTATCAAATAATTCGAAAATAAAAAAGTTAAATAAAGTTTTTAGAAAAAAAAATAAAGCTACAGATATATTGTCTTTCCCAATTAAAAAAAAAATTGATAACAAAATTTTTTACTTAGGGGATATTATAATA
>CABXWY010000009.1 GCA_902515985.1 uncultured Pelagibacteraceae bacterium
GTTCTTCATACATCTTTTGACATTCGGCAAATGAATTTTTATCATTAGGATCAAAAATATTTGTATTTGCAACATCTCCACAGACCATAAGATCTAAGTCTTTAAAACTATTTTTTGCATCATTAGCGATTTTCAAAGCACTTTTTTGAAGTGGTTCTAATAAATCTTCTTTACCTATAATTCTTAATTTTTCTCTATGACCGTAATAAGTAAATGCCTGCACAACATCTGATCCCGCTCTTATAAATTCTTTATGAAGTTGACTAACTACTTCAGGATGTTCTAAGACAACTTCGGGAACAAATGCTCCAGCAGATAAATACCCTCTTCTTTCCATTGCAAAAAGATATCCTTCGGCACAAATTATTGGGCCTTCATTTAATCTAGTGAGTAAATCTTTTTTCATACCACCCTTTAATTAAAATAATGTTACATCCAATTTTATCTTGCTAAAAGACAATTTTGATACAACTCGGAGTTGAGACTAGTTTGCTTTTTAATTTCAATGTGTTCTAATTAAACTTTAAATATAAAAACGGAGATAAAATGAACATAAAAAGAATATTACTTTCTGCTCTAGTTATTTTAGGTTTCACTTCTTTTAGTGGAATTGCGAATGCTGCTTGTGGAAAGATATCAATTGCTAACATGAACTGGGCTTCTGCTAACTTCATGGCTGAGGTTGATAAAATTATACTAGAAAAAGGATATGGTTGCGAAGTTGAGTTAGTACCAGGTGCAACTATGCCAACATTTACATCTATGCAAGAAAAAGGTGAGCCAGATATTGCTCCTGAGTTTTGGGCAAATGCTGCAATTGTTGAGTTAGAAAAAGCTGTAGCTGAAGGAAAACTACACTCTATAAATAAAGCTCCTATCACTGGTTTAGGTGAAGGATGGTGGGTATTACCTGCTACTTTAGAAAAGCATCCAGAACTAACTACTGCTGATGCAATTTTAAAAAGACCTGATCTATTTCCACACCCTGAAGATCCATCAAAAGGTGGATTTCATATTTGTCCTCCAGGATGGAACTGTGAATTAAGTAACAGAAACCATTACAGAGCTTGGGAAATGGAAAAAAAAGGTTGGAAGATTGTTGAAACTGGTTCAGCGGCTGGACTTGATGGTTCAATTGCTAAGGCTGCCGAAAGAGGTGAAAACTGGTTTGGTTATTACTGGTCACCAACAGCTTTAATTGGAAAATATAATATGCAAGCTGTAGACATGGGTGAATATGCTGGAAAAGATAACTGGGATAACTGTTTATCAAAACCAGAACAAGACTGTGCTAATCCTAAGAAATCTTCATGGGTTAAATCTGAAGTTTTCACTGTAGCTACTGATAACTATAAAAAATCTGCTGGAAAAGATGGAATGAACTATCTTAAGAAAAGAGTTTATCCTGGTCCAGTAATGAATGGCATGTTAGTTTGGATGGGAGAAAACCAAGCTGAAGGTGCAGATGCTGCGGTAGAATTCCTTAAGACCCAAGAAAAAGTTTGGTCTAAATGGGTATCTGGAAAAGCAAAAAAAGCGATCAAAGCATCACTTTAATAAAGTAAATTATCTGAACCCGTTTTAATAACGGGTTCAGAACAAAATTTTATGGATTTCTTAAATAATATTCCTGAAATGGATCGTACTGCTTTAAGAGAATTAAAGAAGGGCATAGATTTAAGTTTTAAAGAATTTTCAAGAGCCTACGGAGATGGAATTGAAAGTTTTTTTGATCCACTTTTATATTTTCTAATTTGGTTGGAAAAATTATTAGTAACTAGCCCATGGCCGTTAGTGATTGGTGTTTTTGGTTTATTAGCATGGATCGGATCACGGAGTATTAAGCTAGTAATTGGAACAATGATATGTTTTGTTATTATTGGTTATTTCGGAATGTGGAAAAACTGCATGGCAACAGTAGCTATAATTTCAGTTGCAACATTAGTTTGTATTGTAGTTGGTATACCAATTGGGGTTTTGATGTCTAAATCTAATAGAGCTGAAAAAACTATTTTACCAATTTTAGACATGATGCAAACCATACCTAGTTTTGTTTATTTAATTCCAATTATAATGTTGCTGGGAATTGGAAAAGTGCCAGGTTTATTGGCTGTGTGTATATATGCTCTGCCTCCAATTGTTAGATTAACTAATTTAGGAATAAGAGAGGTCGACAAGGAAACTCTCGAAGCAAGTGAAGCATTTGGGGCAACTCCATTACAAAAATTAAAATCTGTACAGATACCATTGTCGCTTCCGACAATATTTGCTGGGATAAATCAAACTATTATGATGGCATTAGCGATGGTTGTAATAGCCTCTATGATTGGGGTAAAAGGCCTGGGAATTCCAATTCTACAATCTATTTCTAACCAATATTTAGCTCTTGGGATGATGAATGGTCTAGCGATTGTAGCCCTTGCTATAATTTTTGATAGAGTAACTCAAAAGTATGGCCAAAGGATCCAAAAACATAGAGGTCAAAATAAAAAATAAGCTGTTTCAATTTGATCTTAAATTTTTATAGACAGCTTTTCTAAAATAAATAAGTATCCGTTTAATGAATTTTTCTTTAGAAATTAGCCCTAAAACTGATTTGGAGACTTTACCATCCTTAAAAGATGTTTATATCACAATGCTTCCAGGTGGAGACTACAAGGATACAGCAAAACAAGCTGTAAACTTAGTTAAAAGTGGTTACAACCCAATCCCTCATTTCCCAGCCAGATCAATTGAGTCTGAAACACAACTTAAAGACTACATTTCAATTTGTAAAGACGGAGGTGTAAAACAAGCACTTATTATAGGTGGTAGCAGAGAACCTATTGGTAAATTTGACAGCTCAATCCAGCTTCTTGAAACAGGTTATTTTGAGCAGATGAAGATAGGAATTGCTGGACATCCCGAGGGGAGTCCTGATATATCGGATTCTAAATTGGAGAAAGCAATGGATGATAAAAAACCTTACGCTGATTATATCGTCACACAATGGTTGATGGATCCGCAGCTTATAATTGATTTTATATCCAAACAATCTGTACCAGTTCATGTAGGAATTACTGGGCCACTTAAAATTACTAGCTTAATTAAATTTGCTAATATTGTTGGGGCAAAAAATTCCATAAATTTTCTTAAATCTAATTTTAGTAAGGCGTTAGATTTAATGAAACCTAAAGACCCTAATGAATTAATTGAGAAATTAAAAATGCATACTGATTTTTTTCACATTTATACATTCGGCGGCTTGAAGGAAACAAACAAGTGGTTGGAGGAAAATAAATATGTCTAAAGAATTTGATTATTCAAAAATGAAACATGCAACGTCTGTAAATCAATCAGATCGTCAGGTACCATATAATTTAAGACAAAGTGGTCCGACAAAAGTTGAATTACTAATTTCAACACGAGTAAGAAAATCACCTTATTGGCATTTGTCAATGAGAGCAGGTTGTTGGAGAGCTACAGTATACAATCGTATTTATCATCCAAGAGGATATGTAAGAGGAAAAAATGGTGCGATGGTAGAATATAATTCAATTAAAAATGATGTAACAATGTGGAATGTTGCAGTTGAAAGACAAATAAGAGTAAAGGGACGTGACGCTGAAAAATTTGTTAATTATGTAATTACTAGAGATGCTACTAAAATCTCTCCAATGCGAGCAAGATACGTAATTTTGTGCAATTATAAAGGTGGTGTTTTAAATGACCCAATACTTTTAAGAATATCTAAAGACGAATTTTGGTTTAGTTTATCAGACAGTGATATCGGGCTATATTTGCAAGGAGTAAATGCAAACAAAAAGTTTAAATGTGAAATAGATGAAATAGACTCTTGTCCTGTTCAAATACAAGGGCCAAAAGCATTGGCGTTAATGAAAGATCTTATAGGGAGACAAGTTAAATTAGATAATATGCCATACTACGGTTTAGCAAAAGCGAAAGTTGGTGGTAGACCATGCATAATTTCTCAAACTGGTTTTTCAGGTGAAGCTGGATATGAAATATATTTATATAATGCAACTAAGTATGCTGATGATATGTGGAATGCAGTATTAAAAGCGGGTAAAAAACATAAATTAAGAGTTATTGCACCTGCACACCATAGAAGAATTCAAGCTGGTATTCTCTCGTGGGGTCAGGATTTAGATCATGAGCATAATCCTTTTCAATGTAATCTTGGATATCAAGTATCATTATCTGGTAAGGGTGAGTGGAAGAAAAAATCTAATTACGTAGGTAAAGAAGCGCTTGAAAAAATGGGAAAAAAATTAAAAGCTGGAAAGAAACCTTATAAACTACAGCTAGTTGGTTTGGAATTAGGGGGGAAACCAATTAAAGAATATGCACCAGATTTTTGGTTAATTTCAAAAGCTAGTGGTGGAAAACCAGTCGGATTTATAACTTCTCCTTGGTATCATCCTGAAAAAGGAACAAATATCGCTATGGGATATGTTCCATATGATGGTACTAAAAATCATAATGGATTTCCAAAAGGAAAAGTTGGCTCAAAATATAAAGTACATCTACCTAAGAAATATTCTATTAAACCAGGTAAACCTGTAGATGCAGTAGTCGTAGATATCCCATTTACAGACTCTCACCACGCAAATACAAGAGAAGTAGTCAAAGGTTAAATCATTATTTGAGGAGCGGATATACCGCTCCTCATTATAAATTATGTTTGCAGTATTTTTAGATATAGTTTTCAGATCTTTAAAGTTAGATAAAGCTCTTTATTCAGATAACAAATATTTTGGTGAAGCAGCTATATATTTTGCAGGCTTAATTATGATCTTAGAAGGTGTTGCAGGAGCAATAGCTGCTAATAGCATAGTCAAGACATCAATAGGTCTATCTGGGCTTACTGCAATTCTAACATGGTTTGTCTGGGCTTTATTAATTTTTGTAATTGGAGTTAAATTATTTCCGGATAAAAATAGTAAAATTCCATTTAAAAAAATTTTAATCGGAGTTGGTTATGCCCATGCGCCTGGATTAATTAGATTTTTTGCGGTAACACCTGATTTAGTATTACCAGTAATATTTTTAACCCAGTTTTGGATTTTTGCATCACTGATTATATCAACAAAACATGTTTTAGGGCTTAAATCTAATCTTAAGTCTTTTGGGATAATTTTTTTAGCATTTTTAATTATCGCGTTTTTATCAGTCTCATTTGTAATTAGTAGAATGAACGCATTACCAATAAGTACGATAAGTTAAATTGGGAAGATAGTTTTTGAAACTCGACAAGACTTACAAATTTTAAAACCTGTTAAGATTAGATTTTCTCTAACACTTTCATCTATTTTCTTACATTCTTCACATTTATCATCAATGTCTTCTAAATTTAATTTTTGCTCCTCAGTCATTATCAGTTAATCCTGCACCTGCTGCTGATTTCTTTAATTGCTCAGATTCTTCTACAAATGTTCCTTCTGATAATTCGTATAGTTCTTGCCATTCATTTTCACTAAAAGTATTTTTATTTTCAATGAATTTGACTTTTATTATTTTAGCAAGCTCAATAATATCTCCACTTAAAAAATTAGAATAAATAGATTGGTTAAAGTTTAAAAGAAATTCTTTTCCATCAATATTTAAAAAAATACGTTTACCAATTATCTCTGTAGACCTACTTAGAAAAGGTATAAATAACAAGGGAAACGACATATTTTCAAAACCAACCTCGTCCATTTTTTCTAAATTAGTTATCTGATCTAAAAAATTAATACCTGCTATTATTGGACAGTATGCAATATTAGAAGAGTTTATTTTTGAAATTAAACTTATTTTTTGGAATTGTTTTTGTCTATAGATTTTAAAATATGCATTTAAGTTTTTTAAGCCCGGAAGACCAAACATTTCTAATAACCTTATGTTTTTTCCAAGCTCCTCAGCTATACCCCAATCAAAACCGACGCTTTTTGAAGCTCTTTTAACAGTCGTATCTATCTCGCTAAAGCTTTTCATTAATTAATTAAATTATACACCCAATGGTCATTTGTTGTTTTAAGTTCATTTGGTAAAGGCGCTCCCTGGAACATGCAAATCCTTAACCATTTGTCTGAACGTGGATCAAATTTAACAGCACCAAAAAAAGAAAGTTTTAATCTTAACATATCTATTGGCATTAGTTTAGAACCTATAGTGTTGTCTTGTATCTCGGCGTATGGAAATTTTTCTGTTATAAAGGATCTTCTAATTACATGCCTTAGATCATTGTTATTCATTAAAAATTTACCAATAGTTAGACTATTTTTTTCGTTTGAAATTCTTTGATATAATTGACAAATATCCCTCGCTATAGCAAGTGGTTGTTCCAGTTCTGAACCGTTATCTTTAAATCTGTTCGCTAGTCTCGGTTCTTCTTTATTTTTCGAAATAAACCAAAAATTTTGATTGTTTTCTTTTTGTGTGAAATCTATTTTAAGAATATCCGTATAATTTAATTCTAAAATATTCCTTAAATCTGAAATAGTTTTATTTATAGGAATTGTAAAATACATATCTTCGTCTGCGCTCATAGTCTTAATTAATGGACTTACTATCTTTTCATATGGTTCCATTATTACAGAGACCATAAACTCTAAGCATTCAGAACCTAAGCTTTTTCTAGCCCAAATATATAAATCATTATAGGAAAATTCTTTTTTATAATCAAATCTTGTCAAAAAATATTGAATTAAAAGATCTAAATCTTTTTTTAAATGATTTATTTTTGACAATTGATAGTCACTTTCAGTATTCCAGTTTTCAATATTTTTTTGTGAACTTTTTAAACAATTAATTATGAGATCTACATCACTTTGGTTGATTTTTTTTATTTGTCTTATTTTTTTTAATGCAACTTCTCTAGCCATTATCCAATTATTCAATAACAAAGGATGATTTACTATAAATGGTGCCATTCCTAAACCAGTAGAGTTACCAATTCCTAAATTTCTTGATATTTCAGGGTCTAAAGATACAGCTTTTTTAGGGTTTTTACTTTTTGCAATATGATTTACTTGGTCGAAAGTAAATTGTCTAACAAGATAAACTAACATCATTTCTAATCTAAATGGACCATAAATTTCCTCTCTATTTTTAATTCTAAATCTGTCAGCTAATCCAAATTTTCCAGATCCATAGACAGCTGTTGTCCTATAGAGATAACCAACTTTTGCTAATTTATTTTTATCAGGTTGTTGTCCATTTGAAAGACATTCGGCTACATAATTAAAAATTCTTACTGATTTATTTGCTCTAGATAAAGTAAGTTCCTTATATGACATTCTGCCAACTTCTTGCTTAGGAACATTTTTTTTTAATCTTTCAATATCTTGTTTTGTTGGAATCCCATCGAATAAAGTAAAAGCAGCATCCCACTTTGTAGCTATTACTCTATCTGATCTTTCTTGATCAGTTATTTTGTTAGCAAAACATATAAGAGAATAAATTCTTTTTTTTTTTCTAAAAGAATAAACTACAATGCCAAAACCATTTTCATCAAGTTCTAATAAATCTCTTTTATATTTCCAGTTTTTAAATTCCCGTAAAAATGATCTTAAAAAAGATAATTTAGATTGATGGAACGAGCCAAGTCTTGATAATTTCATTACTTCTTTAGGATCTCTTAGCTGTACTTCCATTAATTTATTCCTTTGTAAAAATTAAACCAATTATTTCCTAATATTTTATTTATTTCTTCTTCGCTAAATCCAACTTTTTTAAAACCATTTTCTAAATTTTTGAAACCTCTTGCATCACGAAACCAATCTGGTTGTTCTGGAAAGCCAGGTTTAGATTTATTGCCTTCACCAAAATTTTTTTGCTTAGCCCATGTGCCATTTCTCATCCACTCTACAACAGCATCTGGCTGGAAAAGGCATAAATCTGAACCTATTCCAACATTATTTATTCCCATAATATCCACTGTCTGCGCTGTCATTTCGCAAAAGCTATCTAGTTTACAGTTTGTTCCATTTTTTAAATGATGAGGATATAAAGAAAGACCCAGCATACCTTTACTTTCAGCTAATGTTTTTAATAGATTTTTTGATTTATTTCTATTTGCACTATGCCAAAAAGCTGGGTTAGCATGAGTTATTGCAATAGGTTTTTCACTAATTTCAATTGCATCAAGAGTACTTTTTTCGGCAGAATGTGACATGTCAACTACAATTCCAATTTTATTCATTTCTTTTATTGCTTCCCTTCCGAAGTTGGTAACGCCACTATCATTTTTTTCGTAACATCCAGTAGCTAACAAAGATTGATTGTTATATGTTAGCTGCATAAATCTACATCCGTGTTCATGTACTTTTTCAATTAAGCCAATATCATCTTCAATCGGCGAACAATTTTGAAAACCAAAAAAAATAGCTGTTTTTTCTTCTTTATGAGCTTTTTCGATGTCGTTAAAGTTTTTTCCAAGAAAAATCAAATCGGAATTATTTTTAAAATGATCATCCCATTCTTTTAATCTTTTAAGAAATTCATCATAATCTTCATGATAGACAACTGTAACATGTACTGCATCTAAATCTGCTTGCCTGTTGATTTCAAATACTTCTCTAGACCACTTGCAATATTGAAGATTATCAATTTTATAATTCATATAATAAATATATATTAGTGTTAAAATTTTTGATATGAAATATATAAATGGCAAATAAAAACAATCATAAGGTAGCTATAGTAATGGGTAGTCAATCAGATTACTCAACGATGAAATATACTGTTAATTTACTTAAGATATTCAAAATTAAACATGAAACTAAAATTGTCTCAGCACATAGAACTCCAAATCGAATGTTTGAATTTGCAAAAAAAGCAGAAAAAAATAATATTTCAGTAATTATTGCAGGAGCTGGCGGATCAGCTCATTTGCCAGGAATGATTGCTGCCCTCACAAGAATACCAGTAATTGGTGTTCCAATAGAAAGTAAAAAATTAAAGGGCCTAGATAGCCTTCTTTCAATTGCGCAAATGCCAAAAGGAATACCGGTTGGAACAGTTGCCATTGGAGTAGATGGAGCAATTAATGCAGCTTTATTGTCAGCATCAATATTATCTGTTAGCGACACATCAATAAGAAAAAATCTTGAAAATTGGCGAAATAAACAAACTAGATCTGTAAAAAAAACACCACGTTAAATGAGTAAATTAAATCTTGGAATTTTAGGTGGTGGTCAATTAGGCAGCATGCTCGCAACCGCAGCAAAGAAACTTGATATAAATATAATAATTTATTGCGATGACAAAGATGCCCCAGCGCAAAAATTTTCAGATAATTTTTTATTTGGTAGTTACAACGATGAAAATAAAATTTCAGAATTTATAAATAAAGTAGACGTTGTAACTTTTGAATTTGAAAATATACCTTTTAATACTCTTGAGTTTATTAATAAACATAAACAAGTTTTACCAAAACCAAACATAAATCAAGTTATTCAAAATAGATTTCTTGAAAAAAAATTTGTAAATAGTCTTAACATCAAAACAACTGATTATGTAATGGTAAAAAATTTAAAAGACTTACACAACAATGTAAATTTTTTACCAGGTATTTTGAAAACTACTACCTTAGGATACGATGGCAAAGGTCAATTCAAGTTAAATAGTAAAAATGATATTGAAAAAATTAAAATTGATTTTGATAATGAATATATTCTAGAAAAAGTGGTAAATCTAAAAAAAGAAATTTCTGTTATTATTACAAGGTTTAAAAATCAAACCTATGAGATTTATGAACCCATTGAAAATATTCATGAAGATCAAATACTTAAATTTTCTGAAATACCAGCAAATATTAATGATAATATTTTAAATTTATCTACCGAATGGGCCAAAAAGATATCAGAGGAATTAGATTACATAGGTACACTATGTGTAGAATACTTTATTGATGAAAAGGATAATATTTATGTTAATGAAATCGCTCCACGGGTACATAATTCTGGACACTTAACAATTAATTCTCACAATATAAGTCAATTTGAAAATCATATTAGGGCGGTATGTGGCATGAATAAAATAAAAACAAAAAAAAAATTTAATGCAAAAATGATAAATTTAATTGGTGATGATATTACCAAATATCGAAATAAGAGAATTCAAGAAAATGAGTTTTTTTTCGACTACCTAAAAAAAGAAATAAAACCTAAAAGAAAGATGGGTCATTTCACTACAATTTTTAAATAGTAGAAATTAACAAAATTTATAATTTAATTTATTATTTTTTTTCATTATAATTAAATTTCTTTTTCTATGACAAATAAACCTTATCATCATTTAGAAGATGGTCGATTCAGAAACCCAGAAGGTTCCCCCGTGCGAAGCGAAAATGTGAATTGGTCGTATACTACTTTTAACAAAGAGAAAAAAAAACTGGATATGACTGTTCCTGAAGAGCATGTAATAAAAAAAGATAAAGTTTTAAAAAAATTTAATAGTATTAAAGATGAAAATTATATTGGCTGGATCGGTCACGCAACATTCTTAATTAAGCTTGGTGACACAACTATTATAACTGATCCTGTTTTCTCAAAAAATGCTGGCCCTTTAATATTTGGTCCTAAAAGATATACAGATCCTGCGCTAAGTTTAAAGGAACTGCCAAAGATTGATTTATTTTTATTAACTCATAATCACTATGATCATCAAGATATGAATACTATAAGAAAATTTCCATATAAAGATACAAAAGTTCTAACAGCGCTTAAGCTCGGAAAATATTTTAAAAAAAATCATTTTAAAAATGTAGAGGAGCTTGACTGGTATCAGGAAGTAAAAGTAAATGATATTAAAATTACTTTTTTACCAGCAGTGCATTGGTCAAAAAGAAGTTTAACTGATACAAATAAGACTTTGTGGGGAAGTTTTTTAATTGAATACAAAGGAAAAAAAATATTTTTTGCATGTGATACTGGTTATGGTGAGATTTATAAAACAATTGGTGAAAATTTTGGGCCTATCGATTTAACAATGATTAATATTGGTGCATATGATTTTAGACCAATGTTTGAAAAATCAATATATCATACATCTCCTGAAGAAGCTTTGCAGGTAGCTAGAGACCTAAGGAGTAAAAAAGTTTTAGGTACTCATTGGGGAACATTTGTTTTATCTTTAGAACCTATAATGGAACCTCCAAAAAGATTTAAAGATAATGCTGAAAATTTTGGTTTTAAAAAAGATGATGTATTAATTTTTAAAATTGGTGAATTTAATAAGATCAATGAAATATTAAACTAATTTAGATATTTAAATTCATATAACAAGAATTTGGATCTTCCTTATAATGAGCAAAAGGCTCGCATTTTTTAAAACCAATCTTTTCAAAAAGTTTTCTTGCGGGTTTAAAGAAATCTCCAGACCCAGTTTCAATACTTAATTTATTTAATTTTAAATCTTTTGCTCGATCTATTAAATGTTTCAATATTTTTTCACCATATCCTTTTTTTCTAAAATCGTTTGCAACTCTAATTGATTTGAATTCACCATGCGTTGGGCTTAAAAATTTAATGGCACCACAACCTACAAGAAGATTATTTTCCCAGATACTCCAAAACTTAATACTAGAGTCCATTAAACCTGGTATATCCAATACATGAGCACTGCCTTCAGGAGAAACAGATTTTAATTCCTTAAAGTGATTTAATAAAAGATTATTTACTTCAGTATTATTAAAATTTCCCTCTAAAGATTTCATATGAAATTAAAACATATATTATATTCATCTTTTTAACCAAGATAATTCTTTAAATTAATATTTACTTATCTTTTGTTTGGATTGTAGATCTTACTGAATTTAGAAAAGCCTGATGATTATTTTCTACTTCATATGACTTAAGATTATAATGAATTTTTGATTTAGATGAATTTTGTTTATTATTTTTTTTCTCTTTATAATTTTCTAGGTTTCTTATAATTCTATTTGCGTATTCTAAGGTGTTTTCACCAGTTGTGTGTAATAAGGCCTGATTAACACTGATGCTCAAGCCAGCTTGATAAACATTACCAGTGCTTGCAACTGTGTAAGCTGGACCAATAAAAGATACTGATGATTGAATACATCCATTTAAGGTGATTAAAAGTAAAGTGTAGAACAAGTATTTTTTTATCATGAACTGAGGGATTAATACTGATTCTTTATTTTTGAACAAGATAGATATGATAGTTATACAGATTGTTAAAAGTCAAATTGCCTTATAACCAAATTCAAGTGAGGCGTCTGTGACAGAATGATACAATGATTCTCCAAAACTTCTCAAACTCATTACTCTTACTGTTGCAGGTTGGTCGTTAACAAAATCTAAAGTAATGGCTATTCCATTGAAAATTGAATTTATCGATTGATTTTTATTTAATTCATTAAAATTTATTGGACAGCCTTTTTTTAATACTTCTTTTAAATTTTTTCCAGATAGCTCAATTATTGCTTTTGAGTGGGATAAATCAGTAATTGCAAATTCGTTGTTGGGTAAATTCTTTCTTGTTTCCTCAGATAATTTTTCTGAACTTGAAAATAAAAACCAATTATTGGGCCCTATCCATAATATTCTCGTATCATTATTTCCAGAAACTTTTAAATCATCTGGGAAATTTAAATCAAATATTTTGTATTCTTTTATATTTGTTTTGCTTGTTTTATATTTTACTACTTGAAAAATCTTAAAGTTTTTTAATTCTTTTATAGTAATAATTTCATTAGAGTTCTTTCCCTCGAAATTACCAAAACTTCCTAAATCGTGGACATTATTCAAAGGTGATATACTTGTCATGATCGTACTCTTTCCCCTTTGGGATCAACATAATGAGATGATACAATTTCAACTGGGATTGTTTTATTTTTTAGTGGAGACATCGCGTATAATTTTGACCCAATCATATTTTTCCCATCTTTTAATATAGCAAGAGAAAATGGATTATTATGCTCTACACTCCAACAAGATGCTGAAATATGTCCTAATTTTAAAATTGGCATTTTTGCTTTAGGATCGTTTACAAGATGTGATCCTTCTGGAATGCTAGTTTTTTTATCGAGTGGAACTACTCCGACAATTCTTTGTCTATCTGTCTCATTAAATGCTTTTTTTAACAAAGATCTTTTACCAATGAAATCTTTCTTTTTACTAATTAAACCATCTAATCCTGTATCATATGGAATTGTTCTTCCATCTAATTCTGATCCAGCAACATGCCCCATCTCTATTCTAAGAGTAGAAAGAGCTTCTGTACCATAAGGTTGTAAATTAAAATGTTTTCCGTTTTCAATAATTTTTTCCCACATGAAGTTTCCATTATCAGATTCAACATTCACCTCATAAGCCAACTCACCCGAGAAAGAAATTCTAAATATTCTTGCTTTAACACCAAATAAATTTGCCTCTAAAAATCCCATAAATGGCAAAGCATCATTAGAAACATCTGTATCTGGAAAAATTTTTTGTAATAAATCCCTAGATTTTGGTCCAGCAATAGCTGCTCCAGCCCATTGTTCTGTTGATGATACAACATTTACATCAAGTTCAGGCCAAACTATTTGTAAATAATATTCTAAATGAGACAAAACGTTTGCCGCTTGCGCAGTTGTTGTAGTCATATGATAATGATTTTCTGATATTCTTGTTGTTGTGCCATCATCCATTACAACGCCATCCTCTCTTAACATTACTCCATATCTTGCTTTTCCAACAGGTAACTTAAGCCATGCATTGGTATAAACTCTATTTAAAAATTCTGCAGAATCTTTTCCTTTCACATCAATTTTACCTAAAGTTGTAACATCACATACCCCAACATTTTTTCTAACATTTTCAGCTTCTCTTTTAGATGCCTCAAACAAACCTTCATTATCTTTTTTATAATATCTTGGTCTTAACCACACTCCTGCATCAACAAAAACTGCATTATTTTTTTCATGCCAGCTATGCATAGGAGATTTTCTAGTTGGTTTGGAATGTTTGCCTATCTCTCTTCCAACAATTGCCCCTATGGTAACAGGAGTATATGGCGGTCGAAATGTTGTGTGTCCTACAGCAGGCACTACTTTGTTCTCGATTTTTGAAACTAATTGTAACCCATTTAAATTACTTGTTCTTCCCTGGTCCGTTGCCATTCCTAATGTTGTATATCTTTTTACATGTTCAATTGATCTATAACCTTCTCTTAATGCTAACTCTATATCAGATACAGCAACATCATTCTGAAAATCTAAAAATCTTTTATAGTTTTTGCCATTCGGGAGAGGTACACACCAAAATTTATCATGTTTAGATTGCTGTTTTTCTGAAACCTGCGGTGATTGTAATTTATTATCTTGGTTAGTTATTTCTTTTGATAATTCATAACCTTTTTGAAAAGATGTTTTTAAAGTTTCATCTAAAGTAAAAACCCCATTGGCTGAACCTAGAGTAATTTCTTTTTGTTTTGATTTATCTGGAATAAAAGCATCGATATCTTCTACAAACTTAGTTTTACTACCTGATTGGGATGCTAAATGTATTGTCGGAGTCCAAAATCCTGAAACACAAATACAATCACACTTAATATTCGTGATATCAATCAGGTTTTCCTTGTTATCTGAAATCATTGCAATATCGCATGATTTAACTTTTTTATAACCTTTTGCAGCTACTACTACATGAGAAAATTTTACCTCTATACCTAATGAAAGAGCTTCTTTTATAATTTCAGACTGTGGATTTTTTCTACTATCCAAAACAACAGGATTAATATTATTTTTTTTAAACTCTATTGCAGTTTCATATGCGCTGTCATTGTTTGTAAATATTACAGGTTTTTTTCCAACTAACACGCCATAAACTTTCATATATTCTTTAGCAGCAGAAGCCAGGACTACTCCTGGAGTATCATTATTGCCAAAAACAATTGGTCTTTCAATTGACCCTGAGGATATTACAACCTGTTTAGCTCTAATATACCACATTCTTTGTTTAGGAGTGTGTTTATCTGATTTTGGCAGATGATCAGTTATCCTTTCAGACATTACCAACATATTATGATCGTAGTATCCAAATATTTGTGATCTGTTTTTTACAATCACATTTTCCATTCCTTTGAGTTCAGCTATTATATTGTCGGCCCAGTCTTTGCCGCTTTGATTTCCAATACTTACATCAGAAGTAAGTAAGCTTCCCCCGTATCTAGGTTTATCTTCTGCCAAAATAACTCTTGCTCCATTTTTGGCTGCTGCATAAGCGCTTGCTAGTCCTGATGGGCCTGATCCAGCAATTAACAAATCACAATACTCATATTTATGTTCATATTTCTCTTTATCATGTTTAGTTGATGCAGCTCCAAAACCTGCTGCTTTTCTTATAAATGGCTCATAAATCTTGTACCAAAAGCTTCTTGGCCACATAAAAGTTTTATAATAAAAACCTGCTGGTAAAAAAATATTTAAAAAATTATTTATTGCTCCGATATCAAAGTTTACACTTGGCCAACAATTTACACTTTTAGCCTCCAATCCCTCAAATAATTCTTGTTCTGTAGCTCTAACATTTGGATCTGTTTCTCCATTTCTATATAACTGAACTATTGCATAAGGTTCGTCCACACCTGCCCCAAAAAAACCTCTTGGTCTATGATATTTAAAACTTCTACCTACTAAATGAACACCATTAGCAATTAATGCTGAAGCTAATGTATCTCCTTCATAGCCAAAATAACTTTTTCCATTAAATTTGAATGAAATTTTTTTATTTTTGTTAATTAAACCAGTTTTATCTAATCTAAAACTTTGTGTCATGTTTCCACTTTATCTTCTGATTTATAGGTATTAAAAATCTCATGCGTATTAGTATCTCTTAACACTTTAATCCACTGTCTACATCCTGATACATGGTGCCATAGTTCTAGGTGTTTACCTCTTGGACTTTTTCTTAAATAGACAAAGTTATCCCATTCTTTATCAGTAACTTCTTTATTTAATTCTGGTCTTTTTATTGTGGCGTCACCACCGTAGGCAAATTCATTCTGGGATCTATATCCACAATAGGGACATTTAATATAAAGCATTTATGAGATCCAAGTTTTAGTTCCAAGACCTTTTTCATCAATAAGATAACCAGTAGAAAACCTGTCCAGTCTATAGCCAGCATTAAGTTCATGAACTTTATCCTGTGCAATAGTATGAGCAAAAGTAAAACCAGATGCTGGTGTTGCCTTAAAACCCCCATAACACCATCCACAATTTAAATACAATCCTTGAATATGAGTTTTGTCAATTATAGGAGAACCATCCATTGACATATCCATAATTCCACCCCAGGTTCTCAACATTTTTAATTTACTTAAAAAAGGAAACATTGCTATCCCCTCGGTTAATACATGCTGGAGTGTAGGTAAATTTCCTCTTTGCGCATAACTATTATAACCATCTAGGTCTCCACCCATAACCATTTCTCCCTTATCTGATTGGCTACAATAAAAGTGACCTGCACCAAAAGTTACGACATGGTCAAGAAGAGGTTTAATTGGTTCTGAAACACATGCTTGCAGCAAATGGGTTTCAATCGGTAAAGTCATGTTTAACATCTCTGCTAAAATTGATGTGCTGCCAGCTACACATAAGCCAACTTTTTTTGCCTTTATGTCCCCTCTTGAAGTTTTAATTCCTTTAATTTTTCCATTACTAATATCAAATCCTGTAACTTCACAATGTTGAACAATATCTACTCCCATTGAATCTGCTTGTCTTGCATATCCCCATGCAACAGCATCATGTCTAGCTGTTCCAGCACTAGGCTGCATTAATCCACCAAATATTGGAAATCTTACATTGTCTGAAAAATCTAAAATCGGTACTTTATTTTTTACTTCTTGTCTATTTAATAAAACTGCATCAATTCCATTTAATCTCATTGAGTTCCCTCTTCGTGCATAAGCATTCATTTGCGCGTCGGAGTGTGCAAGATTAATAATTCCTCTAGGCGAAAACATTACGTTATAATTTAAATCCTGGCTCATGCTTCTCCAAAGTTCCATTCCCTTTTCATAAAATAATCCGTTCTCATCGTGCATGTAGTTTGATCTTATTATAGTGGTATTTCTTCCAATATTTCCTCCACCTATCCATCCCTTTTCAATGACTGCAATATTTGTAATTTTATGTTCTTTAGCTAAGTAATAGGCAGTAGCTAATCCATGACCGCCACCACCAATAATAACAACATCATATTCTTTTTTTGGATCTTGGTCTTTCCAAGCAACTTCCCAGTCCTTATGACTTGAGAATGCATTTTTTATAAGGCTTAAAACAGAATATTTTTGCATAAATTTAATATCTAATTTTAATTTATTTCTTTAAAAATTATATAATAAAGTATAGGAATCTGATCCATAATATAAAGCTTAAAGAAAGCATTTATGGGCGCAGTAAAATCAGACATTGAAATCGCAAGAGCTGCGAAAATGAAGCCAATAAAGGATATTTTAGGCAAAATTAAAGTACCAGATAACGATAGTAGTTTCAGTCCAATGGGCAGACACATTGCCAAAATTAACCTAGAATACCTGAGTAAATTAAAAAAGAAAAAAGATGGACATCTAATTTTGGTTACCGCTATTACACCCACTCCTGCTGGAGAAGGTAAAACAACTACCTCTGTGGGACTACACGATGGACTAAATAAAATTGGTAAAAAATCAATAGTATGTTTAAGGGAACCAAGTCTTGGGCCATCATTTGGTATGAAAGGTGGTGCTGCAGGCGGAGGTTATGCTCAAGTAGTGCCAATGGAACAAATCAATTTACATTTTACGGGTGACTTTCACGCGATTACATCAGCTCATAATTTACTGTCTGCGTTAATTGATAATCATATCTATTGGGGAAATAAACTTAAAATTGATGATAAGAGAATTGCATGGAAAAGAGTAGTGGATATGAATGATAGAGCTCTTAGATTCATAAATATAAATACCAAAGGAGTTGCTAAAGATTTTCCAAGAGAAGATGGGTTTGATATTACAGTTGCTTCAGAGGTAATGGCAATTTTTTGTTTATCAAATGATTTAAAAGATTTAGAAAAAAGAATTGGAAATATAACAATCGCTTACGATACTGATGGTAAACCTTTATATGCTAAGGATCTAAATGCTCAGGGACCAATGACGGTTCTGCTTAAAGAAGCAATAAGACCGAATGTGACCCAAACTTTAGAAAACAATCCTGCATTAATTCATGGAGGACCTTTTGCTAATATTGCACATGGATGTAATTCTGTTATTGCAACAAAATCTGCTTTAAAACTTGCCGACTATGTTGTTACAGAAGCTGGGTTTGGTGCTGACCTTGGTGCTGAGAAATTCTTAAATATTAAATGTAGAAAATCAAACATAAAACCAAGTTGTGTGGTAATTGTTGCAACAATAAGGGCACTGAAAATGCATGGGGGTGTAGAAAAGGGAAATTTAAAAAATGAAAATGTTGATGCACTCAAAGAAGGATTGGTAAATTTAGAAAGACATATAAATAATATCAAAAAATTTGGTTTAACTCCTATTGTCGCTATTAATAGTTTTATATTAGATACGAAAAAAGAAATTTCTGCCGTCAAAGACTTTTGTAAAAGTCTAAAAGTTGAGGTAAGTGAATCCACTCATTGGGCTGATGGTGGAAAGGGTGCGAAAGATTTAGCAAAAAAAGTTGTTAAAATATGCAAAAATTCAAAAATAAAAAACTTCAAATTTTTATATAAAGATAATCAATCTTTATGGAGTAAGGTTGAAACAATTTCTAAGGAAATATATAAAGCAAGCTCAATTACTGCAGACGAAGATGTAAAAAAACAGTTAAAAATTTTTGAAGATAACGGATATGGAAAATTACCTGTTTGTATTGCTAAGACACAATACAGTTTTTCAGTTGACCCAAAATTGAAAGGTGCTCCTACGGGCCATGAAATCTCTATTAGAGAAGTAAGATTATCGTCTGGAGCTGAATTTATTGTTGTTGTATGCGGATCAATTATGACTATGCCTGGTTTACCAAGAGTTCCTGCAGCTGATAAGATAAAACTAAATGAAAAAGGGGATATCGAGGGATTATTTTAAGCCTAACCCATTCCAAAAATCTTTTGCTAAATTTTTTCCTGTTAAATCTTTAAACTGAGGTAAACCTGTGGGTGATGTAACATTAATATCCCCTATTAGATAACCATCTATTAAATCAATTCCTGCAAAGTAAATTTTGTCTTTTAATAAGCTTTTTCCAATTAATGAGGAAATTTTTAATTCTCTTTTATTTAAATTAGTTTTAAAAGCTGTTCCTCCTTGTGAGATATTTGACAAATTAGACCCTGTTTTTGGAATTCTTCTAATCGCACCTTTTACTTTCCCATTTATAATAAATATCCTTTTATCACCAAATTTAACTTTATTTAGATATTTCTGAACCATTAGATAATTATATTTTTTAACAAATAAAGAAACTTTTGATTTTGAAAATTTTTCAGTTAGAAACATAATATTTTTTCCAGCATAGCCATCTAAAGGTTTTAATACAATTTTCTTATACTTTTTGTAATGATTATAGATATCTAGAATACTATTTGTAAAAATTGTTGCTGGCATAAATTTTAGAAATTTCGAAGAATAAAATTTTTCAGATACATTTCTTATAGCTGAAGGATTATTAATAACTTTTTTATGATCGATATTATCCAGAAAATATGTTGAATTAATATAATTCATGTTAAATGGTGGGTTTTGTCTAATTAGAGTAAAAGCTGCCTTTGAAATATCGAATTTTATATTTTTATTGATTTTATAAAAATTCGTTTTATTTTCATAAAACTTAACCAGTGAACCTTGTGCTTTCAGTTTCGAATTTACTATACTTAAATTGTTTGGCTCATACCATAATATTTTGTAACCTCTTTTTTGAGCCTCAATTGCTAATTGCAAAGAAGTATCGGTTTCTGGATTAATTTTTTTTAAACCATCAGATTGTACAGCTATAATTTTATTCATTTTTTCAAATTTTTAACTGAATCTTCCGCCTTTGTACTTTTTTTTATGATCATGGTATCTATATTTTTTAAGTAGATTGTTTCATTATTATTTTTTGAATTTAATTTGTTTCTATTTTTCAATCCTTCTTTTGAAATTTTTGTAAAAATATCAGACCAATATAAAATATTTTTTCCCTCTATTTCAGTATTAAAGCCTTTCGATGGACTATTAAAATACGCTTCTAAAACACTTTTTTTTTGCCACTTATTTATGATCTCATATGATTCATCTAAATTTCCGTAAAGTAATCCAATAAAAAAAGCTGGCCCAGCACAATGACAATCCCACTCGCATGCATCCAAAGATCTTATTTCGATATAGCTTTTTAATCTTACTTCTGTAAAAATTGTAGATAAGTGTAATTCAAGGTTTTGTTTATCTGCTTCATCTTGTTTAATTAGATCAAGATATGTTTTTCCCTCTGGAAATAGATATTCATTATTTTTTTTAAAAAATAATAAAGGATAATCTAAAACAAAATCTGCGTACTTTTCAAAGGACATTTCATCTAAAAAAATTTCTGGCAATCCTGCTCTTGAAGTGCTTTGCCAAATCTTAGAACGATAAGATAGGTATCCGCTAAATTTATTCTCTTTGATTGCAGAATTTGCAAATAATGCGGTACTCAGTGGAGTTAAGTACGATGCAACTTTAAATTTTTTTTTAAAATCTTCTTCACTTTTGTAGTCAATGTTAATTTGAGTTCCAGCTGTTTGATACATCATTTCAAGACTTAAAGAGCCATTTTTAGGCATCTCTTTTGTCATTACTTTATATCTTTTTTTTGGGTTATCGGGGATTTTATCAATGTTTGAAAATGGATCATAACCAACAGATAAAGTTTTCAAACCAATATCTTCAGATGCCAAATTAAGTTTCTCTTGAAACTCATATGACTCTGAGCAAACTTCATGAATATTAGATAATTGACTACCAGATAGTTCAATTTGATTTCCTGGCTCAAGGGTAATCATTTTACCATTTTTTTTTAAACCTATAATATTTTCATCTTCTTTTATGGGTTGCCAATTAAACTTTTGAATAAAAATATTAAAAACTTTTAGTAAATCTGAATATTCTGCCCTTTCATTGCTTTTTTTTTTAAATAAAAATTTTTCATTTTCAACACCAATAAGTTGGTTAGGCTTGTTTCCTGAAAAAAAATGCTCAATTATTTGTTCTTTAGATTTAATTTTCATTTAAATACGCTATCCAATTTCTTAATTCCATCATTCGTAAATCTTTATTTGATATTTGATTTTCGTCTTCAATCATTTTAACGTGACTGTTTATTTCATCTTGATCTTCAAAAGCTTTTTTTTCAATTAATCTATCTGTTCTAAAATGGATTAATTTGATCATTTTGTCGTATGATATTTCTGGATGATATTGAATACCCCAAATATCACACTCATCAATTTGAAAATTTACCCCTTGTACATCGTTAACTTTGTTCGAAGATAAAAGTACAGCTTTATCAGGAAGTTTAGAAACTTCATCAAAGTTAAATGCAGGAGTGTTAAAATTATTATTTTTATCTTTATAAAGAGGATGTTTTAAACCGTTTTCATTTATTTTAATTTGATGAGAAATACCTCTATTTGTTCCTTTTTGGCTTTTTTTTACTTCGCCTCCAGCCGCAGTTACTGCAACTTGCATACCCCAGCAAATTGCAAGAATTTTTTTTATTTTTTTTTGAGATGCTTTCATAAAATCAATTTGCCTTCTTATTTCAATAGTATCATTATAAATATTTAAGCTGCTTCCACCCCAAATCAATCCGTCATATTCATCTAAGTTTTTAATATGCTCAAATACCTTTGGGTCAGATGAAGGGTTTGCAATATCAATTTCTAAATTTTTAGTAAAATATGCAATGCTATCTTTAAGACTTTCTGTATGCGTTTGTATGCCGGCGTTTGTAAATTGTTGATTTTCCTCTTTTAAATTTCCTTCAACGATAAGAATTTTTTTCATAATTTGGGATTTTCGATTGCACTAAAGGTGTAATTATTTATCTAACTACAAACAACCAAAATATTGTAAAAATAAAAACTTTACAATCATAAGTTGATTTTTTTTTAAAAACATTATTAATATTTGATAATGATAATCAATAACTATTTGCAGAAAATTACTCTATGTAGTTAAATAGCTAGAATGAGAACAATTAACATAACGTAAAAAAAATAAGGGGGAAAAATGTTAGCAAAAATCTTAAAAAAGTTAACATCTACTTTAACAGTAGTTGTTGCTTTATTTTCACTCGCTTTACCTCAGAATGTATTTAGTGCTGAAACACAATACTTTCCAATAGCAAGTAGCCGTGTTGGACCTTACTCAGCAATGGGTACTGGATACTACGGTGCACAAATTGATTACTTGAACTATGTCAATATGACAGGTGGCGTGAATGGAGTAATGCTTACTTGGCAAGAATGTGAAACTGAGTATAACGCGGTGAAAACAGTTGAGTGTTATCAAAGGTTATTAGAAAAAGATGGTCAAAGAATTGTGGTCTTTGATACTCTAGGAACACCAGGTGCTTACGCAGTTATTAACCGTATGGCAAAAGATAATGTTGTCTTGGCTCAATATGGTTATGGAAGAACTGATGGAGCGGATGGAAGAGTTTGGCCTTGGGTATTTAATGCAGCAAGTCACTATTGGTCACAAATAGCTGTTAAATTAAAATTTATGGCACAGATCGAGGGCGGAATTGATAAGATGAAAGGTAAAAAGATCGTTCACTTACACATTGACTCTGCTTACGGTAGAGAGCCATTACCAGCAATGAGAAAAATTTGTAAAGACTGGGGAGTTGAGTTAATTGAAATATCAATTCCACCTCCAGGTCTGGAACAACAATCTCAATGGCTGCAAATCAGAAAAGAAAAACCTGATTGGGTTACTTTCTGGGGAGCGGGTTCTGGAATGAATTCAACAGCAATGACTAATGCTGCTAGAATTAATTTTCCAAGAGATAGAATGATGTATGTAACATTCGGTGCTGCCGAAGAAGATATGTATCCAGCAGGAGATGCTGCTAAGGGAACTTATGCAGTAGCAAATGCTTTACCGGGTGAATATCCTTTAGTTAAAAACATCAAAGATAAAGTATATGGTTCAGGAAAAGGCAACTTAGCTGATCCAAATAGGATTGGTTCAGTTTACTGGAACAGAGGACTAGGTGCTGCTGTGATGTGGATTGAGGGCTTAAGAAATGCTCAAAAAATGCACAACAAAGTTGGTAAGGCAGTTACTGGTGCTGAGTTTAGAGATGGTTACGAAGCTATAAACATGAATGAAGCAAGAATGAAAGAGTTAGGTATTGACGGAATGTTAGCTCCATTCGCTATTTCATGTGAAAACCATGAAGGTGCTGGTAAATTTGCTGTAATGCAGTGGGATGGAACTAAATTCAATCAGGTAACTGGTTGGGAAGCTCCAGGTGACCCTGCATTTATTAGAGGTCTGGTTGAAGACTCTGCAGCTAAGTTTGCTAAAGAGAACAACATTACACCAAAAAAATGTGGTTAATTAATTTAGAGATAAATTAATACTAATCTAAGGGGGGGGGTTAAATAATTGTATTATTTTAACCCCCCCCTTTAAATAAAATTTAATTTAATATAAAAGAAAGCTTAATGAGTAACAGTTCAACAAACATTCTAGACATAAAGAATATAGAAGTCAGATATGACAATGTTATTTTAGCTTTACACGATGTATCTTTAAAAGTTCCCAAAGGAAAAGTAGTAGCATTATTAGGAGCAAACGGAGCAGGTAAAAGTACTACATTAAAAGCAGTTTCGACTATGCTGGCTTCAGAGAGAGGCAAGGTCACAAAAGGTTCAATTGATTATGATGGGAATTCAGTAGAAAAACAAACCCCTTCTCAAATGGTTAATCTTGGAATGGTGCAAGTATTAGAGGGCAGAAGATGTTTTGGACACCTGACTGTTGAAGAAAATATTATTTCAGGAGCGTATTCAAGAAAACTATCTAAAGGTGATATTAATCAAGAACTAGAGAAAATTTATACTTATTTTATAAGACTTAAAGAAAGAAGAAAAAGTCAAGCAGCATTTACATCGGGTGGAGAGCAACAAATGATAGCAGTTGCAAGAGCAATGATGGCTAAACCTAAAATGCTATTATTGGATGAGCCAACAATGGGTCTTGCACCTCAGTTGGTTGCTGAGATCTTTAATATTGTAAAAGAATTGAATAAAAAAGAAGGTGTAAGTATTTTACTTGCTGAACAAAATACTAACGTAGCACTAAAAAATTCAGATTACGGCTACATCATTGAGACAGGAAAAGTTATGTTAGATGGAACCGCAGAAAGCTTATTAAGCAATGAACAAGTAAAAGAGCTATATTTAGGTATTTCGAAGAAAGGTAGAAAAAATTTTAGAGATGTTCTTAAAGAAGAAAGTTTAAACAAAAAAAGTAATTAAAGATGGCATACGAAAGAAAATTTAAAATAGGTGAACCAATTTTAGAGGTAAATAATATTTCGCTCTCTTTTGGAGGTGTTAAAGCTATTACTGATACTTCATTTAATGTTCTTGAGCATGAGGTCAGAGCAATAATTGGACCTAATGGAGCTGGAAAAAGCTCAATGTTAAATTGTATTAATGGAATTTATAAACCTCAACAAGGAACTGTTTCTTTTATGGGTAAAGAAATACCCAATATAACTCCAAATATTATGGCTCAAATGGGTCTTTCAAGAACATTTCAAAACTTAGCTCTTTTTAAAAGAATGTCAGTATTGGATAATATCTTAGTTGGTCGAAAACTACACACAAAAACAAATTTTCTTGAGGTTGCTTTACAACTACCCAAAGTAAGAAAAGAGGAAAAAATAAACAGAGATAGATCTGAGGAGATAATTAGTTTTTTAGAGATTGAAGATATTAAAGACACGCCTGTAGGAAAACTGCCCTATGGATTGCAAAAAAAAGTTGAATTAGGTCGGGCTCTTGCAACTGACTCTTCAATAATTTTATTGGATGAGCCAATGGCTGGAATGAATGTCGAAGAAAAAAGAGATATGTGTAGATTTATTTTAAAGGTAAATGATGAACTTGGTACCACAATGGTTTTAATTGAGCATGATATGGGAGTTGTGATGGATATCTCAGATAGAGTTGTGGTGCTTGATTACGGTAAGGTTATTGGAGATGGAACCCCAGATGAAATAATGGCAAATCAAAAAGTAATAGACGCATATTTAGGAGTAGCACACTAGGATAATTATATGGTTGAAGAATTATTATTTTTTATGGAAGTTTTGGTTGGTGGTTTGCTTGCTGGAACAATGTACTCATTAGTAGCTTTAGGATTCGTTCTAATTTTTAAAGCTTCAGCTACGTTTAACTTTTCACAAGGAGCTATGGTTTTTTTCTCAGTACTTGCTTTTTGCGGATTCATGCAAGATTTTAACATCCCTTTTGTACTTGCATTTATTTTGGCAGCTCTCTTGATGGTAGTTGTGGGTCTTTGCACAGAAAGACTAGTTTTAAGACCTTTGATGAATGCTAGTGAAGATACAGTCTTAATGGCAACAATCGGACTAGGTTACGTTCTTGAAGGACTTGCTCAAGCAGCGTGGGGAGTTGAAGTAAGAAGGCTTGATTTGGGCATAGGAGACTTTCCAGTGCCATGGATCGCAGACAATTTAAAGCTATTCATAAGTGCCCTTGATATTTTCGCAGGACTAGTGGCTGCCCTAATGATTATCGGCTTGTCTCTTTTGTTTAAATTTACAAAAATTGGCCTTGGTCTAAGAGCTGTTGCAGATGATGCAGGAGCAGCCAGCTCTATTGGAATTCCATTAAAGCACATAATGTTATTAGTTTGGTCAGCGGCTGGCGTTGTAGCTTTAGTAGCTGGGTGTATGTGGGGTGCGAGAGCAGGTGTTCAATTTGCTCTAGTTGATTTAGCATTAAAAGCTTTACCAGTTTTAATTATAGGAGGATTTTCTTCTATCCCCGGAGCAATTATAGGAGGTCTAATTATAGGGGCAACGGAAAAAGTATTAGAGGTTTATATAGGACCATTCTTTGGAGGAGCAATTGAAGGCTGGGCTCCATATGTATTAGCAATATTCTTTTTATTATATAGGCCTGAAGGTTTGTTTGGAGAAAAAATTATTAGGAGAGTTTAGTTTATGAAACCAGTTTTTATGACTTATACAAAAAAAGACCTAACTAACTTAGGCGTTTGTATGGTTCTGAGTTTAATAATAATACCAACATTTATCAAAACAGAATATTGGTACACTTCCATATTAATTCCTTGGCTTTGCTTGGCCTTAGCTACAATTGGACAACAAGTTGTTATGGGTTATACGGGACAATTAGCTTTAGGAGCAGCTGGCTTTATGGCTGCAGGTGCTTTTGCCATGTTTAACCTTATTTTGCGAGTACCTGATCTTGGTTTCGTAGGCTCACTAATAGTGTCGGGTTTAATTGCTGCAGCTTTTGGAATTTTGTTTGGTCTACCAAGTTTAAAAGTAAGAGGAATTTATCTTATGGTAGCAACATTAGCTTCACAGTTTTTTATTATATGGATGATAGATAAATTTGGATGGTTTAAAAACTATGACTCATCGGGAATTATAACTGCTCAAGACATAGTTATCTTAGGAAAACCATTTACAACTCCACTAGCGATGTATTTTGTATGTTTAGCTGTTACCACGGTTCTAACGTTACTAGCGATGAATATGGCCAGGGGTAGTACTGGTCGAAATTGGATGGCAGTTAGAGATATGGATATCGCTGCAGAGTCTATGGGAGTTTCACTATTGAAAACTAAAGTTCAAGCATTTGCTATTAGTGCATTCTATTGTGGTGTAGCTGGAGCTCTTTTTGCGTTCTGTTATCTTAAATCTTTAGAACCAGTCGCTTTTGATATTAAATTATCTTTTAAAATATTATTTATGTGCATACTAGGTGGTCTTGGAACTATAAATGGAGCGTTTATAGGAGCTGCATTTATTTTACTTTTTCCGGTTCTTTTAAATGCTGTTGGAAACAATGTGTTTCATGGGGCTATTGATGCTACAATTATTTCATCTATAGAACAGGTAATATTTGGCTTGTTAATGATTGTATTTATGATTTACGAACCTTTAGGAATGGCTAAGCTATGGGAAAACATAAAACTAAAATTAAAATTAAAATTAACTTCTTCAAATAGAAAAACTTAAAATCCTCTTTAGCTTAAAATTTTAAAAAATGAATAAAAAAAAACTAATTTTAGCATTACTTATAGGAATTATTGTAGGTTTATTAGTAGAAAATAATTTCCTATTTTCTTAAAAAATCAAATTTTTTTATTATTTAATATCGTTTTTAACAGATGATGCATTAGGGGAATTTTTTTTTTATTAATATTTTTTAAAATATAAGGAGCAATTTCTCTAGCAAGTTGTTCACCCTCTACAGTATCTTTTGGCATAAACTTTTTTTTTGCAGATTTAAAAGTATAACCTTTACCTAAATAATAGCCCATTTTGCTATTTCTTCCTCCAACAGCGCTAACATACAAATCACCCACACCCACAAGTCCTAATATTGTTGATTCATTCCCTTTAAAATATTTAATTAAAAATTTCATCTCATTCATACTTTTTTGAAATAAACCAGATGAAGAATTCATATTTTGTCCTGATCCGATAATCATTGCATATATATTTTTAATGGCAGAACAGATTTCAACACCTAATATGTCATTAGAATATTCAACAGAGTAATAATTGGTTGAAATTATCTTTCCAATTTTTTTAGCAATTTTAATATTTTTATTTGCTACAACTACACTAGTTTTATTTTTTTGTGCCAACTCTTTAGCTAAGCATGGTCCTTTTAAAACTGAAATATTTCTTTTTTTATAATTTTCATTAATTATTTCAGGGATAGTCAAAATTTTTCTTCTTTTTTTATTATATTTAAGACCTTTTGTTAATATTAAAATTGGTATCGTATTTTTAAAATTTGCCAATTTTTTTACTATAAGATCCACTCCTGGTAGACTCAGTGCAATAACTATTAATTGATAATTTTCACGAAATAATTTCTCATCAAATTTTTGAAATTTTAATTTTTTTGGAAGTTTTATTTTTAATCCTGAATGAAACTTATTTCTCGATTCAAGATCTTTAATAAATTTATTACTGTAGGGTTCCGTAATAATAACGTTATTATTATTTTCTAAACATGGGATAGTGAATGCTGCCCCCATAGCTCCGCCACCAATAATTAAAATTTTTGCCATACTTAAATTATGTTAAAGTTTTTCTAATGGCTTGTTTCCATCCTTGCAATAACTTATTTCTCTGACTTTTGTTAAATTTTGGCATAAAATCTCTATCCTTCTTCCATTTCTTCTTAATATGCTCTAAAGATTTAAATATTCCAATTTGATAACCAGCTATATATGCTGCTCCTAAAGCTGTTGTTTCATTAATTTTTGATCTTGTAATCTTTATTTTTAATATATTTGAAAGAAATTGGGTAAACCAATTGTTTGAAGCCATTCCTCCATCAATTTTTATACTACTGGGTCTTAAACCATCCCTTGTCATAGACTCAAATAAATCAGAGGTTTGATAGGCAACCGACTCGATTGTTGCTTTAATCAAACTCTTCCAATCACTATTCCTTGTTAAGCCAGTTATTAAACCCCTGGCATCAGGTCTCCAATAAGGGGCACCCAATCCTGTAAAAGCTGGCACAATATATACTGTCTCTCTATTTTTTTTTGATTTTAAAATTTTTTCAGTTTCATTTACATTTTTTATCAACTTAATTTTATCTCTTAGCCATTGAACACCTGCTCCAGCAATGAAAATTGAACCTTCTAGAGCATAAGTCGTTTTATTGTTTAATCTATAACAAATAGTTGTTATTAATTTATTTTTTGAAATTATTTTTTCATTTCCAGTATTCATGATCACAAAAGCTCCAGTGCCATAGGTAATTTTTGTAGAACCTCTTGAAAAACATCCTTGACCTATGATTGCTGCTTGCTGGTCTCCAATCACTCCTGTAATAGAATATGATTTTTGAGTAACAGATTTATCTGTAAAACCAAAATTATCTGCAGAGTTTTTTACACTTGGTAATATTTGATATGGAACTTTGAAAATTTTTAATAATTTATTGTCCCATTTGTTTTTTTTTATATCATAGAGCATTGTTCTTGAGGCATTGGTTGCATCTGTCGCATGCACCTTACCTTTTGTGAGTTTCCAAATTAAAAAAGTATCTATTGTACCAAATAAAAGTCTATTTTTTTTTATTAATCTTTTTGCAGATGGAATATTTTTGAGAATCCAATGTATTTTACTGCTTGAAAAATATGGATCCAAAAGTAAACCTGTTTTGTATTTTATAATTCTTTCTAATCCTTTTTTTTTTAACTTAGAGCAAAAATTATAAGTCCGTCTATCCTGCCAAACTATAGCATTATAAATACATTTTCCTGAAACTTTATCCCAAACTAAAGTTGTTTCTCTTTGATTTGTAATTCCTATTGTTAAAATTTTCCCCTTAAGTTTAATGCTTTTTTTAATAACATCTATAAGAGTTAGTTTTGTTTTTTTCCAAATTTCCTCAGGATCATGCTCAACCCATCCATTTTTTGGAAAATATTGTTTAATCTCCTTTTGTGAGACAAAGATTTGATTTCCATATATATCGAAAAGTATCGATCTAGTAGAAGTTGTTCCTTGATCAATTGATACAATAAATTTTTTCATTAATTAATTTAATATTATATTGTTAAAATAATAATAGATTATACATTATTTTTAAAATGAATTTAAAAATTAAAATTAATAAATGGAAATGCAGTAAAATTTTACTGAACAAGCAATATAATTTTAGTAGGTTAACAGTAACAAAATACTTGTCAAAAGCTTTGATAGATGATGCATATAATACAATTTCTAAATGGAAAGGTTATAAAAAGACCCCTTTAATCAAACTTAATAAGCTTTCAAAAGAACTTAAGCTTAATAATGTTTTTTATAAAGATGAGTCAAAAAGGTTTCATTTAAAATCTTTTAAGGCATTAGGTGGTGCTTTTGCTGTTGAAAAAATTGCTAAAAGTAAAAAGGACATAATTATATCCTCGGCAACAGCAGGGAACCACGGAAGATCTGTAGCATGGGGAGCTCAAAGATTAGGTTTAAAATGCAAGATTTTTATTAGCCAATACGTCAGCAAGAATAGGGAAAAAGACATTAAAAACCTTGGGGCAGATGTAATTAGAGTCAAAGGTAACTATGAAAACTCACTTAAGGAGTGTCAAAAACAATCTAAAATTAATAAATGGAAAATAGTTCAAGATGTTTCAAACAAAAAATATAAATATATTCCTAAATTAACAATGGCAGGTTATTCGTTGATGATTAAGGAAATATCAAATCAGACTAATAAATATATAACCCATGTTTTTTTACAAGCTGGGGTGGGTGGTATGGCTGCTGGAGCTGTTGCCGGTGTAGCAAGATATTTTAAGAGAATACCTAAAATAGTTGTAGTCGAACCTGAGGCTGCTGCATGTGTTTTAAGAAGTATCGAAAGAGGTAAAATGACAAAAATTAAAATAAATAAACAGAGTGTTATGGGAGGTATGTCTTGTAGTGAAATGTCTTTAGTGCCGTGGCAAATATTAAAGAATACTGCAAATTGTTGCGTTTCTATTAAAGATACAAATATATCTAAAACAATTGCATTGCTTTACAATAAAAAATTATCAAAAATAAAAATTGTAGGAGGCGAATGTTCTGCGCCAGGTATAATTGGTTTGGTTTCAGTTTGTAACGATAAAACAATTAAAAATAGTTTAAAAATTAATGAAAATTCAAATATTTTATTAATTGGTTGTGAAGGAGATGCTGATACTCTTTTATATGATAAATTATTAAAAATAGGAAAAAAAAAATTAAGCTCATAAATGAAAAAACTAAGTGACGAAGAAATTTATAAGATTTTTAAACCAGAATTAACACCTAAAAAAATGTTAGAGCTTGGAGTTTTTGGTGGATCGTATTTTGATGGAAATATAAGTGAGTATCCAAAAGAATGGTTTAAGAATGCTAAGCTTAGCGATAAATTTGATGTTAGTATAAATAGATTTAAAGTTAAAGCAGGGCTTTCAAGAGATCATTGGAAAGAGAAAGGATGGATTTTTAAACAAGATCCACTTGGATGGTTTCAATGGTATTGTAGATTTTCTATGGGCAGGAGAATACCTGAGGTTGATGTGACACAAATAAAACGATGGAAAAACTTTAGAAGACATGTAACAGCAATTGAAAAAAATTGCGAAAAAGGAAATTTAACTTGTAGAAAAAGACAAAGACAAGCAATCTTACAATGGGCTTATAGTCCTTATATTTAATTAATTTCCTAAAAAGTGATGTATTAGAGTTCTATTTTGAGAGTCTAATCTGTGTTCAAATAAGTATAAACCCTGCCAAGTACCTAACAGCAGTTTTTCGTTTTTTATACTTAGTGAGATTTGATTATTCGTTAATGCAGATTTGATATGTGCGGGCATATCATCCTTCCCTTCAATGGTATGGACATATAATTTGTTATCCATTGGAACTAATTTATCAAAATAACTTATTAGATCAGTCTGAACATCTGGATCAGCATTTTCTTGAACTATTAAAGAAGCGCTCGTATGTTGAATACTTATATTTAGAATCCCATTTTTAAAGCCGTTGTCTTTAATCCAATCAAGCGTTTTTTTTGTAAAGTTGTAGAGTTTTTGACCATTTGTAGAAATCTTTAAATTAAAGAACTTTTGGATCATTTGTTCTTTTTGAAATCAATTCCGTATTGAGATCGTGGTCCTTTTCTTAAACCAAATGGTCCTGAGATAAAAATCGTCATTGGTTTTGTCCCTGGTTTTAAATCAACTCTATGATAATTATTAGCGGATCTAAATCCGATGTATCCTGGAGGTCTCCAAAATTTACCTTTCTTTAGAGTTTCGTAATATCCATCTCTTAAGATTATTGTTATGTAAGGGAAAAGATGATTATGAACTCCATCACCGTGGTCGTCATCTAACATTTCATGTATTAAAATATTAAATGGAAACCATTTAGGTCTATTTCTAAATAATAAATAATATCTATTCATCCATGGCTTGGCTTCGTTGAATTTTGGGTGAGATGGACCTCTATCTAAAACCACTTTTTTTCTTCCTAACTTTTCTAACAATTTTAAAAACATCTAATTTAGTTTTATTATAGAGTTGTTCTTTGTAACATATAAATTTTGACCTTGAGCTATTGGGGCAGAAATTTTTTCTTTATCGATCTTTATTATTGTTTGAACTGATCCTTTTTTTATATCGATGACAAGAAGTTTTCCATTACTTAAAGATAAGTAAGCATTATTTTTTCCAACAATGAAACCTACTGGTTTGAGTTTTTCTCTTTTTTTCTTTTTAAAATTATTAAATAAATAATTACTTCTAATTATATTTCCACTGTCATTATCTATTACAACTAAATATCCTTCATTTGTGATTGTAAAAATTAAGTTGTTAAAAAAAACAGGTCTCACGTTTGAATTAATTCTTTGCTTCCAGTTAATTAAACCGTTGTCGACATCTAAAGAAAAAAAACCATTATTATTATTTGAAAATAAAACGGAGTTTTTGGCTGATATAAGATCTGAATTCTTAAAAAACATGGATTCATCATATATTTTTTTTGATTGTGTGGGAGCTTGCCAAACTAATTCTCCTGTTTCTAAATTTACAGCTGTTATGTCCCCAACACTATTATTAAAAATAATAATATTTTTTTTTATTATTAATGAATTTTTTTTTTGAGATTTAATTAATGGTTTATCAGTTTTAAAATTCCATATCTCTTCTCCATTTTTTAAAGAATAGCAATGCAAAACGTTGTTTGCATCTACAACATAGAATTTATTTTTAAATATCTTTATTTGTGAGTTAAATGGTGAATCATTATATTTAGACCATAATAAATCTCCAGTTTTAATATTAATTGCAAAATATTTCGCAATAGTATCAAGTACAACAAGTACATCCTTGTTAGCAGATAAAAATAAAATTGGATTTAATTTTTTTTCTAATTTGGTATAATAATTTTTTTTCCAAAGCAATTTAGATTTTTCGTTAAATTTTAAAATAGTGCCTTTGTTATCAAAAAAAAAAATATTGTTTTCATGAAGTATTAATTCTGGTTCATATTGATCAAATTTTTTAATTTTTGAAAATTTATACCTCGATATACTTTTAAGTTCTCCATTATAGTCCGTTCTACCAATATTATTATCGAAGTAACTTAATGGATAGTTTTCTTTTTTTAGACTCGATAGATTAATTTCTAAATTTTTATTTATTTCTTTTAATAAAATTTCTTCATTCTTTGTAATTTGTTTAATATTTAAAATTTTTTGTTCATTTTTAATATTTTTTTTAGACCAAAATGATGAACCTGAATTGAGCGAGCAAGATAGAAGAGTTAAAGGTATTAGTATAATTATTGTTATTTTATTCACTAAAATCTCTATAAAGTTTTTTTTGAGCCTGTAATTTAATTTCTTGATTACTATTTTCATAATTAAGAATTTCATTAAGTAATTTTTTCGACTCTTCTTTATTATTTTTATAATAAAAATATTCTGATAATAAAAATAATGAGTGAGATTTCCAAATACTGTCTGAGTTTATAATTGGTCTTAAAATTTTTACCAATTCTTCTTCTTTAACAAAATCTGAATTAAAAACTGCTTTTTTGTAAATAATTAAATTTTTAATTTCTTTTTCCAATGAATTTATACCTATAACCATATCGAAATACTTATTAATTTCATTTTTTTCATTTATAATCTCATTATCTATCATAAAATATAAAGCTAAAGTTGAATATGTGGGGTTTTTTGACTCAATTATTTCAATGAGGTTTTTTTTTGTTTGATCAGTATCTTTTAAATTTTGAAAGTTAACTATAATATTATTATATTTTTCAGCTAATTTAATTTGATTTCTCGATTTTATTTCTAGGAAAAATAAATATATTAATATTAAAATTATAATAGCTGAAATTGAAAAAATAAAATATTTACCGTTTTTAATAAAAAAGTTTTTTATTTTTTCCCTTTTCGCATTTTCATTTATAATTTGGATTTCCTCTTCCATAATTTACATCATATTTCTCAAAACAAATTGTAAAATTCCTCCATTTTTATAATACTCAAGTTCATTATTAGTATCTATCCTGCATAATGTTTGTATTTTTTTAATTTCTCCAGATGGATACTTTATTTCTACATCGATTTTGTCTGAGGGATTTACACCATTTTCAATTTTTAAAATTGAAATTAACTCTGATCCAATCAAATTAAGTTTTTTTCTATCTATTCCATCAATAAATTGTAACGGCAGTATTCCCATTCCTATCAGATTAGATCTATGTATTCTCTCAAAGCTTTCAGCAATTACAGTTTTTACTCCTAAAAGCTTTGTTCCCTTTGCTGCCCAGTCTCTTGATGAACCTGTGCCATATTCTTTGCCCCCTATAACTACTAAGTCTGTTCCTCTTTTTTTATATTCTACTACTGCATCATAAACTGGCATAACTTTTCCCTCTGGAAAAAGCTTTGTGAAACCCCCTTCTGTCTCTGGCGCAATCTCATTTCTAATTCTAATATTTGCAAAAGTGCCTCTCATCATGACTTCGTGATTACCTCTTCTAGAACCGTATGAATTGTAATCCTTTGGCAAAACTTGATGTTTCATAAAATATTCGCCTGTTGGACTATTTTTTTGTATGGATCCTGCAGGAGAAATGTGATCTGTAGTGACCATATCTCCTAAAATTAGTAATGGTCGAGCATCTTTAATCTCTTTAAATCCCTCAGGTTTTTCTGGTAACGAGTCAAAGAAGGGCGGTCTTTTAACGTAAGTAGAACTTTCGTCCCAATTATAAATGCTACTTTTTTCAGTTTTAATTTTTTGCCATTGAGCTGGTCCTAAAGAAACATTCGAATATCTTTTTATAAACATATCGGGGTTTAGAGATTTGCTTAAAGTCTCTTCTATTTCTTTATTAGTAGGCCAAATATCTTTAAGATAAATATCTTTTCCATCATTATTTTTACCTAAAGGTTCTTTGAACAAATCAACTTCCATATGCCCTGCTAAAGCATAAGCAACTACTAAAGGAGGCGATGCTAAATAATTTGCTTTAATATGTGGTGATATCCTACCCTCAAAATTTCTATTTCCTGACAATACCGAAACTGCATAAATATTTTTATCTTCTATAGCTTTAACTATATTATCATTTAAAGGTCCGGAGTTTCCGATACATGTTGTACATCCATATCCTACCAAATTAAAACCAAGTGCATCTAAATAAGTATTCAATCCTGCTTTTTTTAAATAATCAGTCACTACTTGCGATCCAGGGGCTAATGAAGTTTTAACCCATGGTTTAGTTTTTAAACCAAATTCGACCGCTTTTTTTGCAAGCAATCCTGCTCCAATTAAAACATTTGGATTTGATGTATTGGTACAAGAGGTTATTGCTGCAATTAAAATTGATCCATCTTTGATTTCGAAATCAGTATGTTCAACTTTAGAATTATTTTTTTCATCTCTGCCAGTAGCATCTTTAAAGACTTTTTTAAAATTTGAAGATGCTTCATTAAGTAAAACTTTATCTTGCGGTCTTTTTGGTCCAGAGATAGTTGGAACTACTTTTGACATATCAAGAGAAATTGTATCTGTAAAATCTATATCATCACTTGCCCAAAGGCCCTGGGCTTTTGCATATTCTTTTACAATATTAACTTCTTTTTCATTTCTACCAGAAAATTTTAAATATTTTAATGTTTCTTCGTCTATTGGAAAAAATCCACAGGTAGCGCCATACTCAGGAGCCATATTAGCTATTGTAGCTCGATCTGCGAGAGATAGATTTTTTAAACCATCTCCAAAAAACTCAACAAACTTACCTACCACTCCTTTATCTCTTAGCATTTTTACTACTGTTAGAACTAAATCAGTTGCGGTTGTTCCTTCAGGTAATTTATTTTTTACCTCAAAACCAATTACCTCTGGAATTAGCATTGAGATCGGCTGTCCAAGCATGCCTGCTTCAGCTTCAATACCACCTACTCCCCATCCAAGAACCGACAATCCATTTACCATAGTGGTATGGCTGTCTGTTCCAACTAATGTATCTGGAAATAGATAATCATCATTCTCAAAACTTTCTCTCCAAACTACTTTTGATAAATACTCTAGATTTACCTGGTGACAAATTCCAGTACCAGGAGGGACAATTCTAAAATTATTAAAAGCCTGCTGGCCCCATTTTAAAAATGAGTATCTTTCACCATTTCTCTCAAATTCGATATCCACATTTTTTTCAAATGAGTCTGCTTTAGCAGATTTATCTACTTGAACTGAGTGATCTATAACCAGGTCAACTGAAGATAAAGGATTTATTTTTTTAGGATCTTTGTTTTTTTCTTTTACTGCTTCTCTCATGGCAGCAAGGTCTGCAACTGCAGGTATTCCTGTATAATCCTGCAATAAAACTCTAGCGGGTCTATAAGCAATTTCTGTATTTGATTTTTTTTCTTTTAACCAATCTTTAACGGCTTCAATCTGATTTTGAGTGACTGTTAGATCATCTTGATATCTAAGTAAATTTTCCAGCAGAACTTTTAGAGATTTTGGGAGCCTGGATATACCTGACAATCCATTTTTTTCAGCTTCTGTTAGAGAATAATATTTATATTCTTTTGAATTTATATTTATAGATTTTAAAGCTTTATATGAATTTTTCTTTCCTGGTTTCATAAATTATATCTTATAGATTATTTAGTCCTAATTATGTATCAAATTATAGATAAAAAGTTCCAATACAAGCCATTAAAAGTGAAGCCATAACATAATTAAAGATCTTAATAAATTTCTCATTTGTCGCAAATCTTCTAAAAAATTTACCAACAAACGTCCAAAAAGTGATGCTAATAAGTGCGCAAACAAATGATACCAAGATGACCCAAAATGAATAATTAATAAAATTATTTCCACTCTCTACATAAGTAGATACAATAATAATTCCAACAATAACACCTTTTGGATTCAAAAACTGAAAAAAGAATGTATCAAAAAACTTCACCGGACTTTCATTATTTTTTTCTTTCTGATTTTTAGAAAACGCAATTTTATAAGCCAAATAAACAAGAAAAACTGATCCAGAAATTTTTAATATTTCTTGTATCAAAGGATAAATTTTGAAAATATTGATTAAACCAAAATTAAGTACACACACCATTGTGGTAAAACCAAAAATTACTCCCAGCATGTGTGGAAATGTTTTTGCTACACCAAAGTTAAATCCAGAATACGATGCAACAATATTATTAGGACCTGGTGAACAACTTGTACCAAGCATAAATAAAGATAATGACAATATTTCTGGATGCATATATTATGCTATTGGCAATCCATTATCAGCTTTTTGAGAAGGATGAACTAATGTTACTTTACCTTCACTATCTATAGATCCAAGAATTAATACTTGAGAAATAACACCTGCAATATTTTTCTCAGGGAAATTACATACCCCTATTACTTGTTTTCCAACTAAATTATCCTTGTTATAAAAATGAGTTATTTGTGCAGAAGATTGTTTAACTCCTACCTCACTTCCAAAATCAACCTTTAATACTAACGAAGGTTTTCTAGCTTTTTCATTTTTTTCCACAGATATAACCGTCCCTAAACGAATATCTATCTTTTCAAAATCTTTGTAGGTTATTTGTTCTTTCATAATAATAATATATAATTAATTTGTGCAGAAAATAGACAACATATTATTTGAAAAATCAATAAAGATTCTTAAAGATCTTATATCTTTTAAAACAATTTCGGGGGAAAACAATTCCTCTTTGATAAACTATTGTGAAGATATTCTTACAAAATGCGGTGCTTCTTCTTTTAAAGTTTTTGATGAAGAAAAAAAAAGAGTAAATCTTTTCGCAACTTTAAAAGCAAAAAAACCTAATGGTCTTGAATCAATTATTTTATCAGGTCACACAGATGTAGTACCAGTTTCTAAAGGTTGGTCTACAGATCCTTTTGTTGCAGAAATTAAAGAAGATAAATTATACGGTAGAGGGTCTTGTGATATGAAAGGTTTTCTAGCATGTTCGTTGGCTTTTGCAGAAATATTTTCAAAATCAAACCTTTCAAGAGATATACATTTTTCTCTTACCTTTGACGAAGAGACGGCTTGTATTGGAGCACCTTTGTTAATTGAAGAACTAAAAAAAAGAAAAATTACAAATGGCATCTGTATCGTTGGTGAACCAACAAAAATGAGAATTATAGACTCTCATAAAGCCTGTTATGAATATACAACTTTCTTTGAAGGTCTTGCTGGTCATAGCTCTAAACCGGATGAAGGTGTTAATGCTGCAGAGTATGCATCAAAATATGTTAATAAACTTATGTCATTAAGAAATGAGTTAATGAATAGAGAACCTAAAAACTCAATATTTACTCCACCTTACTCAACATTATCAATCGGTGGAATTTTTGGTGGAATAGCTCACAACGTAATAGCAGATAAATGTCATGTTAATTGGGAAACAAGACCTATTAATAAGGAAGATGGAGTATATTTAAATAATGAAATTGATAAATATGCTACCGAACTTTTAACTGAAATGAAAAAAAAATATCCAAACTCGGCAATTAAAAAAAAAATAATTGGGGAAATAATTGGATTTGACAGAGTAACAAACTCAAAAGCCTGCGAGTTTGTTTCAAGCATTACCGGCGATAATGAGCGAGAAGTTGTATCTTTTGGAACAGAAGCTGGATTATTTCAAGAAATTGGAATAAGTACTGTTGTTTGTGGACCAGGGTCGATTGAGCAAGCACATAAAATAGATGAATTTATAGAGTTAAGTGAAATAAAAGAATGTTTATCTTTTTTAGAAGGAGTTAAAAATAAATCTGTATCAAATTAACTCCAACCTCCAACAGATTTAACTTCTAAAAATTCTAAAAGACCATCTTTACCTGCTTCTCTACCAATACCCGAATGTTTGAAACCTCCAAATGGTGCATCAACTGCAATTCCTGCCCCATTAACATCAACCATTCCTGATCTAAGTTTTCTTGCAACTCTATGTATTTTATTTTGGTCCTGGGTTTGGATATAGTTTGTCAATCCATACGTTGTATCGTTTGCTATTGAAATTGCCTCCTCTTCACTCTCGAAAGGTATAACTGATAAAACAGGTCCAAATATTTCTGTTTGAGCAATTTCCATTTTGTTATTCACATCCGCAAAAACTGTTGGTTTTACATAATAACCTTTTGTCAAACCATCTGGT
>CABXWY010000010.1 GCA_902515985.1 uncultured Pelagibacteraceae bacterium
AAACTACAGTAAAAAATTTTGTTAATTTAGTTGCAAAATATTTAAAAATTAAAATAAAATGGAGAGGACATGGTATTAACGAAAAAGCTGTCGACGAAAAAGGAAATATTATAGTAGCGTGTGATAAAGTTTATTACAGACCTTTAGAAGTCAATAGCCTATTAGGAGACTCAAAAAAAGCTAGACGTATTTTAAAATGGAAGCCAAAAGTAAAAATAAATGATTTGATATCTGATATGGTAAAAACAGAATTTAATAAAGTTTCTTACTAGATATATGAAAATTTTTTTAGCAGGTCATAAAGGATTAGTTGGATCAGCTATTCTTAGAAAGCTTATAGAAAAAAAATATAAGAATTTAGTTTTAGTTGATAAAAAAAAACTAAACTTACTTGATCAAAAAGAAGTATTTAAATTTATAAAAAAAAAGAAACCAGATTTAGTAATTATCGCTGCAGCTAAAGTAGGAGGAATTTATTATAATAAAAGTAAAGGGGCAGATTTTATTTACGAAAATTTACAAATTCAAAATAATTTAATTCATGGTAGTTTTAAAAATAATGTAAAAAAACTAATTTTTTTAGGATCTAGTTGTATATATCCTAAATTTTCTAAACAACCTATTAAAGAGAAATATTTATTAACAGGCAAGTTGGAAGAAACTAATTCTCCTTATGCAACTGCAAAAATTGCAGGTGTAAAAATGTGTGAGGCATATAATGATCAATATAAAACCAACTATATTTGCTTAATGCCAACTAATACTTATGGACCAAATGATAATTATCATAGTTTAAATTCACATTTTTTTGCTTCCTTAATTAAAAAAGCACACCAATGCAAAATAAGAAAAAAAAAAACTTTAACTATTTGGGGATCTGGTAGACCAAAAAGGGAAGTCATTTTTGTTGATGATATAGCTGATGCTTGTTTATTTTTTATGAAAAAAAATGTAAAAAACTTTTTGATAAATATAGGTACCGGAAAGGATAAAAGTATAAAAGATTACGCAAATTTTATTCTTAAAAAACTAAATCTTAAAGTGAAAATAAAGTTTGATAAAACCAAACCTGATGGTGTTCCTCGAAAAGTTTTGGATGTTTCTTTAGCAAGAAAGTACGGCTGGAAATCAAAAATTTCCTTAGATGATGGTTTTGATATTACCTATAAAGATTACTTAAAAAATAAAAATTATCTTAAAAAATAGATTGTAAAGAATACACTCACTAATTCGTAGTAAATAGTCCTTAATTTACAATTGATTTTTTATTTTTTTTTTATATAAATTCATTGCCTGGTGATTATTGCGAAGGTGTAATACCCGATCCCATTCCGAACTCGGAAGTCAAGCCCTTCTGCGCCAATGGTACTTTGTCTTAAGACATGGAAGAGTAGGACATTGCCAGGCTATTTTTTATTTTTTATGAAAGTCAAAAGTTCTTTAAAGTCCCTAAAATTAAGAGATCTTAACTCAAAGTTAGTGAGAAGAAGAGGAAGAGTATATATAATAAATAAAAAAAACCCAAAGTTTAAAGCCAGGCAAAAATAATCTTAATTTAGTATGATAATTGGATCAATTTCAGAAAATAAAAACTTAGAAAAAAGAATTTCAATAACACCGGATATTTCAAAGAAATATATTTCAAATGGTTTTAAAGTTAAGATTGAAAAAGGTATAGCCAATCATCTGGGCATTAAAGACGATGAATTCGCAAAGGTGGGCTGTGATTTAGATTCTAGAGAAAATATTTTAAAAGTCTCAGACGTATTGTTGCAAATGAATTTACCATCAGATGAAGATTTAAAAATTATTAAAGAAAAAAATATTCTTATAGGTAATTTTAATTTAAATAATAATCAAGAAAAAATAAATAAGTATAAAAGTAAAATTTCAATTTTTTCATTGGAGTTATTGCCTAGAATAACACGAGCTCAATCAATGGATATTTTATCCTCTCAAGCAAATTTAGCAGGTTATAAAGCTGTTGTAGATTCATTTTCATTATTTAAAAAAGCTATTCCAATGATGATGACAGCCGCAGGAACAGTTCCTGCAGCAAAAGTTCTTATTGTTGGGGCAGGTGTAGCTGGATTGCAAGCAATCGCTACAGCAAAAAGAATGGGGGCAATTGTATTTGCAACTGATGTAAGATTAGCATCAAAAGAGCAAGTTGAAAGTTTAGGTGGAAAATTTTTAGTTGTTGAGGGTTCGGAAAATTTAGAAACTGAAGGTGGTTATGCGAAAGAGACTTCAGAAGACTTTAAGAAGAAACAGGAAAATCTTATTTTAGAAACTTTAAAAAAAATTGATATTGTGATTTGTACTGCTTTAATACCTGGAAAAAAAGCACCAAAAATTATAAATGAAAATATGATAGAAAATATGCAACCAGGTTCTATAATTTATGATTTGGCAGCTTCACAAGGAGGTAATGCTGCATTTACAAAAACTGATGAGATAGTTGAAAAGAATGGTGTGATGATCGTAGGAGAAAGTGTTATATTGAATAAACTCCCTGTATCAGCGTCAAATTTGTATGCAAAAAATCTATTTAACTTTGTATTAAATCTTTATGATAAAAAAAATAATAAAATTAATATAAATATGGAAGATGAAATAGTTATAAACACATTGGTCAAGTGATATGGAAATAGATCCTTTTATTTTTAGATTTAGCATATTTATCTTAGCAATTTTTGTTGGGTACTATGTTGTTTGGAGTGTTACACCTTCGCTTCACACACCTTTAATGTCAGTCACGAATGCAATATCCTCAGTAATTATTGTTGGTGCTATAGTTGCGGCTTTAGCGGGAGATAACAATAAAATTTTTGATACTGCTAATATTTTTGGTTTTTTAGCTATAATTTTAGCAGCGGTTAATATTTTTGGAGGTTTTTTAGTAACTCATAGAATGTTGGCAATGTATAAAAAAAAAAAGAAAGATAAGTAAAAATGTCCTCAAATCTTTTAGCTGTATTTTACTTAATATCTGGAGTGCTTTTTATATTGGCACTAAGAGGTCTTTCGTCCCCTGAAACTTCTCGAAGAGGAAACTTTTTTGGAATTATAGGAATGGCTATAGCCATTGGAGTTACGGTTATTTCTATAGGTAATTTTTCAACTGGATTTATATTTTTGTTAATTTTTCTGGCAGTAGGTGGATCAATCGGAGCATTCATAGCTTTTAAAATACCCATGACCGCTATGCCTGAACTTGTAGCCGGATTCCACAGTCTTGTAGGTCTAGCAGCTGTATTTGTTGCTATTTCTGCATTTTTAAATCCAGAAGTTTTCAATTTAGGTTTCCCTGGAAACATTAAAATTGCAAGTTTAATAGAAATGTCTTTAGGAGCAGCCATTGGTGCAATAACTTTCACGGGATCTGTAATTGCATTTCTTAAGTTGAAAGGTTTAATGTCAGGATCACCAATTACATTTGTTGGTCAACACTTTATAAATCTTGCACTAGGAATAGCATTAATTGGTTTAATATTTTATCTTTGTAATACACAACAAGAATATTTATTTTGGTCCTTAATTACTGTTTCATTCATTATTGGTATCCTTTTAATTATCCCAATCGGTGGAGCAGATATGCCAGTTGTTATATCAATGTTGAATTCTTATTCTGGTTGGGCTGCAGCAGGGATAGGTTTTACTTTAGAAAACAGTGCATTGATAATTACCGGAGCACTTGTAGGTTCTTCAGGGGCAATATTGTCCTATATAATGTGTAAGGGAATGAATAGATCATTCTTTAATGTAATTCTAGGAGGATGGGGTGCAAATGAGGAAAGTTCAAAATCCGCATCGAAAGAACAAAAGCCTGTAAAAAGTGGCAATGCTGAAGATGCAGCATTTTTAATGAAAAATGCATCCTCTGTAATTATTGTTCCAGGATACGGCATGGCTGTAGCCCAAGCTCAACATGCGTTAAGGGAGATGGTTGACTCACTAAAAAAAAATGGCGTTAAGGTATCTTATGCTATTCATCCTGTTGCAGGAAGAATGCCTGGACATATGAATGTTTTACTTGCAGAGGCAAATGTACCTTATGATGAAGTGTTTGAATTAGAAGACATAAATAATGATTTTGCAAACTGTGATGTAGCTTATGTAATAGGTGCAAATGATGTAACAAATCCAGTTGCAAAAACTGATCCTCAAAGCCCAATATACGGAATGCCTATATTAGATGTAGAAAAATCTAAATCAGTATTGTTTGTAAAAAGAAGTCTATCCCCAGGTTATGCAGGAATAGATAATGATTTATTTTATAGAGAAAATACTTTAATGTTGTTTGCAGATGCAAAAAAAATGACTGAGGAAATAACTAAAAGTCTATAAGGAAAAAATTGAGCACAAAAATTTTTTGTGATATCGCTGATATCAAAATAATTCAAAAATTTACTAAAAAAAAAATAGTAAAAGGTTTTACGACAAATCCTTCACTGATTAGAAAGACAGGTGCCAAAGATTATCTTGGTTACTGCAAAAGTATTTTAAAAGCTTGCAAAAATAAACCAGTTTCGTTCGAAGTATTTGCAGATGATTATATTGAAATGAAAAAACAAGCTTTACTAATAAACAAACAAGGAAAAAATATTTATGTGAAGATTCCAGTTTGTAATTCAAAGGGAGTTTTTTCAGGTAAAATAATCAAATTTTTAAGCAATAATAAAGTAAAACTTAATATAACTGCTGTATATACGGCAGCCCAGACAAAAAAAATTTTAAAAGTCATTAAAAAAAATTCAGATGTAATAATTTCAATTTTTATTGGAAGAGCTAGTGATGCAGGAAAAAATCCTTTACCCGAGCTAATAGAAAGTATTAAATTAGCAAAAAATTTTAAAAAAGTTAAAATTCTTTGGGCAAGTGTAAGAGAACCTTACAACTATCTTCAGGCAAAAAAAACTGGATGTCATATAATCACAGTACCTCCAAGCATAATTGAAAAAATTGAAAATTTTGGAAAATCATACAATCAATTGACCTTAGAAACGGTTAGAACTTTTTTAATTGATAGTAAAAAATCAAAATTTAAAATTTAATGAAAATTTTTAACCATCCAATTTCCTTAAATTTCATAAAACATACCTACTTTTCATTTAAAGCAAAAATCTCTTTAATAAGATTAACTCACAATTTTTTCCTAAAAAAAACAAAGTTAACAGGAAAAATAATTGACCTTGGATCAGGGGAAGGATCAAATTTGACTTATTATGATTTTTTAGATCATAATAATGCAAATATAGAAAAAGCAGACTATTTTAAAAATGCAAAGAATAAAATCAATTTAGAGCAAAATTTGTCAATAGGTGAAAACCAATACGATACAATAATTTTATTTAACACTATTGAACATATTGAAAATTACAAAAACTTAATTTCAGAAATTTATAGAGTTTTAAAAAAAAATGGAAATCTTGAACTATTTGTACCTTTTCTTGTTTTATATCATCCTGATCCAAAAGATATATTTAGACCTACACATTATTATTTAGAAAAAATTTTGAAAGACAAAGGGTTTGATGTTCAAATTACATTAATTGGTGTTGGTCCTTTTTTTGCAGCTTATCAAAATATATTTAGATATTTTAAATTTCCTTTTTTTCAAACTATATTTTTTATTTTTTTCGATATTTTGAATAGATTTGTTAGAATCTTTTCTAAGGACTTTTCAAATTATTACTGTGGTATACACGCTTCATGTATTAAAAAATAAAATTTAAACATTTATTATGAATTCAGCAATAGTTGTACTTAATTGGAATGATTGGAAAAACACAATCGATTGTTTAGAGAGCATATATCAAAATGAGGGGAATTTTGACGTTTTTTTGATAGATAACGGATCAGATCTTAAAAATATATTAAATATATCTAGCTGGTATGGAGGTAAATTAATATCAGACAGAAATTTCATAAAACCTAAATTTAAAAATTTTGGCGAATTAATTTTTATGAATTTTAAAAACAATATTTTCAACAAAAAAAAAGATATGCGAAATTTATATTTATTTAGAAATAAAAAAAATCTAGGTTTAACAATGGGGTTAAATCAGGCATATAGTTTTTTAATAAGAAATAATTATGAATATATACTAAGAATTGACAATGATTTTGTAATTTCAAGAGAGTACTTTAAAAAGATTTCCCATACAATAAAATTGAATGGTATAGCCAGCGCATCACCAAAAATAATGCATGCGCACATAAAAAAAAGTGTTTGGTTTAAGGGTTTTAAAATGACATGGTCATTTCTTAAGTTTCAAAGAACTATGAATCTTAAAAAAAAAAGATATTTTGATAATCAGAACTTAAATAAACTTGTAAGCACAGACGTGATAAGTGGTTGTTGTTCTATATATAAAGCAGATATCCTTAAAAAATCAGGATTAGGTGATGAGGAATTTTTTTATGGCCCAGAGGATATAGAATTATCTTACAGATTAAAGAAATATGGCAGATTAGTATGTGATCAAAAAATTAAAACATTTCACAAAATAGCTAGAAGTTCACATGTAGCAAAAAAGTTAGACAGAACATTCGAGACAACTTATGGTTTTCTAACTTTAATAAAAAAAATAGGTACGTTTTCTGATAAATTATTTGGATATACATTTTTTGTTATACGGGGTTTTTTTTATTCATTATTTGAGAAAAATAATGAAAAAAAAAAGGGATATAAAAAAGCTTTAGTTAAATTTTTCATAAAAAATGCAAAGTAAAAAAAAATTAAAAAAGATTAATATTTATTTCTTTTTAATTCTCTACAGTTCACTAATAGTTGGATTTACTTTTGATGAAAATTTAAATCTTGGATCTAAGCTAGATTGGTATGGAGCTAACTTAATGGTTATAAAGGATTTTTCTGAAAATTTTTATAAAACGTTTTTAAATTATGAAATTTATAATCATAGACACTCACCAGTTTATTTAATTTTTTTAAGTTTTTTTACAAGAATTGGTATTGATTTTGATATAATAAGATTTTTACATCTTAATATAAGTTTAATATTAATTTTTTTATTTTTTAAATGTTTAAAGATAAAATTTAAAAATGTTGATAAAAATATCTTATTTTTACTTTCCATTTCAATTTTTCTATCACCAACATTTAGATCATTATCGATATGGCCAGATTCTAGAATTATAGGGTTAATTTTCTTTACTTTATCTATATATGAATTTTTAAAATTTGATTACAAAAAAAATATTAAATGTTTTTATAAAACATTAATTTTTGTCATTCTATCATCTTATATTAGCCCGAATTTTTCTATGTTTATTGTTTTCTATTACTTATATTTTTTTAAAAAAATAAATACTAAACATATCTATCTTAGCTTTTTGATGTGTTTGGCATCTAGTTTGCCAGCATTATATTATCTATTTATACTCGATGTAAACTTTTTAATAGCACAAACGCCTGGAGCAAATTTAAGCGAAAAAGTTAGTTTGGATTTTAATATTTCAAATAAAATATTAATTATTAGTTCAATAATTTTATTTCATCTTATTCCCTTTCTGATGAATAATAAATTTTTAAGTGAGTTTTTAAAATTTTTAAAAAAGAACTTTATCTTTGTTTTTATTTTTTTTATTTTCAATATTTATTTTTTTGATTATTTAATAGCTTTTACAGGCGGAGGAATATTTTTTCAGGTATCAAATTTAATATTTAATAATAATATAATCTTTTATTTTTTTAGTTTTTTATCATTACTATTACTAGCTTATTTTTTTAGATATAATATTTATAACGCCTTATTGTACTCATTAGTTATACTATCAAACGTTCAAAATACAATTTATCATAAATATTACGATCCATTAATTATGATAATATTTTTTTTGATGACAGTTCATTATTTACCAGAAAGATTTGTTTTAATTAAAAGGAATTTGTTAATTTTATATATGTTTTACTCTATATTTATATTAGCAAGGATTTTTAAAAATTCATTTTTTTAATATTAGATTTTTAATATATCTTACTATAAAAATAAGCTTAATGCTTGATCGAGAGATAGTAAGTTTTTCAAAAAAAACAAATACTAAGTTTTTATACAATTATAATCTTAAAAAACTTAATTGGTTTAATATAGGAGGCGCTACAAAGTTTTTTTTTAAACCTGAAAAATTGGAAAAATTAGCACAATTTTTAAGAGAGTTTGGTAATAAAATAAATATATTTGTTTTAGGGGGTGGCTCCAATATTTTGCTAAGTGATAATTTATTTGATGGTGTTGTTATAAAATTAGGTAAAAATTTTTCAAATATTACTTTAATGCCTAATAATATTATTGTGGCTGGTGCAGCTGTAACTGATAAAAAATTATCTGAATTTGCTCTTATTAATTCTATTGGTGGATTTGAATTTTTATCCTGTATACCCGGAACAGTAGGTGGTGGGCTAAAAATCAATTCTGGTTGTTATGGAAAAGAATTCAAAGATATATTAGTTTCTATTCAAGTTATAGACAAAAATAATGGTATAATTAAAACTATACCAAGTTCACAGATTAACTTTAGTTATCGTAAAACAGATATAAATAAAGATTATATTTATTTGAGCGCATCTTTTAAGGGAAAAATAAAAAAAAAATCAGAAATTGAAAAAGAAATTAATATTTTAAAAAAAAAAAAACAAACTTCACAACCTTCAAAAATTAAAACAGGTGGAAGTACATTTAAAAACCCTTTAGACCAAACATCAGAAAAGGTTTGGCAACTAATTGAAAAATCTGTTCCACTAAATAAATGCTTTGGGGAGGCAGCTATTTCACAAAAACATTGCAATTTTTTGATTAATAAAGGCAACGCGTCCTTCGAAGACATGCGAAAACTTATTCGATTTATAAAAGAAAATGTGAAGTCAAAAACTGGGATTAAATTAGAAACCGAAATAGAAATTATAGAGTAAATGAAAAAAAAAATTTTGATTTTAGGAGGTGGAATTTCCAAAGAGAGAGAAATAAGCTTGAATACGGCTAGGCAAGTTAAAAATATTCTTAAAAAAAAATATAGAATTTTACAATCGGATTTAGATAAAAATTTTGAGCATAAATTAAAATCATTTAAACCAGACATAGTATTCAATGCACTGCATGGAAGATTTGGTGAGGATGGATATGTTCAGACAATTTTAGAGTATAATAAAATTAAATATACTCATTCCGGTATTTTATCTTCTGCGTTGGCTATGGATAAAATAGCTTCGAAAAAGAAGTTTATTAAAAACAATATTCTCACACCAAGATTTATAAAGTTTAAATTTAATCTAGAAAATAAAAATAGTTTAAAAGATAAAATAAAAAAAAAATTTAAATTTCCAATAGTTTTAAAGCCGATTAATGAAGGATCAAGTGTTGACGTTTATATAACAAATGAAAAAAACTTAAGAAAAAACTTAAATAAATTAAAAAAATATAAAGAAATTCTTATTGAGGAATATATAGGAGGTAGAGAGATACAAGCGGCTATATTAGGAAATAAAAAATTAGGAATAATTGAACTGAGACCTAGAAGAGAATTTTACGATTATAAAGCAAAATACGACTCTAAATCTAAAACAGAACATATTATTCCAGTTGATCTCTCAAAAAAAAACTTAAAAAAAGTTTTAAATATTGCCTCTAAGGCGCACAAAATTTTAAAATGTAGGGGCGTGACTAGATCTGATTTTAAATTTTTTCGAAATAAATTTTATTTATTAGAATTAAATACACAGCCTGGAATGACTGAATTGTCATTAGTTCCAGAAATTGCAGCTTTTAAAGGGATAAGCTTTTTTCGATTATTAGAATGGATTTTAAATGATGCTTCGATCAATAGATAAAAAAATTAAAATTTATTTTTACTTAATTTTATTTTTATTATTTTCTACAATTTACAATTTTAAATTAGTAATTTATCTAAAAGAAATATTTATAATAACTAACATAGAAACTGCAAATAACAATCCTCAAATTATTGACGTAAATCGTCTTATAGATAAAAATATATTTTACATAGATAAAAAAAATATCGAGAAAGTTTTTTTGGAAAATCCAATTTTAAAATCTCTTGAAGTGAAAAAAATTTATCCAAATACTTTAAAAATAAATTTAATTAAATCAAAACCCATTGCTAAACTTGCCGCAAATAATGATAATATTTATTTTGGAGATAATGGAAGAATTTTTAGTTCTGATGAAACATATGAATCAATTCCAAATATAGTAGGAGAAATTAATTTAGAGATTATTAAAAAAACTATAAATATTATAAACAATTCATCTCTTGAGATTTCTGATATTCAAACAATTAAAATTTATGCTTCGAAAAGATTTGATTTTATTTTTAAAAATAATAAAATTATTAAATTTCCTTTGGACATTGATGAAGAGGTCATGATTAATGCATTTAGATTTTATAAAAATAAAGATATAAAAAAAAATGTTATTGATTTAAGATTAAAAAATAAAATTATTATAAGTAATGGATAATTTTCAAATTTTTATAAATATAAATATAATTCATAAGTCTATATGTTTTATAATTAATTTAGATAATAAAATTCAACCTATTTTTTATAAAAAAATTATTTTGGAAAATCTTACATATGAAAATTTTTGTTTTGAGGACCGTTTTGAAACAATATTGAAAAAAACTATATTAGAGGTAGAAAAACAATTTCAAACACCAGTAGATAAAGTAAATTTGATGATTGAGGATAAAAAACTCAATACTATAGACATAACAGTTAGAGAAAACTTAGAAAATAAAAATATTAATAAAACAATCGTAGAATACTTATTACAAGATGTAAGAAAGCAAATACTTGAAAACCACTTTGAAAAAAAAATTGTTCATATAGTTATAAAAAAATGTTTTATTGACGGCGATGAATACAACAATATTCCTTTAGGAAAAAAATGTAAAAATTTGGTCATTGAAACAAGTTTTATTTATTTACAAAAATCTTTTGTATCAAAACTTGAATTTTTACTTAAAAAACACCAAATCGTAATCAATAAAATAATTTGTACAAATTATGCAAAATCTTTAATAGATATTGATATCGACGATTTATCAAAAGCTGGCTTAGCTGTTCTTAATGATAATAACCTTAATGAGGTAGGTATTAACTCAAAAAAAATAGGAAAATCTGGTTTTTTTGAAAAATTATTTCATATTTTTTCATAATTGTATTTTATCGTAATATTTGTTGTTTTTTACACCTACCTCTAAAATCATATAAAGCTTTGATGGCAATTTTAAATCAAAAAACAATTAAAGAAGCTCTAAATTTTGAGGGTATAACTTTACATAAAGGTAAATACGCTAAAATGCGTTTATTACCATCTCCACCAAATAGTGGCATTGTATTTAAAAGAGTGGATTTGAATAAAAATAACCTTGTTTTAGCCAATTTTTGCAATGTTAGTGATGCAACTTTATGTACAACATTAACGAACGAAGCTGGTGTTAAAGTTTCAACAGTAGAACATTTAATGGCAGCTTTATATGGAATGGGAGTAGATAATGCTTTGGTGGAAATTGATCAAGAGGAAATACCAATTATGGATGGTTCATCAAAAAAATTTGTAGAAGCAATTAAGAATATAGGTTTAAAAATTTCTTCTACTCCGATCAAAATAATAAAAATTTTAAATAAAATAGAAATTATAGATAACAACAAACGTATTTCAATTGAACCAACCAAAACTACTTTAGAGATAGATTTTGAAATAAAGTTCAATAATCAATTAATTGGTAATCAAAGAAACTTAATAAATGTTTTTGAAAATGATATTACAGATATTTACAACTCTAGAACTTTTTGCCTTTATGAAGACGTTGAAAAACTTAAGAGCATGAACCTTGCAAAAGGCGGTTCACTTGAAAACGCAATAGTTGTAAAAGATAATAGTATTTTAAATAGTGAAAAGCTAAGAAATAAAAAAGAATTTGTTAACCATAAGATTTTGGACTGTATGGGAGATTTATTCTTATCAGGTTATAAAATTATTGGAAAAGTAGTTTGTTCGCAGGGTGGCCATAGACTTACAAACGAATTATTAAGAAAGGTTTTCATGAATAATGAAAACTTCTCAATATTTGAATTGAAAGAAAAAATAATACCCAATACATTTATCAACAAAAAAACTCTTAAATCTATAGCTTAAATTAATTTTCAGTTTTGCAATTAATCTGCTAAAAATGATTGATGCAAAACATTATAGTTTTAATAATTTCTATATTCCTAATAATTAATCTTACTTCATGTAAGTCAAATAAAGAGAAAGTATCAATTCTTAAAGAGGAAAACTTAGAATCACAAATGATAGATGCTTACAAGGAAGCCTATGAGGAGCTTGAAAGGGGTGATGTAATTTATGCTGCTAAAAAATTTAATGAAGCTGAATTGCTTTATCCACAGTCAGAGTGGGCACCAAAAGCAATATTATTGGCAGCATATTCTTATTATTCTCAAAATTATTACGACGAAGCTTTAGCAGAATTAGATCGTTTTTTTAAAAAGTATCCAAAAAATCAAAATACAGACTATGCACATTTTTTGTATGCGATGTGTTATTATGAAAATATTATAGATGAAAAAAAAGATTTAGAGCCATTATTAATCTCAAAAAAAAGATTTGAATTAATTGTCAACAACTATCCAGATACAGATTTTGCACAGGATGCAAAATATAAAATAAATTTGATTAATGATGTTTTAGCTTCAAAAGAGATTTATTTAGGAAAATATTATTTAAAAAAAAAGAAGTGGGTCGCTGCAATCAATAGATTTAAAAATATTTTAGAGTTTTATGAAACTACAATCTATGTTGAAGAGGCAATTCATCGGCTTGTAGAAACAAATTATAAAATTGGTTTATTAGACGAAGCCGAAAAATATGCTAGTTTATTAGCGTATAACTACCAATCCAGCGAATGGTACGAACAGTCATATAAGATATTTAATAGAGATTATCAAACAACATACGAAATTAAAAAAGAGAAAAGTTCAGTCTTTAATAAATTTAAAAAATTATTTAAATGATCAAAAAAGTAAATTTTAAAATAAAAAAAAATTACTTAGAAAAAATAAAAAAATTTAAAAAATATAATGAGAGTTACTATAATAAAAGCTTTCCTATTATAGATGATTCTGATTACGATAGTTTAAAAAATGAAATACTAGAACTCGAGAAAAAATACTCATTTTTAACTAGCAATCAATCTCCATCTATAAGTGTTGGTTACAAACCATCAAAAAATTTTAATAAAGTTAAACATAGGATACCAATGCTGTCTTTAAATAATGCTTTTGATAGAGACGATTTAATTAATTTTGAGAAGAAAATTTTTAATTTTTTAAGCTTAAAAAAAAGTAACAATATTGAGTATAGTGCAGAACCGAAAATAGATGGAGTTTCAGCATCCTTATATTATCAAAATGGTAAATTTATTCAGGGACTTTCTAGAGGAGATGGAGTTGAAGGTGAAGATATAACTGAAAATTTAAGTACTATAAAAGATATACCTAAGATTTTAAAAGGTAAAAATCTTCCTGACGAAATAGACATAAGGGGTGAAGTTTTCATAAAAAATTCAGAGTTTAAAAATTTAAGTGAAAAGTTTGCAAATCCTAGAAATGCAGCATCAGGATCGTTAAGACAAAAAGACCCAAAAAAAACAAAAGAAATCCCATTAAATTTTATAGCTTACACATATGGTTTTTCAAAAAATTTAAATATTTCTAATCAATTTGAATTTTTAAAAAATCTGAAAGATTGGGGTTTTAAAGTAAATAAATTAAATAAAATTTTAAAGGGAGTTGACAACTTAATTAAAAACCATTCTCAACTTGAGGAAATAAGAAAAGAAATTGACTTTGATATTGATGGCATTGTTTATAAGGTAAATGATTTTAGTCTTCAAAAACGATTAGGATTTGTCGCTAATGCACCTAGATGGGCTATAGCTCATAAGTTTTCTGCAAACAACTCAATATCCGAAATATTAAAAATAGAAATTCAAGTTGGGAGAACGGGAGCACTAACACCAGTGGCTAAAATTAAACCTGTAAATATAGGGGGGGTATTAGTATCAAATGCTACACTACATAACGAAGATGAAATTTCAAGAAAAGATATCAGAATTAACGATACAGTTACAGTAGAGAGAGCAGGCGATGTTATACCTCATGTCATATCTGTGGATTTAAAAAAAAGAGATAAAAATTCAAAAAAATTTATTTTCCCAAAAGTGTGTCCATCATGTGGATCAATGACTATAAAAGATTATAATACAGTAACAAAAAAATTTGACGCCGTAAGAAGATGTATTAATGATGGTTATGGATGTGAGAAAATAGCTATTGAAAAAATTAAGCATTTCGTATCCAAAGAAGCCTTTAATATAGATGGGTTAGGAAAAAAAATTGTTGAAAATTTCTGGGAATTGAAATTAATCAGATATCCTCAAGATATATTTAATTTAGACTATAAAAAAATTTCAAATTTAGATGGATGGGGCAACCTATCTGTTGCTAATTTAAAATATTCTATAGAGCAAAAGAAAAGAATTACATTAAGTAAATTTATTTACTCACTTGGCATTAGGCATATTGGTCAAGAAAATGCAAAGTTGTTGTCAAAATATTTAAAAAATCCAATAAATTTTTTTAATTTAAGAGAAATAGAGAATTTTAATGATATTTTAAATATTGATGGCATTGGTGATACACAAATAAAATCAATAGAAAAATTTTTTAAAAATAAGAAAAATTTAACTGTTTTGGAAGAATTAAGAAAATGCTTAATAATTTCTTCTGAAAAAGAAGATTTAAAAAACGGTGTTTTAAAAGATAAAATATTTTTATTTACAGGTAAACTTCAAGGAATAAGTAGAGCGGAGGCAAAATCTCTTGTTGAAAAAAATTCAGGCAAGATAGCAAGTAACGTTAGTCGAAAATTAAATTTTTTAATTATTGGTGATAAACCAACAAAAAGAAAAGTAAGTGAGGCAAAAAGCTTAAATATTAAGATAATTTCACAATTGGAATTTTTAAAAATGTTAAATATTAAAGATTTTTAATCAGCCATCTTCTCTCATTTTGTGTTAAATATTTTGAAATTTTTGAATAAACTAATAAGTGATAATTTAATAAATAATCTTTTTCTTTCTTGTTGAGTAACTTATAATTAATAAGATCTATATCTATTGGAGCAAGAGTTAGGTTTTCAAAAAATAGCTTTTTATTTTTTTTTCTTACATATACTAAGTTTTCTATTCTGATTCCAAATTTTCCCTCTTTATAAAATCCTGGTTCATTACTTAAAATCATGCCCTCTTTAAGTTTTATACGATTAAATTTAGAGATTGATTGTGGGCCTTCATGAACATTTAAAAAGTAACCAACACCATGACCTGTTCCATGACCATAATCAAGTTTATATTCTTTTAGATACTTTCTTGCGTGTATATCCAATTTTTGCCCAGTATTGTTTTTATCTATATCACTTGTTACAACGGCAATATGACCTTTAAGTACTAAAGTATAAAAGTTTTTTATCCATGTTGGTTGATTGCTAAAACAGATTGTTCTTGTTACATCAGTCGTTCCATACTTATATTGCCCGCCCGAGTCACAAAGAAATAAGTCTTTTTGGTTAATATTTTTATTGGTTTTTTTGGTAGCTCTATAATGTACTATTGCACCATTCGAACCTGTTCCTGCTATTGTGCTGAAACTTGGATATAAATATTTTTTACTTTTTTTTCTAAAACTTTCTAATTTCTTTTCTGCGCTAAGTTCAGTTAAATTTTTATTTTTAAAATTTTTTATCCAAAAAAGGAATTTAGTTAAAGCAACTCCATCTGTAATATGACTTTGTATCATATTTTTAATTTCAATAGAATTTTTTATAGATTTAAAAAAATAACAAGGGTCAATCCTACTAGTAATTAAAAATTTTTTTTTAATAATATTTTCATTAAAAACTGATAAAGTCTTATCATCTATAATAAATTTTTTTCCTTTTAAACTGTTTATTAGATTTTCAAAATTATTTCTCTCTATTACTTGATCAACAAGCAATTTTCTTTCAATGAGTAATTTTTTTGTTTTATGTTTTTCAGTAATTAAATAAAACTTTTTATTCTTACCCAATATTAAATTACAATTTGGCAGGGGTGAATAGGGGGTATCTGATCCTCTAATATTTAGTAGCCAGGCTACATTTTCAGGTGCACTTATAAGAATAAAGTCTGCTTTTTTATTTTTTAAATATCTTAATAACAAATTAATTTTTTTACTATAACTTATACCAGCCACTTGTGTTGGCAATGAGTAAAAAGGTTTTTCTTTGGTCCTCTTCTTTTTAAAAATTTGGTCTATAAGATTTTTTTCAATAGCTTTTAATTTAATTTTACTTCCAAATAAATAACTTAATTGATTATGAGTAAATAGATTTGGATCAAATCCTAATACAACATTACTTAATATATCCTTAGGTAGCTTTTCATGAAACTTTTTAATTTGAAAAAATTTACCAGACTCAAGTCTAGCTTGAATTGTGTATCTGCTATCAACAAATAAATAGTTTTTTTTTAATAAAATGATTGCTAATCCAGCAGATCCACTAAAATTTGTTATTAATTTCAGTCTATTGTGTTTTACTTGTTCAGTAAAAAAATTGTCATTTTTTGGAATAATATACCCATCTAAATTCAAATCTGATATTAATTTTAAAATAGTATTTAAACCTTTTTTTTTCATTTAATTCTTTTTTGATATCTAATCCAGCCAGGACTTCTTGTGCCTTCTTCTAATTCAAAATCTTGATTAAATTCAAAATCGTCTTCTTGATTTTCACTTTGATCTTTAAACATATTTTTTTCTATATATTTTTCTGGTAATTCATCTATAAATCTTGATGCCATACTATCTATCCAATCACCCTGATAAAATCTATTCATTGAGAAGGATATATATGCTTTTTTTTTTGCTCTAGTTATACCAACGTACGCAAGTCGTCTTTCTTCTTCTAAACCTTTTTCTCCTTTTTCTTCTAAAGATTTTTGATGTGGAAATAAACCCTCTTCCCATCCTGGTAAAAAAATTACATCAAATTCTAATCCTTTAGATGCATGTATGGTCATTAAATTAACTTTCTGGCCATCCCAATTTTGGTCAATGGATGTAGCTAATGATACATGTTCTAAAAAACTTTCTAAGTTATCAAACTCTTTCATTGCACTAAGTAGTTCTTTAATATTTTCCAGTCTATTTTCATTTTCTAAATCTTTTTTATTTTTAAGCATCAATGAATACCCGGACTCATCCAATATTATTTGTAACAATTTTACGTGATAAATATTTTTTAATTTAAAATCATTCTTCCATTTATTTAAAAAACTTAAAAAATTATTTAAACCAATTTTAGCTTTTGGTTTTATTTGATTAATCTCAATTAATTTTTTTGATGCAGATACAAGGGATATAGAATTTTTTTTAGAATAGTCGTGTATCAATTTTATTGTACTTTCTCCTATTGATCTTTTTGGATTATTTACAATACGTTCAAAAGCTAAATCATCCCTATCTTGATATACTAATCTTAAATATGCAATACAATCCTTAATTTCAGCTCTCTCATAAAATTTTGTTCCACCTATTATTCTGTAAGGTAGTCCAATTTTTAAAAATCTCTCCTCGAATTCTCTTGTTTGGAATATTGCTCTAACTAAGATAGTAATATTATTAAAAGAGTAATTTTTTTTTAGATTTTTTTCAATTTCATCACTTAAACCGACCGCTTCATCTTTTCCATTTTGGTAACAATTAAGTTTTATTAAATCGCCCTCATCCAAACTAGTTCTTAAAGTTTTCCCAACTCTTTTTTTGTTATTTGATATTAGTTCTGAAGCTACAGACAAAATATTTTGAGTAGATCTATAATTCTCTTCAAGTCTTATTATTTTTGTATCTTTGTAAATTTTGTCGAACTCTAAAAAATTTTTAATTTCTGCTCCTCTCCAACTATAAATTGATTGGTCGTCATCTCCTACACAACAAATATTTTTATTTGATTTTGCAAGAATATTAAGCCATTTACTTTGAATATAATTTGTATCTTGATATTCATCTACAAGGATATACTTAAAATTATTATTATAAATTTCACATATATCTCTGTTTTCCTCTAATATATTTACACAATGCAAAATAAGATCTCCAAAATCACAACAATTTAATTCAATTAATTTTTGTTGATAAGTATTGTAAATTGGTAGAATTGTTCTTTCAAAAATATTTTTCCTATTTAGAGTAACATTTTTTGGCAACCATCCATTATTTTTCCATTTATCGATTATTGAGAGAATAAGTTTTGGCGATAGTTTTTTGGAGTCGATATTTTCGGATTTACAAATATTTTTGATAAGTCTTATTTGATCATCAGTATCTAAAATAGTAAAGTTTGAATTCAACCCAGCAGCCTTCGCATGTTTTCTCAAAATTTTTGCAGATATCGAGTGAAAAGTTCCTAGCCAAGATAGACCAACAGCCTCTGATTTAAGAATCTTGCTAACTCTAGAATGCATTTCTTTAGCAGCTTTATTTGTAAAAGTTACTGATAAGATTTGGTTTGGAAAGGCTTTATTATTTTTTATTATATGAGCTATTCGAGAAGTTAACACTTTTGTTTTACCCGAACCAGCCCCAGCAACTACTAAAATAGGCCCATCTGTATTAATTACAGCCTCTTTTTGCGCAGAATTTAAATCTTTTAAATAATCAAAGTTTATCATTTATAAATAACCATTATAAATCAATTTAATTTTATGAAAAAAATAAATTTTAACATCAATCTTAATTTAAAAATTGTAATTTTTTCACTTACAAGTTTATTTTTTTTATACCTATTATATCTATCAATACCAAGTTTATATGATACTGGAAGAGTTCAAAAAGTCCTTTATAACAAGTTAGGCGAAGAGTTTGGTTTAAATTTGAGTTTGTCTAGTGTTATAACCTATAGAATTCTTCCACAGCCACACTTTTATATAAAAGATTCTATAATCTTTCAAGATAAAGTAGATGCATCAAACGAAATTGGAGAAGCTAAAGATCTCAAAATTTTTATAAGTCAAAAAAATTTATTTGATAAAAAAAAAATCAACATAAAAAAAGTTATTCTTTCACAAGGGAATTTCTTTTTTAATAGAAAAAATATAAACTTTTTAAATGATTTGTTAAAAAAAAATTTTTCTAAAAAGAAAATAATTATAAAAAAAAGTAAATTATTTTTTAATGATAAAAATGACACTATAATGTTTATATATTCAATTAGTCATTTTGATTATTTTAAGAATGAAAAAAAAAATAAAAAACAAATTCAAACTTCAGGAAAATTATTTAAACTTCCAATTCAATTTAATTGGGAAAAAGATTTAAATACTCTAAATACCACTTCGAATTTTAAAGCAAGTAAAGTTGATATTGATTTTTTAAATAAAGGTTTTTTTTCAAAGGGAAAGTATAATTATGAGAATACCTTAAATATTATGACAAATATATTTAAAACAAATTATGAAAAATCCAATAATGAGATAAATTTAAATTCTAAGAAATCACTTATAAAAAATACACCAATAACTTATTTTGGAAATATAGAACTATCTCCTTTTAGTTTTAAAATTTTTATTGACGCTAAAGAAATTGACGTTGATTATTTTTTTAAAAATACAATTCTATTCAACGAAATAATTTCATCTGATATTCTCATTAATGATAATATTAATGGAATAGTAAATATAAAATCACAGAATTTGCATAAAATTAAAGTTTTCGATACCGCAGATATAAACTTTAATTTTGAAGAGGGAGCAGTCAATTTAAATGATTCATTTTTAATTAGTGATAAATTTGGAAAATTGACAATCAGAAATACTATATTTGAAAATAATACTACTACATCTGTATTGAGGGGAGAATTAAGTTTGAAGATCTTCGATATTAATTATTTTTATAAATTTTTTCCAGTAGCAAAGAAAAAAAGATTAAAGCGGAAATTTAATAAAATAAATTTTAATTTTACTTTAAATCTAATCAACTCTAAATTCTCAATTGATAAGATAAACTTTTTAGATAATAAAGATAAAATTTTACACTCAAAAGATGTAGATGATTTTGTTGAGGAAAATTATGAAACCCGTTTTAGTTTTTCGAATAGTGTATTATTTAAAAATTTTATGAAAAAAGTTATTATTTCCTATTTAGATGAAGGATAAATCATCTTTTTAGGATCAACTATTTTATCATAATCAGTTTCATTAATTAATTTAGTTTTTAAAGTTTCATACTTTAAAGATGTATTATTTTTAAGAGCTTTTTTTGCAATCTTCGCAGCATTGTCGTATCCAATTTTTGGTGTTAGTGCAGTTACTAACATTAAGGAATTATCAAGCAATTCTTTTATCCTTTTTTTATTTGCCCTAATTCCACTTATACAATAATTAGCAAAATTTTTTGAACTATCGGATAAAAGAGTTATGGACTGTATAATGTTATGGGCAATCAAAGGTTTAAAAACATTTAACTCAAAATGTCCGTGGGAGCCAGCAATAGTAATTCCATTGTGATTGCCTATAACTTTTGTGCAAACCATAGTTATAGCTTCGCATTGTGTGGGATTAACTTTGCCTGGCATAATTGATGATCCGGCCTCATTTTCAGGTAACATTAATTCTGAATATCCTGCTCTAGGGCCCGACCCAAGAAATCTGATATCATTTGCAATTTTCATTAAACAAACAGCTGCAGTATTTAAAGATCCTGAAAAATTTACTATAGGGTCATGTGAGGCTAATGCTGCAAACTTGTTTCTTGCACACTTGAAAGGTAATTTAGTAATTTTTGATATTTCCTTAATAATTTTTTTATCAAAATTTTTGGTTGTATTAATACCAGTTCCAACGGCTGTTCCACCTTGAGCTAAAAAATAAATTTCTTTTAGGCTTAATTTAATTCTGTTAATAGAATCCTCTAGTTGAGACTGGTAACCAGAAAATTCCTGCCCAAGAGAAATTGGCGTAGCATCTTGAAGATGTGTTCTTCCAATTTTGATTATTTTTTTAAATTCATTAACTTTATTTTCTAGTTTTTTATTTAAAAGTTCTAAATTTGGTAAAAGTTCATGTACTGTTTTTGTTGCGACCGCTATATGGATTGCAGTAGGAAAAACATCATTTGTTGATTGAGATTTATTAACATGGTCATTAGGATGCACTGGCTTTTTTGTACCCTTTTTTCCTTTTAAAATTTCAATAGCTCTATTAGCGATTACTTCATTAATATTCATATTTGTTTGGGTTCCAGAACCTGTTTGCCAAACTTTTAATGGAAAATGATCATTTAGTTTTCCTAAAATCACTTCATCAGAGGCCTTGATAATAGCGTTTGCAATTTTTTTATCAATTTTTTTATTTTTTAAATGCACAATTGCTGCTGACTTTTTAACAATTGCAATACATTGTATAATTATAGGATTAATCAAAATATCACCAATATTAAAATATTTCTTAGATCTTTCTGTGGATGCACCCCAATATTTATCCACAGGTACCCTTATTGATCCAATACTGTCGTATTCTTTTCTTGTTTTCATAAACTTTAGTTTGAGTGTACTGACATACATCTTATACATTATGTTGAAAGAGAATCAAAGAGGAGTGATATGACAAATTTTGAAAAAGTTGGTCTGTTTATGAAAACATTTTGCCAAGAGGTTAAAACTTCACCAAGTTTTAGTTCAGAGAAAATAAATCATTTAAGAGTAAGTTTAATAGAAGAGGAATTAGGTGAGTTAAAAAAGGCAATTAATGATAAAGATCTTAAAGAGGTAGCAGATGCTCTTACAGATATTTTATACGTTACGTATGGTGCGGGTCATGCATTTGGATTAAACCTAGATAGTTGTTTTGACGAAGTCCAAAAATCAAATATGAGTAAATTAGATATAGATGGAAAACCAATTTTTAATGAGAGGGGAAAAGTCATGAAGGGTCCAAATTATTTTGCTCCTGATCTCACCAAATTTACTAAAGATTAATTATTTTTTTTTAAGGAAAGCAATATTTGAAAAATATGGAGGAACTCTATGATTTCCTTTATAAGTATGAATTTCCTTAATATTCTCAAATAAAAAATCTTGATCCTCCCTTGTTAATATTTTCGATTGAAAATATTTTTTATTTTTAATATTTAAAAAAATTTCTTCTATCAAAAGTTCTTCATCTCTAGCATCATTCAAATGAGGTTCATCTTTTGGGGCATTGAAATCTTCAATTATATAATAGCAGTTGCTTTGCACTTTATCGATAAAAAATTTTAAATTTTTAATTATGTCTGTTAATATATGAGATCCATCATCAATTATTATTTTAAAATTTTTGTTATCTATATTTTTTATTAAATTATTAAAATCTTTTTTTATAGTTAAATCACAATGTATAAATTTTATCCTTTTTGACTTGTAATTAAACTTAAAATTTCTATCTACACCATAGATGTTTGCATTTTGAAAATAAATAGCAAACGCCGCAGAAGATGCGCCACTCCAAGTTCCTATTTCAAGGAGATTGAAAGTATCATTTTTTAAAATCGATAAATGTTTTTCATAAAATTTTGCAAATCCATGCCCAATAATAAGATCTGAATTTTTATCATATTGATTATTTACTTCTGATCCTTTATCCGTTCCAAAAAAATTAAACATCTCATCTAACGAATTAAAATTTCGATTAATATTATCAATATTAACTTTCGGTTTTATATTAAAAATTATTTTTTTATAAAAACGAGTAATTTTTTTCATAAGATAGGTGTAAATATATTTATACTAAAAAAATTTATTTTAATATATTTTTTTAATTTCTTTTAATACTTCCTTGGCATGATCCTTAACTCTTACATTAGACCAAATTTTATGAATTTTACCTTTAGTGTTTATCAAAAAAGTAGATCTAATTATACCAAAATAATTTTTTCCTAAAAATGATTTTTTACCCCATACTCCATACTTTTTAATTACAGATAATTTTTGATCTGAGAGTAAATCAAATTTTAATTTATATTTTTTTTTAAATTTTTGGTGACTATCAATTGAGTCCTTGGATATACCAACAACCAAGGTGTTATTTTTTTTTAAAATATTATTTAGTTTATTAAAATCTTTTGACTCCAATGTGCATCCAGGCGTGCCATCTTTTGGATAAAAGTAAATAACTATTTTTTTTTTTATTTTATTGAGTTCAAAAATCTTTCCATTTGTACTTGGTAATTTAAAATTTGGTGCTTTTTTATTTAACTTTATTTTCATTTTTAGATAAAAAACTTAAATAATATTTTGAATATTTTATAAAAGGATTGGAGTGTAACGTCAAATATACATTTAAATAAATTGCTTTCTTTTAGATTATTTTGAGTTGTTTGCTGAATAAAAAAATAAATTAGTTTTTTCCAACAATCCTATGATTATAAATTATTTTAATAGACTTAATAATTAGACTTTAAAATATCGTTAATATAGAATTCAAAAAATATTGCTAATTTTATATGTATTAATTGATTAAATAAATTTAGTAAAAATTATTTTAAAATGAAATTTTCCTATCGACCAGAAATAGATGGATTAAGGGCAATTGCGGTTGGTGCTGTAATTCTTTATCACTCCCAAATAAAGTTATTTGGTCATCAACCATTTAAAGGTGGATTTATCGGTGTTGATATTTTTTTTGTAATTTCAGGCTATTTAATTACATCAATAATACTTAAAGAATTAGTTTCGACAGGTAATTTTTCATTTAAATATTTTTATGAAAGACGAATAAGACGAATTTTACCAGCATTACTTTTTGTAATGTTTATTTCATTTATTTTTGCTTGGATATTTTTATTACCTAGTAGTTTTATAGATTTTTCAAAATCAATTCTCTATTCACAAGGATTTAGTTCAAACTTTTATTTTCATTATTCGGGTCAACAATATGATGATCCAAGTAGTCTATTAAAACCTTTTCTTCACACTTGGTCTTTATCCGTTGAAGAACAGTACTATATAATTTTCCCGGTAGTTTTAATATTCATATATAGGTTTTTTAGAAAATATTTAATTCATTTTTTTATTATAAGCTTCATTGTTAGTTTAGGTCTTGCTGAGTGGGGAAGTCGAAATTACCCATCCGCAACATTTTATTTTATCCATACAAGGGTTTGGGAACTATTAGCTGGTTCTTTATTAGCATACTTTGAAATTAAATTGGGAAGTAGAAGCAAACCAAAAAAACTTAATCTGATATTTCCGTTTGTTGGTCTAGCTTTAATCGTTCATTCAATTTTATTTTTTAATCATAATATGCTTCATCCATCATTTTTTACTTTATCTCCAGTAATAGGTGTCTGCTTAATCATATGGTATTCAAGTAAAGAAGATTTAATTACGAAGATACTTTCACTGAAAATATTTGTTGGCATTGGTTTAATTTCATATTCTTTATATTTGTGGCATTACCCAATTTTCGCTTTTTATAGATATATTAAAAATAATACTGGCGATTATACAAATATAATAATAGTTTTTATAATCTTATTATCATTATCAATATTTTCTTATTTTTTTATTGAAAGACCATTTAGAAAAAAAAGGAGTAAAAAATTTTCAATAAAAATTATTTTTATTTCTATAGTTATAATCTCATTTACAAATTTACTTATAATTTTTAATGATGGATATAAAGATAGATTTAAAAAAATATTTTTAGAATTAGATAAAAATAATATTAAAAAACCTTGGCAACTTCTCACAGACAAAAAGGGAGAACCATGTTTTTCCAATGAAAATCTATGTTTTTTTAATACAGATAGTAAAAAAAGAGTGTTTCTAATAGGAGACAGTCATATTGCTTCAATAAATTATGATTTAAAAAAAAAGATACTTAATAAAAACAAATATTCATTTATAGTGGCAAATAGAACTGGCTGTATTTATTTTCCTGAATTTGATTTAATCAAAATAAAAAGTAAGAAAAAAACTGGGTGTAACAATGATTATTTTTTAAAACTAGAAAAACTATTTTCAGAAAAAAATGATAATATTATAATCGTTGGCGGAAGATTACCTTTTTATATTTCGCAAAAAACCTTTGATAATGGTGAGGGTGGAAGAGAATATAGCTCTTGGTTTAAGGATAGAATTTTTTTAAAACAAGGAAAATTCGATAAAATTGAGGACTCCTTTAGAGAAAATATAGAACTCTTGAGTAGAAATAATAAAATAATATTAGTTTATCCAATTCCTGAAAATGGCTGGAATGTTCCTAGGAAATTATATTTACAATTATTTTTTGAAAAAAACAAAAACAATTTGAAGGATAAGCAAAACTGGATCACTACATCCTACGATGTATTTAAAAAAAGATCACAAGAAAGCTTTGAACTATTAAATAGCATAAGAGGTAAAAATATATATAGGGTATACCCCCACGAGTTATTTTGTGACACATTAATTAAATCTAGATGTATAAGTCATAATGATCAAAGTATATTTTATTCTGACGACGATCATCCATCTTTAGTTGGGGCTGAAATGATAAATAATTTGATTATGAAAGAAATAGATAGAATTGAAATAAAATCAAATTAGCGGCCTAAAACATTATTTATTTGAAAAATCTCTTATATTTTTTTTCATACTTCTTATTTTTCCCCCTATAGCTCAATGAAAGAGTGCTTTAAAGAAAAGCTCCAAACACTACAAGTGATAATTTAGTTTTAGTGTGCCAGGAGATGCTTAAAAAGAAATAAATTAAGTTATTAATATTGTGCCACTACTGTACCAAAGATAAATCGAACTGATTGAAATTTAGAAAATATTTCATTCTTTAGGGGCGTTCTGTAGAACAACCACTAAATTATTATTAACAGAAAATAAGGACTTTTTGAAACTTCTTCTTAGAAACTTCTTAGTAAGTTTTCGTTATTTGTCAGATTTCTTGTTTGGGTTCTTCATAGTAGATTTTTTTAGTTTTTGGATAAAATCACCACTTTCAGGAAATACTTTAGAATGGTCTAATGACATTTGATATTCACTCTTTTAGCGATAGTATTTTCTAATCATCTCATCACTCGTATTTGAATGAATAGACACAATATTTGTAATTTAAAACTTCAACCTAATATCTGTGATATTTAATTGTTTTTTTTGGGGATTTTTCTGTGGTATGGAATTAGCAAATGTTAAAAAAAACAAAAATTAAAATATTAATACTTCTAACAAGCATAATAATTATAGGTAGTTACTTTTTTATAAATTTATTAATTGGAAATCAGAAATTTAGTAATTTAATGTCATTCCTTAATGTTGAACAAAAAGAATTAATAAAAAAATATATCTTTCCTCATAAAACTGAAAAAGGATATTTGAAAAAAGAATTAAATTTTATAAAAAGTGGTAAAAGATTTAATACAGAAAAAAGTGTTGTTCAACTTTCTAATGATAAATTTGTAGAAAAATATAAATTAAATTCAGGATTTTATCTTGGTATAAATCTAGAGAAACCTGGTAGTGGTTACATTGATTTTTATGAGGGTAATATAATAGTTTTATCCAGTCGTGGTGTTTTGGCATTTAAAAAAGACATAGAAGACGCTAAGGAAAATTTTCGACAAATTAAAAATAATATTAATAAATTTATAGGCATCAACCAATTTAAAAAAAATAGATGGTTTTCATTAAAAGATATACTCATTTTTAAAAATAAAATTTTTATTTCTTATACTGAAGAGTTCGAAAAAGATTGTTGGAATACATCTATAATTTATGGTGACATGAATTATAAAAAAATTAATTTTGAAAGATTAATTTTTTCTAAAGAGTGCGTTCATTCAACTAATAATATTGATAAGGAATTTAATGCCCATCAGTCAGGGGGTAAAATTATCTCCTTTGATGATAATCATATTTTGTTATCAGTAGGCGATTATAGAAGTAGGCATCTGGCTCAAGATATTAAGAGTTTAAATGGAAAAATAATTAAAGTTAATATTGATAATGGTGATTATAAAATCATTTCAATGGGTCATAGAAATCCACAAGGTCTATATTTTGATAAGGTAAATAATTTTATATTAGAGACCGAACATGGACCTTATGGCGGTGATGAAATTAATTTAATAGAAGTTGATGAAATAAATAATAAAGGTAAAATCTTAAATTATGGGTGGGCAATTTCATCTGGTGGTGAACATTATGGCAAAAGAGAAGAAAATAAAAAAAAATATGAAAAATACCCATTATACAAATCACATAGTGAACACGGGTTTATTGGACCTTTAAAATCATTCGTACCATCTATAGGCATTTCAGAAGTTGTTAAAGTCGGAGAAAATAAATATGTGGCAAGTTCTTTGCGAGATAAATCTCTTTATTTTTTTGAATTAAATAAACAAAAACAAATCATTAATTTAAATAGAGTTGAAGTATTTGAAAGAGTTAGAGATTTAAGGTTTAATAATAATCAGTTGTTTTTATTTATGGAAGATACCGCTTCAATTGGTGTGATAAACTTAAATTAATAATTAAATATAGTAGAATTAAGAGAATACTAGATTTCCAGAGGGGCGTTCTGTAGAACGACCTCTAAATCATAATTAACAGAAAATAAGGACTTTTGGAAACTTATCGTAGAAACTTCGTAGTAAGTTTTCATTGTTTGTCAGATTTCTTGTTTTTGTTCTTCGTAGAAGGAGAAGTTACTAATCCTTATAATGTAGAACTTTAAAAAAATATGTGGGATGTTTAATTGTTTTTCTCTCATTTTTTGTGATAGTTTTTTATAAAAATTAATTAAATTACTATGAAATCAGTTTCTACATTTAAAAATGTGAGCAATGATGATATTTGGAATAGTGAAAATATCTATCATTTAAAAACAAACATAACCAGAATACCAAATTTAATAAATCATTATGAATTATATAAGAAAATTATTTCACTTCCTGGAGATGTTGTTGAGTGTGGAGTTTTTAAAGGTATTTCTTTAACTAGGATATTAACTTTTCGTGAAATGCTGGAAAATAGTAATTCCAGAAAGATTTATGGTTTTGATGTTTTTGGAAAATTTCCAAAACCAAAAAATCAAAGTGACAAATCTTTTTTAAAGAAATGGGAAAAAAGTGCTGGAGATGGAATTGATGTCAAAGAATTAAATGATATTTTATTAGATAAAAAATTTTCAAATTTTGAACTCGTTAAAGGAGAGGTAAAAAAGACAATTCCAAATTTAATTAAACAAAAACCAAATCTTAAAATCTCTCTTTTACACCTAGATATGGACATTTATGAACCTACAAAATTTGTTTTGAATAAACTTTTCCCCCATGTTGTTAAGGGAGGTATAATTTTAATTGACGATTATAATACTGTATTTGGAGCAACAAAAGCGACTGACGAATTTTTAAATTTGAATAAAGATTTAGAAATTAAGAAAGTAAAATTTTATAAAAAACCATCATATATAGTTAAAATCTAAACTCTTTTTTTATATATCGTCTGATTATGTTTTCAACTATTAAAAATAAGAGTTAAAAATGTTATGGACGCATCTGCGCGTATAACGGTCAAAATTCTTTTCTGACTTCAATGTAACATCAATGTAAGTTCCTTTTGGAAATTGACTAGGGACAACGGTAACCTTTGGAAAGGGGCGTTCTGTTTCTCGTCCCTTGATTAATAATATACAGAATATAACACTTTTTCAAAAACTTCGTGTAAAACTTCGTGTAGTGTTTTACTCATTTTGACGATTTCTTGACTTTCAACTTCGTGTATTCCTATAATGAAATAATAAAGTATGACAGACAAAACAAACATTAACAGAATAAGTAAAATTCTATTTTTATTTTATGTTGTAATTCCTTTTTCAATTCAAATCGTATTAATACTGTTAAAATTAAATTTATGGGGAGAAATATATGGAACTTATTTATTTTTTTTATCAATTTATATGTTGTGGAATAAAGAGAGATTTCAAATTCATTTTTTATATCAATATGTACAGATAATTTCTGGATTAGTTGTTGGTGGTGTAATCTTATTTATTTTATTTTTGATAGGTGGATTGATTATCTTCGGACTAGATGATTTGTTGAATGGTGCTATAGTTGATTTTTTAAGACCATATTTTAGATAATTGTTACAGACGCAAATGAAACTATAACAGTTCGGTTTAAGACTTCAAACTTCGTGTAAACTTCGTGTAAAACTTCGTGTAGTACCTATTTTGGTATTTGATTTGGATTAACGGTTTTCATTAATTAAGGGGCGTTCTGTTGCCAGGTGCCCCAAACCCCGTCACTTAATTAATAAATTAATTAAGCAGCAAGAGCAAATTTATCATTTGCAATTATAAAATAGCCCGTCACGGTGGAACAATCCCGAACGAAAGAATAGCTTTTACACATCCGTCGATCCTAGTTCACCCCCCTAAGTTGAATATGGTGGAGGTGGTGGGTACTGCCCCCACGTCCGCAATGTTTATTACGAAATTCGTTTATCGTCGTAGTTGGAAAACCAACACTATTAATATAAAACCAAAATACCATTTTTCAATCATTATTAATTTATGAGATATAAAAGATTATGATTTTTTTTAAGAAAGAGAATATCTTTTTTGCATTACTTTTGCTGTATTTCTTTTTTATCAGTGTATTTCAGGCCACTGATAATCATTGGAGCGCTAGAATAGATCAGGATATTTTTTTAATTTATAACTCACTGCTAATTTACTCAGGTTTTGAGCAAGATTATATTGATCACCCTGCTTATAGTACATTTCTTATTTTAGGTGGTGTCTATAAAATATTATCTTTTTTAATTAGCAACTTATCTTTAGACTCAATAATAAATTCAAATAATATAGACCAAAGTCTTCAAAGGCTTTTTTCAATTGCAAGAGTTTTAAATTCTATTTTCTTATTTATTTATATTATTTTAATATTTAAAATCTTAAAAGAACTGAATATAAAAAGTATTTTATGTTTTATAGCTGTTCTTTTGCTCTTAACATTTCATAGTATCTATGAAGTACTTTTTTTAATTAGAAGTGAAATACTGTCGATTATTTTTTCTCTTTTTAGTTTTTACTTACTGATTAAATTTGTAAAATATGAAAAGAGCAAAATATATTGTTTTTTCTCTGGTATTTTTTTTTGCTTTGCTATTTTAGCTAAAACACAGGTTATTTTTTTAATATTTATTTTTGTTTTAATTTTCCCTTTTTTATTTTCTTATTTTAATTATCAAAATCAAAATGGGTCATTAGTTAAAAATAATACATTTTTTACTTTATCATCTGTATTATTTTGCTTATCTTTTATCGGATATATATTGTTTGAGTTTTTTTATGTTTTTCCGTTACTCATTAAGTATTTTTCAGTCTTTCATTATGCGTTGGCAATACCCCATTTTATTGATCCGATACTTTATTGTTTGTTTATTTTTTTTTATTTTGTTTTATTAAAATTTATATCTATAAAAAATAACATCAAATTTTCCGATCTTATTTCTTTATTTTTTACAATAATCTACGGTGTTATTTTTTGTATATTATTTATTTATTTATTAGACTTTATTAATATTGCATCATTTAATAATAAAATTTTGTTCTTTCTTTCTAATCCTATACATAAAATTTCAATGTATAGTATTGGATCATTTAACCCAGATTTGTATAATGGATTAAGTTTTGAAAGAATAATTCAAAGCCTAAAGGATATTTTTTACAATAATTATAAACTATTTCCTAACAAAAATCTTGCAATTGAATTAGCAGGTACATTTATTGGAATAGTAGATTTTTTTAGAGTATTGATTACTTTGCTTTCAGGAGTATTGGTAATAGTTTTAATTTTAAACAATAAAATAAAAAAAAATTTACCAATAGTGCTTCTTCTTTTTTTAGGGATTATTATTTTACATCTATCTTTTGGTGCCAGAGACAGTTTAGGATATAATATATATCTTTATCCTCTTATACTCGTACTTGTATTTTTCACTTTAAATCAATTTGAAAATAAATATATTATAACTTCATTTTTGTTTACTTTATTCATGCTATCATTTTTAGAATTTTATTTACTAAGGAATTATTACAAGCTTCAATTTTCTCGTGAAAATAGAATTTATGAAATTTGTAAAATTGATAAATGGAAAAATTCGGAAAATTATGTAAAAAAATATAATGAAAACTCATATGTTCCTTTAACCAAGAACCCCAGAATAGTATTAACTGTGCTATTCACAAAAATGGATAAAGAGTTTTTTATAAATTATTGTGAACAGTTAGAAAAAAAAGCTAGTTGGAAAACAAACTTCTTTAATATAAAAATTGATTAATATTCGATATAAATATTCATGAAATTAACAAAACAACAACAACAAGAAATAAAAGATCTTCAATCTCAAGAGAATAAAACTAAAAGGGTTATTGCTCCAGAATTAGAGAAAATATTGTTTGAGGCAATCCCGATACTTGATCATGGTTTTATTAGAGTAATTGATTATATGGGGGATGACACATCTATTGTTCAAGCAGCAAGAGTTTCATATGGTAAAGGAACCAAAAAAGTCTCCACAGATTCTGGACTTATAAAATATTTAATGAGACACTGGCATAGCACACCATTTGAGATGTGTGAAATAAAATATCACATTAAGTTGCCCATATTCATAGCAAGACAATGGATAAGACATAGAACTGCAAATGTGAACGAATATTCCGCAAGGTATTCAATCCTAGATAAAGAGTTTTATTTACCATCACAAGAAAACTTAGCAGCACAATCAAAAAATAACAGACAAGGAAGAGGCGAAGTTCTTACTGGCGATCAAGCAAAAGAAGTTTTAAATTTATTAAAAAATGATGCAGAGAGAACTTATGACAATTATCAAACGATGCTAAATGAAAGATATGATGGATCAGTAATAGATGAAAAAAAATTCGGTTTAGCTAGAGAACTTGCAAGAATGAATCTTACTTTAAATACTTACACACAATGGTACTGGAAAACTGATCTTCTAAATCTTATGAATTTTTTAAGATTAAGAGCTGATAGTCATGCGCAATATGAAATTAGAGCTTATGCAGATGTAATGTTAGATACACTTAAAAAATGGGTGCCAATAACTTTTGATGCATTTATGGATTATAGAGTAGGTGGGACTGAAGTATCTTCAAAAGGAAAATCTGTTTTAAAAAATTTAATTTCAGGAAAAAATGTTGATATTGAAACCTCTGGTTTATCTAAAAGAGAGTGGAATGAGTTAATGAGTGCTTTTGATCTTAACGAAAAAATTATAAGATAAACTATGCCTCAGAAAATAAAACTTCCATCAAATAGAAATTTTGGGATTGTATTCTCTATAGTGTTTTTAATAATTTCACTTTGGCCTCTGTTAAGTCAAAATGATATTAGAATATGGTCATTAATAATATCAGGTATCTTTTTGGTTTTAGGATTAATTAATTCAAAATTGCTTTTACCTTTAAATAAGATTTGGTTTAAGTTTGGAATATTGTTAGGAAATTTTATTGCACCAATTGTAATGGGAATTGTCTATTTTATGGTTGTTACTCCCACTGGTTTAATAATGAGGCTATTAGGAAAGGATTTACTGAATTTAAAAAAGAATAATAAAGATACATATTGGATTGAAAAAGATAATTCAAACAGTGACCTTAAAAATCAGTTTTAATAATATGAGTTTTTTAATTGAATTTTGGAAATTTTTAAAAATTAGAAAAAAGTATTGGCTATTACCTATTATTTTAATTTTAGCTTTATTTGGTGGTTTAATTATTTTAAGCCAAGGGTCAGCTGTAGCACCTTTTATTTATACAATATTTTAATTTGTGATCGCAATACTTGGAATCTCTGCATTTTATCATGATAGTGCAGCTGCTATTATAGTTGATGGAAAAATATTAGCTGCGGCTCAAGAGGAGCGTTTTACCAGAAAAAAGCATGACTCGAGTTATCCCTTTAATGCAGTAAAGTTTGTTCTCGAATTTGCTAAATTAAATCTATCGGATATTGATCACATTGTTTTTTACGAAAAACCTTTCTTAAAATTCGAAAGATTATTGGAAACCTATGTAGCTTTTGCACCAAGAGGTTTCAAACAATTTACTAAATCGATGCCAGCTTGGTTAAGAGAAAAACTTTTTCAAAAAAATATGCTGATGAAACTATTAAAAGAGCATGATAAAAATTTTAAAGATGAAAAAAAAATCTACTTCTCCGAACATCATTTAAGTCATGCAGCTAGTGCTTTTTTCCCTTCTCCTTTTAGTGAGGCGGTAGTTCTTACTGCTGATGGAGTGGGAGAGTGGGCAACCACAACAGTTGCAATTGGCAAAGACAAGAACTTATCAATTGAAAAAGAAATACATTTTCCACATTCTTTAGGGCTTTTATATTCAGCATTTACTTATTACACAGGATTTAAAGTAAATAGTGGTGAATATAAACTTATGGGTTTAGCTCCCTATGGTGAACCAAAATATACAAGCTTAATTAAAGATAATTTAATTGATATCAAAAAAGACGGGTCATTTAAGTTGTCACAAGAATTTTTTGATTATGCAACTGGGCTAAAAATGACAAATAAAAATTTTCACAAACTATTTGGGAAAGAGCCTAGAGACAATAAAAAAGATAAATTAACAGAGTTTCATATGGATGTTGCTGCATCAATCCAGAAAGTAACAGAGGAGGTCATGATAAAAATGGCTAAGTCATTAAAAAATGAATTTAATCATAAAAACTTATGTTTAGCTGGTGGTGTTGCGCTTAATTGTGTTGCTAATGGAAAAATTTTAGAGCAAAAAATATTTGAAAATATATGGATACAGCCAGCAGCAGGAGATGCAGGGGGCTCATTAGGAGCTGCATTAGCTCTTTGGCATCTAGAACTAAAAAATAAAAGACAAATATCAAATAATCAGATGCAAGGTTCTTATTTAGGTCCAAGTTTTACCCAGGAAGAAATTGAAAAAGAATTAAAAAAAAATAATGCAGATTTTATTGTCCTAGATGAAAATGAAGTAATTGAAAAAACAGCTGAGAGTTTAAAAAATGGAGAAGCGGTAGGATGGTTTCAAGGTAGAATGGAATTTGGACCAAGAGCTTTAGGGGGAAGATCTATATTAGGTGATCCAAGATCATCAACTATGCAAAAAAACTTAAATCTAAAAGTAAAATATAGAGAAAGTTTTAGACCTTTTGCACCATCAGTTCTTAGAGAAGATGTAGATAAATGGTTTAAAATTAATGAGGATAGTCCTTATATGCTTTTAGTTGCGGAAGTTTCAGATGATAAAAAAATTAAAATGTCCGACGAAGAAAAAAAACTATTTGGGATAGATAAATTAAATATTAAAAGGTCAGATATTCCCGCTGTTACACATGTAGATTACTCTGCAAGAATACAGACTGTACATAATGAAACAAACCCAAAATATTATTCCTTAATTAATAAATTTAAAGAAAAGACTAATTGTTCTGTATTAATAAACACATCCTTTAATGTAAGAGGAGAACCAATAGTTAATTCTCCTACTGATGCCTTTAATTGTTTTATGGGAACAGAAATGGATAAACTAGTAATTGGTAATTGTTTTTTAGATAAGAAAAAACAAAATAAAAATTTAAAGAAAAATTACAAAAATCAGTTTGAATTAGATTAATTTAAGTACGTTTTTTTTATTTTCTCTGCTAAAAGCATATATATTTTAGTTGCCTCGTGATCTGGTAATGCTTCAACAATTGGTTTACCCTGATCTCCATACTTCCCAATCTCAGGGTATATAGGAATTTCTCCTAAAAATTCTTTATCAAACTCCTCCGCAGTTTTTTTAACTCCGCCAGTCCCAAAAATATCGTATTTTTTTCCATCGTCTCCTTTGAAAAAACTCATATTGTCTATAAGACCAATTATTCTAGTTCCAAGTTTATCAAACATTCTTATGCCTCTTTTAACATCTTGAAGAGCTATTTCCTGAGGCGTTGATACGATAATTGCGCCATCAAGCTTAATTTCCTGCGCAAAAGTTAATTGAGTATCTCCAGTTCCAGGAGGCATATCAACAATTATAAAATCTAAATCTTTCCAACTTACTTTTTGAGTAAATGTTTTGATTGCACTAGTTACCATTGGACCTCTCCAGATCATTGGAGTTTGCTCATCCGTTAAAAACCCAATAGACATACACTGTATGTCAAATTTATTTATAGGAATTAATTTTCCTTCTTGACTTTCTGGCTTACCGTTAATTGAAAAAAGTTTCGGAAGAGATGGTCCATATATGTCTGCATCTAATAACCCAACTTTGCATCCTGATTTTTTCAATGCTAATGCAAAATTTGTTGCAAAAGTTGATTTTCCAACTCCACCTTTTGCACTTGAGATTGCTATAGTGAACTTAGTCCCTTGAATAGGGTTTTTTACAAACTTTTTTGTTGGTTTTATTTGCGCCATTGCTTCAATAAGTACTAATTTGCGCTTTTAACTTATCTTGTTTTTCCTTTTAAAGACACTATATAGAGTGTCATGGTTGACGATTTTAGAGGAAGAGGAGGAAGTCCTTGGGGTTCTCCCCCAGGAGGCGGCGGCAATGGTTCTGGTAGAAAAGGTCCTACCCCACCAAACGTTGACGAAATTATTAGAGGCATTCAAGATAAAATTAACAAGTTTATGCCAGGCGGCGCACCAAAGGGTGGTAAGCCTATAATTTTTGGGCTTATAATCTTATTAGTTATTTGGGCGCTAAGCGGCTTATATAGAGTTCTTCCTGATGAACAAGGAGTGGTTCTTAGATTCGGAAAATTTGTAAACACAACACAGCCAGGATTAAATTATCATATACCGTTTCCAGTAGAAAGCGTCATTACGCCAAAAGTAACTAAAGTCAACAGAATGGATATTGGATTTAGATCAGAGAGAGACAGTGGTTTTACATCAACAGCAGTGGCTGACGTTCCTGAAGAAAGTTTGATGTTAACTGGTGATGAAAATATAGTAAATATAGACTTTTCAGTTTTTTGGGTGATCAAAGACGCTGGAAATTTTTTATTTAAAATTCAAGATCCAGAAGGCACAGTAAAAGCTGCTGCCGAAACTGCAATGAGAGAAGTTATTGCTAGAAGCAATATTCAGCCAATTTTAACAGAAGGAAGATCAAAAATTGAAATTGATACACAAGAAATTATTCAAAATATTTTAGATGAATACAACTCAGGTATTCAAATTACCCAAGTTCAAACGCAAAAAGCTGATCCACCAGATCAAGTAATTGATGCATTCAGAGATGTGCAAGCTGCAAGAGCAGATATGGAAAGATCAAAAAACGAGGCAGAGGCCTATGCAAATGATGTTATACCAAGAGCAAGGGGTGAGGCTCAAAAAATTTTACAAGCTGCGGAAGCGTATAAAAAAGAAGTTGTTGCAAAGGCAGAGGGTGAGGCAAGTAGATTTCTAGCAATTTTTAATGAATATAAAAATGCGAAACAGGTTAC
>CABXWY010000011.1 GCA_902515985.1 uncultured Pelagibacteraceae bacterium
ATTTTTTTTTTATTTTTTTTAGTTTTTTGTTGATTAAAATTTTTAAAGTCCGTAAATAAAAATTCTAAAACATATCCCATGGAAAATAAAAATATTCTTAAATCTGAGAAAATTGTCAAAATTTCTTGGGAAAAAATTCAATCAGAAATGAAAGAAAAGTTTGGTAAAGACATTTATGAAAGCTGGTTAAGAAAAATTTCTTTTGAAGAAGAATTTAATAATTATATTTTACTGTCTGTGACGACTCGTTTCATCAGAGACTGGATTACTTCGCGATATTTAGATCAAATACTAGTTATTGTAAGGTCTTATAAGTCCGATATAGGCAGAATCGAATTATCTTTAAACGAAGAAAATAAAAACGAATTAAAAAAAGTAAATTATAAAACTAACAACGTTTCAAATAATGTTTCGTTTATAAAAGACTATGTTTTTCAGTATAATCGAATTGATCCAAATAAAACATTTGAAAATTTTATCACTGGATCAAGTAATAAATTAGCTTTTGAAGCATCAAAGAAAGTTTTGCAAAAAAATACAAATTATAATCCTTTATACGTATATGGTGGTGTAGGCATGGGAAAGACTCATTTATTAAATGCAATTGGCCTTAAGCTTAAAGAGGAAAGCAAAGTAATGCTTATTTCGGCAGAGAGATTTATGTATCAGTTTGTAAAATCTATTAAGTCAAATGAAATGGTAAAATTTAAAGATTATTTCAGAAATTCAGATGTATTTTTAATTGACGACATACAATTCATGAACGGGAAAGAAGCAATGCAGGAAGAATTTTTTCATACCTTCAATGCTTTGCTAGATAAAGGGTCACAAATAATCATTTCGGGGGACAGACCACCTAATAAACTTACAAGAATTCAAGAAAGAATTAAGTCAAGATTTTCTGGTGGTTTGGTAATAGATATTCAACCACCCGACTTTGATTTAAGATATAAAATTATAAAGTCCAAAATAGATGAATTAAAAAATTATAATTCAAATGAAATAAATATAACTGAAGAGATTCAATTATTCTTAAGTAAAGAGATAAAAAACAGCATAAGAGAATTAGTTGGTGCTTTAAATAGAATAGTTTCCTTTTCTAGAATTTATAATAAAATACCAAATATATCGGAAACTAAGATTATTCTAAAAGATCTACTTAATTTTTCGGAGAACAAAGTAACTGTTGATCTTATACAATCTTTAGTTTGCAAATTTTTTAAAATTTCAAAAACTGAAATGTTATCATCTAGAAGATCGAGATATTTAGTAAGGCCAAGACAAACAGCAATATATTTAACAAAGCTATTGACATCTAAATCATTACCAGAAATAGGTAGAGATTTCTCTAATAGAGATCATACAACGGTTATTCACTCTATAAAAACTATAGAAACACTTAAGAAAAACGATACTGAGCTTTGCAACAATATTGATACATTAAAAAATCAAATTTTATACAATAATCAAAATAATGAAATTTAACGTAAACCAAAATGACCTTCAGCAATCTCTTGGATACTGTCAAGGAGTTATAGAAAAAAGAAGTACACTTCCAATACTGTCAAATATACTTTTAGATGCAACAAGTTCAAAACTAAAAATTATAGCAACAGATTTAGACCTAATATTTACCAATGAAATTAAAAATGTTGAAATTATTGAAGAAGGCAAAACTACAACTACTTCTTCTATTATGTATGACATAATAAGAAAGTTTAATTCCGGTAAAAAAATCAATTTTAACCAGACTAGTGAAAATAAAATTCAATTAGAGTCTGAGAAATCTATATTTAATCTAAATTGTCTATCTGCATCAGAGTTTCCAGTTACAGAAGAAAATTTTACTACAAACGCATTCTCGATTAAATCAAAGGAGCTGCTAAAGTTATTAAATAAATGCAAATTTTCAGTTTCGAATGATGAGACAAGACATTATTTAAGTGGAATTTATATGCATCAAACACGATTAGACGACAAGATATATTTAACTGCTGCTGCAACAGATAGTCATAGAATGTCTATTTCTAAGATATTGCTGAAAGAAGAAATTAAATTTGATCCAATAATATTGCCTAAAAAAACAATTTTCCAATTAGTAAATCTTTTAGAGGACTATGATGGGGAAGTAAAAATTTCAAACGAAAAATCAAAAATAAAATTTGAAATGGAAAATAGCGTATTGATTTCAAAATTAATTGACGGTAAATTTCCGAATTACGTTCAAGTTGTTCCAAAAAACAATAAAAAAAGATTAGAAATTGATCTTCAGCTTTTTATGAATTCTGTTGACAGAGTTGCTTCTGTATCGTTAGATAAAAAAGATAGTGTAAAATTTATTCTGACTAAAGATAAATTAAATTTATCTGTAAATAATTCAAGTAGTGGAGATGGAAATGAAACTCTTAATGTTTCTTTTGATCATGAATTAAATATAAGTTTTAACTCCAGGTATTTAATAGATATAGCGTCACAACTAGATGGAGACAAAATAGAACTCTATTTGAACGAAACAGGCTCTCCCGCTTTAATTAAGGACCCGTCAGATTTTGATAGTATATATGTTGTTATGCCGATGAAGGGTTAGATGTTTTATTCAAGACATCATACATTGCCTTCTGTAAAGAATTTAAAAATTCTTTACTTTCAAGCCCAGGTCCAATTGGTTTAAGAATTGAAATAGTTATCTTTTTGTTTTTACTAAGATTCCCATTTTTAGGCCACACTTCTCCAGAATTAATTGTAACGGGTAAACAATTAATATTTAACTCGTGATATATTCTTGCTACACCTTTTTTAAAATTTGGTCTATCGTCTGGATCGGTTCTGGTTCCTTGTGGAAATATTACTATTGGTCTTTTGTCTCGAGAGGAATTTTTGATTATATCTAAAAAGTTAATTTTTTCTTTTGATATTTTATTTCTATCAACTGGAATAGATCCGATTTTTTTTAAATACCATCCAAAAATAGGTATTTTAATAAGTTCTTTTTTTAAAATAAATTTAGGTCCTGCAAAAATAGCCTGAAGATAAAATGTTTCAAATGCTGATTGATGAGTACACGCGACAAAAAATTTTTCACTTTTTAAGAGATTTTCTTTCCCTATAATAATTATCTCAGCAGAAAGAAAAAATTTTAAACAGAACTTAGACCAATGTCCAAGAATTTTCCCACCAAAAATCGCTATATTTTTTGGCATTATTAATGATGGTAAAAACAGAATACAAACTAAAATTACACCACTATAAAAAATAATAGAAAAAATTTTTTTCGACATATCTAAAGATGATATACTAAATTATATTTAATAACTTTTGCCTTCTTAAAATTATTTTTGTTGACTTTTTATCAACCATTACTTCTACTGGTTTTGGTCTTAAATTATAGTTTGAGGATAAGGACATTCCATATGCACCAACATCAGAAATAGCAATAAAATCTTTCTCTTTTAAATTTTGAAAACCTTTTATAGATAAAAATTTGTCAGTTGTTTCACATATCGGTCCTACAAAATCATGTATCTTTTTATTTTTTTTATTATTTTTTAATAGTGGAATGACGCCATGATATGAACCATATAAAGCAGGTCTCATTAGGTCATTCATAGCCGCATCTAAAATAACAAAACTTTTTTTATTTGTATTTTTTATATAAATAATCTGTGTTAATAAAACCGCAGAGTTAGCGATTATTGATCTTCCTGGTTCAAAAATAATTTTTACCTTATGTTTCTTTAAAAAATTTTCTATTATCGAATTATATTTTTTATAGTTAAATGATTTTGTTTTTTTTTTATACTGAACCCCCATTCCACCACCTAAATCTATATAATCAAAAACATGATTAGATTTATTGATCATATCATCTAAAACATTTATCATTTTTGAGTAAGGTTTATAATCAGTTATTTGGCTCCCAATATGGACACTTAGACATTTAATATTTAAAAACTTAGAATCTTTAAAATTATTCAGCACATTTAAAAAATTTATTTCTGTTAATCCGAACTTATCTTCATGTTTTCCAGTTGATATTTTTTTTAGTGTTCTTGCATCAATATTTGGATTAAGTCTTAATCCAATATTTACAATACTTTTTTTTAATCTTGCTAACCTTTCGATTTCAATTATTTCACTTTTGGACTCTGCATTTATAAGTAAAATTTTTTTTTCAATTGCAAATTTTAACTCTTCAGTATTTTTTCCTACGCCAGAGAAAACAATTTTATTTGGTGAAATACCTGCTTTTAGAGCTTGAATCATTTCACCTTTTGAAACAACGTCAGCACCCATGCCAGATCTTTTGATTTCTTTTAAAATTTGTAAATTATTATTTGATTTTACTGAAAAACAAATCAAGGGATTTATAGACTTAAAACTTGATTGAAAATTTTCAATATTTTTTTTTAATTTATTAAGTGAATAACAGTAAGTTGGCGTTCCATATTTCTTGACTATTTTAAGACTTTCAATTTTCTCAATAAAAAACTTATTATTTTTGAAATACATTAAGCTATTTTAATTATATTAGTTTGGTTACTTCTTCCTTTATATTCAGGATCACCTTTTTTCCCACATGAAAAAAGTACTATTGAACAAATTAAAATTGCAAATATTTTTTTAAACATTTTTTTTGTATTTTCTTATCATTTTCTTTATATTTTCAAAAGAGGTTCCGCCATAAGATTTTTTTGATTTTACTGAATTTTCTAGGTTAAATAATCTTAATACATCTTCATCAAGTTTTTTATCAATAGTTTTAATTTCTTCAATTGTAAGTTCATCAAGTTTTTTTCCTTTTTTTTCAGCCAGATTTACAATCTTTGAAGTAACTGAGTATGCTTTTCGAAACGGATATTTATATTCTCTAACAATATGATCAGCTAAATCTGTTGCAGTAATAAAACCTACTTTTGCAAGTTGAGTCATTTTTTTTTTATTAATCGTAAAATTGCTCAAGACTTCTCTCATAATTTGTAAACAATTTTTTATCTGGTCAAAGGATTTAAAAGCTAATTCTTTATCGTCTTGTAAATCTTTAAAATAAGATAGCGGTAAACCTTTGAGTATTGTAAGCATTGAGAATAAGTTTCCATATGCAAAGCCAGTTTTACCTCTTAAATATTCTAGTGTATCTGGATTTTTTTTTTGAGGCATTATTGATGACCCAGTAACAACTTTATCCTTAAGTTTAATTAAATCAAATGCATCTGAATTCCACAAAATAAATTCTTCTGCAAATCTGGATATATGAGTTGAACAAACAGAAATTGTATAAAGAAAATCTAAAACAAAATCTCTATCTGAAACTGTATCAATTGAATTACTTGTAGGTTTTTTAAATTTTAACTTTTTGGTCGTGTATTCTCTATCTATATTAAAACTAGTTCCTGCAATAGCAGCTACTCCTAAGGGATTTTCTTTTAAGGTTTCATTATTATTTAAAAATCTTTTTTTGTCTCTATTGAACATTTCCACATAAGCTAGAATATAATGTGAAAATGAGATTGGTTGAGCATTTTTTAAATGAGTAAAACTAGGCATTATTGTAAAGATATTTTTTTCAGCCACTTTTATAATTAAGTTAATATTCAAATTAATTTCTTTAATAATATCTTCTGAAGCATCTATCATCCAAAGTTTAAAATCTACGAGTACTTGATCATTTCTAGATCTTGCAGTATGTATGAAGCCAGCATCTTCGCCAACCAACTCAAACAATCTTTTTTCAATACTCATATGAATATCTTCACTTTGTTTTTCAAAATTGAATTTTTTTTTATTTATTTCATTAAGTATTTTTTTTAGTCCCCAGATAATTTTATTTTTAACCTGCAAAGAAATAATTTTTTTTTTCAATAACATCTCTACATGAACTGAAGAAGCTTTAATATCTTGTTTATAAAGTCTTTTATCTACATTTATTGAGCTTCCTACTCTTAAAAATAAGCTAGAACCACCTTTTGCTATTCTGGTGCTCCAAACTGGTTTATTGTTTTTATTTTTACTCATGATATGTAACTATACATTTTAGAATGAGATTATTAAGCTTAAAGTTATTTTTATTAATTATATATTTATTATTTACATCAATTTCGAGCGCAGACCAAAAAATAAATATAAAAAATCTTAGGATCCACAAAGAACCAAAGAAAGTAAATAACGTTATATTTAAAAATTTTGAAGATATTGAATTTTCAATAGAAAATTTCAGGAAAAAACTTGTTGTTGTAAATTTTTGGGCTACTTGGTGCGCTCCATGCAGGGAGGAAATGCCATCACTAGACTTTCTCCAGTCTAATAAAAATTTTAAAAATTTAGTAATTATTCCTATTAATGTTGGCAAAGAGAACAAAGAAAAAGCAGCAAAATTTTTTAAAGATTTAAAGATTAAAAATTTAAGTCTGTATTATGGTGAGTCTATCGAACTTGCAAATAATTTTTCTTTAATAGGTCTTCCTACAACTATTTTAATTAATAAAAAAGGTGAAGAGTTTGCAAGAATTTTAGGACCAATTAATTTTGAAGATAAAAGTTTTATAGAATGGTTATCTGGTTATAATTAATTTTATGGAATTTATATTAAATACTAAAATAATTGAATCTGATAAAAAAAATAATATTCAAAGTGCAATTATTCTTCTTCATGGATATGGAGGGGATGGAGCAGACATAAGTTCAATTGCTTATTCATGGAAGCGATTTATAGATAATACAGCCTTTTTATGTCCTGATGGACATGAGACTTGCAAATTAAATGCTAATGGTTTTCAATGGTTTGATCTAAGTATAGATGATCAGAAATATGTTTTAGATCAGTCAAAAAAAGCAGAAATAATTTTGATAAAATATATTGAGCAAGTAAAAAAAAAATATAATTTACAAAATTCACAAATAATTTTATCAGGATTTAGCCAGGGATGCATGATGGCAATTAATCTTGGTCTTATTTGTAATCAAAAATTTAAATGTATAATAGGATTTTCGGGAAAAATAATTGATAGGAAAGACCTTCAAGATAGAATAATTTCGAAAACTAATATGTTGCTGTTTCATGGTGACGCAGATGAAGTTGTTGCTCCATCAAGTTTACTGGAGGCTAAAGATTTTTTAGAAAGAAATAAAATACAGGTAGAGACAAATATGATTAATAATTGCTCACATCATATACCTGTTAAGGCACTCAGTGAAGCGCTGGAATATATTAAAAAAATTATTTAAAAATTTGAATTTTTTTTCATAATATTGATTATTAAAAATTTATAAGTTATTCTTTTAATTATGAATTTTATTAACAAAGATACATCACTAGATAATTGCCCTGCATTGGTTTTAAATGCTGATTATAGACCTTTAAGTTATTATCCTTTATCTTTATGGAGTTGGCAAGACTCAATAAAATCAGTTTTTTTAGATAGAGTTTCAATTGTAAATTATTATGACAAAGTCGTTCATAGTCCATCTTTCAGCATGAAGCTTCCAAGTGTAATTGCATTAAAAAGTTTTATTAGACCAATCTCGAATCCTAATTTTACAAGATTTAATGTATTTCTTAGAGATAAATTCAGTTGTCAATATTGTGGTAGTAGAAAAGAACTTACTTTTGATCATTTACTTCCAAGATCTAAAGGTGGAAAAACTGATTGGGATAACGTTGTAACAGCGTGTTCAAGCTGCAACGTAAGAAAAGGTGGTAGATTATTAAATAAATCTGGCATGACCATTAGTCAGATGCCTTATCAACCTACCACTGAAGATCTTCATAGAAATGGAAAACATTTCCCACCGAACTTCCTACACAAAACTTGGATAGATTATCTTTATTGGGATGTTGAGCTTGAACCTTAGTTAAATTTTTTCTGAGATGCGAATTGCTATTTTAGATCCAGTTTTGATAACTTTATCAAACAAAGAATAAATACCTTCTTTAGACGCACCTTTTTCATATGCAATATCTTTATGATGAAGTTCATCTTCCCTAAATTTTACAATTTTGTTTTTAAGATCTTTTTCATCGGATTCTATTTGATTAATTTGATTTTGATAGTGTTCATCAATAACTTCCTCCACAGATGCAGTGCATAACATGGCAGCCTTTTTACCCAATAAAGTTGAGCCAAAACCAAGACCTACACCTAATAAATCCCATAATGGTAAAAATTTTGTTGGTTTAATGTTTCTTTTTCTAATTTCTTGCTCAAAATAATTCGCATGTTCATGTTCATGTTCTTTCATTTCTTCTACTGTTTTTTTCAACTCTTCATCTTTAACGAACGTATTTAAAGCTAGTAATTGACCTTCATAAATCTTTATTGCACCTCGTTCACCTGCATGATCAACTCTTATGAACTCTTCAATTTTTTTTTTATCACTTTTTTTCATATTTAATAAATATAGTAATAGTTATAAAGGTTAATATAATAGAAATAAAAGCATTTATTGTAGCAAGTGAAAAACCCAGTATCTTAAAAGTTACATCTTTACAGCTTATTGGTTTATTTTTTAATTGCTTCAGAATTTCTATTTTATCAGTAATACTAGTATCAATATTTCCTCCACAAACAAATGACTCTGAAATAAATTCAAGCTCAATACCGAGATGATATAAGGATAATAATGTTCCTGAAAAAAATATTAGACTTAAAAGTAAGAAAGATAACTTCTGCAAATTCTTAAAAATAGTAACTAAAATAATTATTATAATTGCTAGTATATAAGGCAATCTTTGCAGCAGACACAGGTTACACGGCTTGTGTCCAAGAATATACTCTACGTAAAATGCGAACAAAATTGAAAATATAGAGAAAATTAATATTAAGTTTAATGCAAGTTTATACTTAAGCCAACTCATTGTCATTTAATAAAATTGAAATAAATAAAAGTTATTATAAAAATAATTATAACACCAATTATTGAAGACCACACTGCGCCTTTTTGATCAATAAATTTTATAAATTTATCTCCGAATTTAGCTGTTAAAAATGAGACTAAAAAGAACCTTAAACCTCTAGAAATTAAACTTATAATTATAAATGCAACTATATCAAATGCAATTAGACCACTAGTAATTGTAAAAACTTTATAAGGTAAGGGTGTAAATCCTGCTAGAAATAAAGTACCTAACCATATAACCATGCCACTACCTTGAGAAAGATCCATTTTTAATTTTAAAACTTTATTTTCATAATTATAAAATTCAATGACATGCATTGCTAAATCAATAAACAAATAACCTATCAAATATCCAAAAATACCACCAAGTACAGAAAATATTGTAGCAACTAAAAAAATTTTTAAATAAGAGTCTTTTTTTGCCAGTACCATAGGTATAACCATTACGTCTGGTGGGATAGGGAAAAAGGAACTTTCAACAAAAGAAACAACCCCCAAGTATAAATTTGATCTCTTGTTTGACGCTAATTCTATTGATTTATTGTAAAATCTTTTGAACATTTTTTGGTTTTATTACAAATTAACTTTTTATACTATTCATTTAAATAAAATTAATTGTTTAAATTTAGGGCGAATGGCGGAACTGGTAGACGCGCACGACTCAAAATCGTGTTTCGCAAGAAGTGAGAGTTCGATTCTCTCTTCGCCCACCAAAATATGGAAATATCAAAAATAAACAGTCTTGTTGAATTATTTTTTAAAAAATTAGAGGAATTGGATAGTAATAAATCTTTTTTAAATTCATTAAAATCTGAAAAAACAATCTATAGTTGGAAAGATGTATCTGAAGGCATTCTAAAGCTTTCAAGTAAAATAAAGTCATTAATAAAGCCTGGTGACAGATGTTTAATTCTTTCAGAAAATAATCCAAATTGGTTAATTTCTGATATTTCAATTATGAATGCTGGTGGAATATCTGTACCAATATTTACAACTTACTCAGCTAATGATTATAAACATATAATAGAAGATTGTAAGCCAACTTTGATAATTGTTTCAAACAATTCCCAATTTGAAAAAATTAAAAATTTTATGAATTATGATGAAATCAAAATAATTTCTTTTGAAAAAATAAGTATCAAAAGTTTATTGATAAAAGATATTTTTAATGAAAATTCTAACGATAAGACAATTAATAACAATTTAAAAAGGGATATGCCAGCTTGCATAATTTATACCTCTGGAACCTCAGGCAACCCTAAGGGAGTTATTTTAAGTCATGGTGGAATTTTAGCAAATTGTGAAGGTGCCTATGATTTATTACTACCTTTAATTAAAAAAAAAGAACCAGTATTTCTAACATGGTTACCATTATCTCATTCTTATGAACATACCGTCCAATTTGTACAGATTTTTATTGGAGCCAAAATATTTTATGCAGAGAGTTTAGAAAAATTACTTACAAATATGTCACAAGCAAAACCAACTATAATGACTGCTGTTCCCAGATTTTATCAGAATTTATTTAATAAGATTAATATTAATTTTAATAAACAAAAAGGTTTAAAAAAAACTTTAATAGATTTAACAATTGAACTTGGAACAAAAAAACTAAATAAAACTAAACTCAAAAATTATGAAATTTTAATAGATTTTATCTGTGAAAAATTAGTCAGAAATAAAGTTAAAAAACAGTTTGGTGGAAATCTTCAAGCATTTGTATCTGGAGGTGGAGCACTAGATCAGCAAATTGGTGAATTTTTAAATTCTATTGGGCTTCCAACGCTTCAAGGTTATGGATTAACCGAAGCCTCACCAGTGGTTAGTTGTAATATCCCAGGTCAAATCCAAGTGGAGACTGTAGGACCACCTTTCAGAACTAACTCAGTCAAAATTGCAGAGGATGGTGAAATTTTAATAAAAGGAGAGAATGTTATGTTGGGGTATTGGAATAAAAAAAAAGAGACTGATGAAATAGTAAAAGATGGATGGTTGTATACTGGAGATATTGGAGAAATTAATAAACATGGAAATTTAATGATTACAGATAGAAAAAAAGAATTAATTGTTAACTTAGGAGGAGACAATATTTCACCATCTAAAATAGAAAATTTACTTTGTTTAAATGAAAATATTAAACAAAGTTTTGTTTATGGTGATAAAAAAAATTATCTAGTTGCATTAATCGTGGCAGAAAAAAATACAAATGAAGATGAAATTAAAAAATATATTGAAAATATCAATAAAAACTTATCATTAATTGAAAAAATTAAAAAATTTTTAATTATTTTTAATGAATTTACAATTGAAAATAGAATGTTAACTCCAACTTTAAAGTTAAAAAGAAAAATTATTTTAGAAAATTATAAAAAACATTTAGAAAATCTTTATAAAACTAATTAAAACATTTGCTTATTATGCGCATAAACTCTTATCTTTTTAACAATCATGTAATAAAAAAAAATATATATTTTTTTTTCAACAGTAAATTTTTTTTGTAATTAATTAAATGTTTGACATAACTTAATTAAAAAAATAAATTGACACTAATAGCGAATCAAATGATTCGCGTAACAAATAGGGAGCTAAAGATGGCTAAAAGAAGAAAAAAAGCTAAAAAGAAAAAAGCTAAAAAAAGAAGAAAGAAGAGAAGATAGTTTTTTCTTAAATTAAACGCTTCTCATAACTTTTGTGTGGGAAGCGTTTTTTTTAAGCAGGGTTTTCCTCTACCAATCCAACTCCAGGTGCTTCCTGTTCCTCTGATTCATTTGTATCGGTTTTTTCTTCACTTTGAATTTGTTTAGCTGGTTGAGGTGAGACTTGGGTTTGGCTTTCTAGATTTCTTTTTAGGGCTTTGTTAAGTTTTTTTTGTATATCTTCATAGGATAGATTTAATACGATCTGAAACTCTGAAAGAATTCTTTCATAGGCTTTTTCAAATAATTGTCTTTCACTGTAGGATTGATCAACCATTAAATCATCTCCTTTGTTTAGGTCTCTTACAACCTCAGCTAAATCATAAATTTTTCCAGATGTAATCTTTTGTTCATACTCCTGTGCCCGTCTACTCCACATAGATCTTTTTATTTTTGGCTTACCTTTTAATATTGATATTGATTTATTGACCTGATTAACTGTAGATAAAGGTCTTAGGTGAGATTGCTTATTAATTGGCAAAAGCCCCACAGCCTTGTCTTTTTCGAATTTAATGTCGTAACATTGAACCTCTATACCACCAATAGTTTTATTATTTACTGATAGGATTTGTCCAACGCCATGTTTTGGATAAACAATGTAATCTTTTACTTTAAATTCCTTTTTTTCAGTTTCCTGTTTTTTAATTTTCTTTATCTCGGGTTTTTGTTCATTCTGTTTTAATATTCTTAAGTTACTACTTGGTGATTTTTCTGAACTCTTTTTTGTAGAGATTTTTTTTATTTTATCTTTTTTAACTTTTTGATTCTTTAAAACTTTTTTTAAAATCTTTTTCTTCGTTTTTTTTAAAACTTTTGGCGCGCTTTTTTTCAATGGTTTATTTTTTTTAAAGGTTTTCTTTAAAATACTTTTCAAATTTATTTTCTTCATTTTCAAATTTTTTATGATCTTCAGGTGGATTTTTTTTCTTGTTTATATTTGGCCAAACTTCTGAGTATTTTGTATTTATTTCTAACCATTTTTCTGAGCCTTCATTAGTGTCAGGAACTATAGCATCCACAGGACATTCTGGTTCACAAACGCCACAATCTATACACTCATCAGGTTTAATTACAAGCATATTTTTTCCCTCATAAAAACAGTCAACTGGGCAAACATCCACGCAATCAGTTAATTTACATTTAATACATTTGTCATTTACCAAATATGTCATCTATTTTTTAGAAGCGTTTTTAATTTTATTTTTAATATCTCCTACTATTTTAGTATCCAAATAAAGCAAACCAGTCAATCGTCGCATAAGGCTCATCTCATAAATATCAGAAACTTTATCTGCATAAATTATTTTCCATAAAGCTTCTACTATTTTTATTTTAAAACTTTCATCTTTATTTTTTACCTCTTTTGTAAATTCAAGAATTTGGTTTGAATTTTTCTCAATTGCTTCAGATTTTATAAAAATATCGTCTAAATTTGTCTCATTTAATCCAAGTTCTAATAGCGTTTTTTTTATAATTTCTTTTTCCTTTTCGGTATAGTTTTCATCAATTTTAGCAACATGTATTAAGAGAGCGCCAATATTAACATATATACTGTCATCATTTTTTTTTTCTATTTTGTTCTTTTTAAATATATCAAACATCATTTTATCCTTATCTCCTTTAAAATATTAAATGGATTATCATCATTTACTTCTTTTATTGCTCTGACTTTTTTAAATTTTCTTTTTGAATCATATCTAAAATAAGTATCTTTATCTTTTGATGAGGATTTATAATTCATTTTTTCCATTAATTTAACGAAATTTTCCTTATTGCAGCCAAGCAAGTTTAACATTTCAGGTACTAATTTGATTTCTTTAACATTATTTTTATTGGCATCCATAATCATTAAAAAAAGTCTTTCCAATATATCTATCCTAACATAGCAGTTCTCAAATTTTTCAAATCCACAAATTAACATAAACTCTTGATTGAGTTTTTTATTTACCTCTATAAAATTTAAACCAAATTGTGGTGGCTCTAGATCATAGTATTTTTGATTAAAGTTTTTCCAAAGCAAAGTTCTTAAAGATACTGCTTTGGGTTTAAAAAGTTTAAAAAGAAATATATGGTATCTTCCAAATTTAACTCCTTTTTCTCTTAAATCTTTACGATCATTTTGTTCTAATTTAGCAATAAAGTTCTTAACTTCATCTCTTTTTACTACTCCGTTGCTTTCATATATTCTATAGGCCAAAGCTCTTATAAGCGGGTTTTGACTTTCCATAAGTTTTAATTCTATCAAACTATTTAATTCTTCTTTTATCTTTTTATTTATCCAAGATATTAAATATTTGTATAGTTCCAATTGTTCGCTATTTTCTATCATGTCATCTACAATTAATTTTAAATCTGGATTAAGATAATCTTTTCCAGCTATTAATTGGGCTATTGGAAAACCGTTCCAAAAAATTTTTAAATTATTTTTTAATTCAATATTATCTTCTTTAATTATATTTTTGATTCTTTTAAGTATTTCGGGACTAACATTCTGCCTTGCAGCCTTTTTTAAAGATTTTATATCTGTATCCAATGCTCCAACCTTATAATCTAATTCTAATTTTAAGCCTTTTAACTGTCCAATAAACTGGTTATTTATCATTACCTTTTTTCCCTCCAAAATTTTTGTATCGAACATAATATCTTGCTTTAAACCTCTAGCTAAAACACTCGCTCTTTTATCAATAAAACTTTTGATTAATTCATCATGAAGCCTATCCGACAATCTATCTTCTAAATTTTTTGTTCTTTCGACCCAATAATCCTGGTTTTCTACCCAATTTGTTTTATTAGATACGTACGACCAAGTCCTAACATTTGCTATTCTATTTGATATAGAGTCTACATTACCCTCCAATTTATCTAGACTCGATAATTGATGTTTCATATAAGAATTTGAGATCTTACCTGGTTTTTCTCTTAAAAAATTAAAAACTTTTCCAACTACTTCTAGATGATTTCCATAGGTTTTCTTCACAAAATCAGGTATTTGACAGCATTCCCATAAAAGTTTTAACTCATTTTCATTATTATAAATTTCTAATTTCTCTATATCTTTTAAAATATGCTTTAAAACTTTTTCATCTTCACATTCAGGACTTCTCTTAAGCCAAGTTTTATTAGGCTTTTCTTCAAGTGACTTTATTAAACTACTACCATTTTTAAAATTTAATTTTGAATTCCGCCAGAATATAGTTTGAATATCATCGAACTTATGATTTTCTAAAAGTTCTACCTCTTCAGCGCCAATTTCTCCACAATCGCCAGTAATTCCAAATGATCCATCATTTAGATATCTTCCTGCTCTGCCAGAAATTTGACCGATTTCTGAAACTTTTAATCTTCTAAGTTTTTTTCCATCAAATTTTTTAAGGTTCGAAAAATATACATTATCTAAATCCATATTTATTCCCATTCCAATTGCGTCAGTAGCAACCAAATAATCTACATCACCAGATTGGTAGAGTTCTACTTGAGAATTTCTGGTTTTTGGGCTTAAGGAACCCATTACAATTGCGGCTCCACCTTTTTGTCTCCTGATTAGTTCTGCGATTGCATAAACCTCCTCAGCAGAAAAGGCAATAATTGCGCTTTTTCTCTCAATTCTAGAAATTTTTTTATGGCCAGAGTATGTAAGTTTTGAAAGCCTTTTTCGATTAATATATTCAACATCTTCTTCAAGCCTCTCTATAATATTCCTCATTGAACTTGATCCCATGAACATTGTAGTTTTCTCACCTCTTAAGCTTAATAATCTCTCAGTAAATATATGTCCTCTTTCATGATCACTTGCCATTTGAACTTCGTCAATTGCAACAAAATCTAATTTTTTATCAATTGGCATCGACTCTACTGTACAAAAAAAGTATTTTGCGTTTGATGGTATAATTTTTTCCTCTCCAGTAATTAAAGCAACTTTATTTGGATCAATTTTTTTAATTACTTTGTCATAAACTTCTCTTGCTAAAAGTCTTAATGGAAAACCCATCATCCCACTATCGAATGACAGCATAGTTTCAATGGCCAAAAATGTTTTTCCAGTATTTGTTGGACCAAGAACCGCAACTATTTTATTTTTATTCATTTCTATAATTTGTATGTGATTATAAATGACTACTATATATTGTTACCTCTTTAGAACAAAAATGGACTAAAACAAGTCCGAATCGGTCTATAAAAAGTTCTCATTTTAAGAATTTATAAAATTATTTTAGCAGAATTAAAATGAATATCTACCTTTACTTAGGCAATGATTTATTTCTCAAAATTTTCCATACCCCAGAGGCTGTAGCTATTATTTTTCCATTACATTCTAAATCACAAACTAAAAAAATCATAGATTTTGTTTTTTTTGAAATAGTGGCTGTACCAAAAATTTCATCTCTTTCTTTAGTTGGAGTAATGAATTTAATATCTAAAGCAATCGTTACGCATGGATTATTTTCAACTGAACTATGTGCAGCTGAACCACATCCAGCATCAATAATTGAAGCAATATATCCGCCATGCGTTATACCAGCTCTATTAAGATGATTTTGAGTAATTTTGGTTTTGAATTGGAATTCACTTTCAGATATTTTTTTGATTAATAAACCTCCGTTATGCTTCATAAAACCAGATTTTGTACTAATTTGTTTGAAATTATCTGACATAAATTAAATTAAAAAAGTGGTTAATAACAAAAATATCAAAACTATAAAAAAAAATAAAAAAACTGATTTTTGTAAAGATATTTTCATAATTTCAATCTTTTGGTGCGCCTGCTAGGAGTTGAACCCAGAACCTCCTGGTCCGTAGCCAAGCGCTCTATCCAATTGAGCTACAGGCGCAAGTTAACATTATTTTTTTAAAATATATATAAATATTTAATATTTTAAAGATGTTAAGTATTTTTTTAATAGTGAGGACTGAATCCAAAATCTAGCATCTAAATCTTGATTTCTGTTATTAAGTATTATTTGATTAAACATTCTAAATATCATGATATAATTTTACATTGAAAAATGACCAAAAATAGATCTAATTATGTCAATAAAATTGAAGTTTTAAATGATGCTTTAAAAGTATCCTTTGCAAATAATTCTGAGGATATTTTTCCTAACCTATGGCTTCGAGATCATGCAAAAGATGAGAGTAATTGGGATGAAAGAAGCAATCAGAGAAAAACGTTTACCGCAGGATTAAATCCAAACATAAAAATTAAAAAAGCAAATATTTCTAATGAAGGCGAATATATTGATATTATTTGGTCAGATGCCTCAAATAACATTAAATACTCATCAGAATTTTTATATAAAAATTCCCTAAAATATTCTCACGATAAGAACCAAATTAAAATTTGGGAAAATAAAGAAATTAAAGACGACATATTTTTAAACTATAAAAATATAATAAGCGATGAAGGATTTAAAAATTTACTGACAAAACTCTACTCCCTTGGGTTTGCAGTGATAACAGATTGTAAAAAAGATATGTCATCGGTTGAGCTTTTAGCAAAAAAAATAGGATATGTTAGAAATTCGATTTTTGGAGGTTTGTGGAGTTTCGAGTCAAATGCTGATATGGCTGATAGTGCGTATACTAATGAGGAATTAAGACCACATACAGATTCAACATACAGCAATGATGCGCCCGGTTTGCAATTACTTTTATGTTGCGAATATGATGCAAAAGGTGGTGACTCTATTATGGTTGATGGACTTAAAATTGCAGAAACTATTAAATCCAAAAAAAAAGATCTATTCGAAGTTCTAACAAAAATAGAGGTGCCTGGAAATTATACTGGTGATGGAGTTATTTTAGAGGCTAAAAGACCAATAATAAAATTAGATGATAAAAATCGAATAACCCAAATTAGTTTTAACAATTATGACAGAGCTCCTTTTAGATTAAATCCTGAACTTACTAAAATTTTTTATGAAGCAATAAGTCTATTTGATAACATGGCTAATTCTAAACAATATCAGTGGCGACATATTTTAAAACCCGGTGAATTATTGATATTTAATAATTGGAGAGTTTTACATGGTAGAGGATCCTTCAACGGTAAGAGAAAAATAAAGGGCTGTTATATTAATAAAGAAGACTTTGATAGCTCGTGTAAAATAAATGGATTAATCTAATCTTTAAATTTTAATCAGATGAAAAAATCATTTTCAATGTTCTGTGCCTTAATCACGACCTTTATTTGGGGAACAGCATTTATAGCACAGGATACTGGAATGGATAATATAGGTCCTTTGACTTTTAATTCCTCAAGATTTTTTGTAGGTTTTTTAACAATTTTACCTTTCGCAATTTTAATAGAAAAAAATAAGATTAAGAAAGAAATAAAAAATAACACAAAATTATTTATTAAATATTTAATTTTTATGGGAGTTTCTCTTTTTTTGGGAACTTTCTTACAACAAGCTGCATTACAATATACCAATATTGCAAATGCTGCCTTTTTTACTGTTTTTTATGTGCCTTTTGTACCTATTATTTTGTTTATTATTTATAAAGAAAAGGTTCATTGGAGCATTTGGCCTTCAATAGCCCTTTGTATAGTTGGTGTCTATCTTCTTACAGATTTTTCAGATGCAGAAATAATGTTAGGTGATACCCTTGTAATTTTTTGCTCAATTTTTTGGGCCTTACATATAATTTTTGCAGGTAAATTTATGCAAAACTTTAATATACCTATGTTTTATGCAACTTTACAGGCAGCATTTGTTTTTTTATTATCAATTTTTTTTGCATTTATATTTGAAGAAGTAATTTTATCGAACATATTGCTTGAGTTAAGTTCTATATTGTACGCTGGAGCATTATCTGGTGGTGTTGCATTTACTTTACAGATGTACGCTCAAAAAAATATTGAAGAAGCACCGGCTGCTATTATTTATTCTTTAGAAGGTGTTTTTGCAGCAGTAGCTGGATGGATAATATTGGATCAATTTTTAAAGTTTAATAATATAATAGGATGTTTTTTAATTTTATTCGCTGTTATATTATCTCAAATTCTGCCTACATCAAAAATAAATAATACTAAATAATAAAATGGATAATAAAATTCTATAAATTACAAAAAGTTTAAGATCAAATTTTTTAACGAATATTAAAAAGTATTTTATTGTAAAATATGAAAAGATATAAGAAAGGAATATAGTTAATATAATCATGAAGTTAAAGTCTGTACTTTCATTATGCAAATCTTTTAATCCAAGAAAACTAGCTCCAGCGATAACTGGTATAGAAAGGTAAAACGAAATTTTCGTAGAATCATATCTATTAAACTCAAGAAATCTACCTGCGGTGATAACAATTCCAGATCTACTAACACCTGGAATAAGTGCTAGTATTTGAAAACAACCAATTATAAAAATAGTCTTAAAATCTAACTTCGCATTTAGTTTTTTATTTACTTTAACTTTATCTGCAAAATATAATAAGATCGCAAAAATTAATGTTGTCCAAGCTATAATTTCAATATTTCTTAAATATGAGATTAAATTTGTCTGATAAAGTATAGCTCCTACTATAATAACCGGAATAGAGCCAATTGTAATAAGGAAAAGCAAGTTTTTGTTTTTAAAAATATTTGTTAAATCTGAATGAAAGTAAGTAATTATCGCTAATAGCGAACCTAAATGTAAACCTATATCAGTGACTAAGGATTGAACTTTAAAATTGTAAATATCAGAGACAAGAAACAAGTGAGCTGATGAACTTACTGGAATAAATTCCGATATACCCTGAATTGCTGAAAGTAAAAGAATCTCAAAAAAATCAAAAGTCATTAAATTTCTTGTATTCTATATATTCCTAAAATGAAGCAATAACGTGAGTGGATATGAGGTATGCAAAAAACGAATTTTATCAATAAATACCATGTTTTTTCAATAAAATAGGTAAAATATACTGTCCTATTTAAAGTTTATTAATAGTTTACCTTAGTATATAAGCCTTCAAATTATGGCAGATAAAATGCTAAAATTTGTAAAAATAGGTCAACAAAATCCACCTAAAAGGGAGGTCGATCTTCGAAAAGAGGACTTTAATGAAATATATGACGAGTTTATTAGCAATAAAGCAAAAGAGCAATCAAGTAGATGTTCCCAATGCGGAGTTCCTTTTTGTCAAGTTCATTGTCCGTTAAGCAATAACATTCCAGATTGGCTAAAACTTACTGCAGAAGGAAGATTAGAAGAAGCATATGAATTGTCTCAAAGCACAAATAATATGCCTGAAGTTTGTGGAAGAATATGCCCACAAGACAGGCTATGTGAGGGTAATTGTGTAATTGAGCAATCTGGACATGGGACAGTAACTATTGGATCAGTTGAAAAGTTCATAACAGAAAATGCTTGGGCAAATGGATGGGTTAAACCCATAAATATAAAGTCTGAATTACAACAAAGTGTAGGAATTATTGGAGCAGGCCCAGCAGGACTTGCATGTGGTGAGCAACTAAGAAAATCTGGATATCAAGTAACAATATATGATCGTTATGATAGAGCTGGGGGTTTGCTAATCTACGGAATACCAAATTTTAAATTAGAAAAATTTGTAGTTGAAAGACGTACAGAGCTTCTTAAAAAAGGGGGAATAAATTTTGTACAAAATTTTGAGGTTGGTAAGGATGCAACATTAGATCAGTTAAGAGAAAAACATGATGCAATATTAATCTCGACTGGAGTTTATAAACCTAGAGAAATAAATATTCCTGGAAGCGATTTAAATAATATTTTTCCTGCTATGGAATTTTTAACTGCATCAAATAAAAAAGGTTTAGGTGATAAAGTAGAAAAGTTTGATGACGGTACTCTTAATGCTGAGGGAAAAAATATAGTTGTAATAGGTGGTGGTGATACAGCAATGGACTGTGTTAGAACTGCTGTAAGACAGAATGCAAAATCAGTTAAGTGTTTATATAGAAGAGATAAAGAAAATATGCCAGGATCATCTAGGGAAGTTGCGAATGCTGAGGAAGAAGGTGTAGAATTTGTCTGGTTATCAAGTCCTAAAGAGTTTCATGGAAGTAATAAAGTAGAAAAAATAAGTGTAAATAAAATTAAACTAGGTGAACCAGATGATACTGGAAGAAGAAAACCTGAAATACAGAATGAGGGATCGTTCAATTTGGAGGTTGATATTGTTATAAAATCATTAGGATTTGATCCAGAAGATCTTCCAAAACTTTTTGACAATAATGATCTTCAAGTTTCAAAATGGGGAACAATTAAAACTAATTTTGAAACTTTGGAGACTAATGTGCCTGGTGTTTTTGCGGCTGGTGATATTGTTAGAGGTGCATCTTTAGTAGTATGGGCTATTAAAGATGGCAGAGACGCTGCTGAGTCAATTATTAAACATTTGAAACAAAAAGAAATTTCGAAAATCAAAGTTGCTTAATGAAAAGATATTTTAAAAATAAAAAACTACTTGAAAAAAATAATGTTTACTCAAAAGATATGGAACATGATGCATGTGGAGTAGGTCTTGTTGCGTCAACTGAGGGAAAAAAATCCAGAAAGGTAGTTGAATACGGAATTCAGGCTTTAAAAGCTGTATGGCACAGGGGAGCCGTGGATGCTGATGGTAAAACTGGGGATGGAGCTGGTATTCACGTTGAAATTTCTAAAGAATTCTTTAAGGAAAAAATAGAAGTAACAGGACACACCTACGATAATTCTGAAATTTGTATTGGTATGATATTCTTGCCGAGAAATGATTATGAAGCGCAAGAAAACTGTCGAACATTAGTTGAAAAGGAACTAACACAGAACAATTTTAGTATTTATGGTTGGAGACAAGTTCCAGTAAACACAAAAGTTTTAGGAGAGAAAGCAGAACAAACTAGACCTGAAATCACCCAAGTTCTATTTAGATATAATGATCTAAAATTATCTGGTAAGGCTCTAGAAATAAAACTTTATGAGACAAGAAGAAAAATAGAGAATAATGTAAGGCAAAATCATTTAGATAATTTTTATATTTGTTCTTTCAGCTCTAAATCGATCATTTATAAAGGTATGTTTTTAGCTGAGGCATTAGCTGATTTTTATCCTGATTTAGCTGATGAAAGATTTATTTCCAGATATGCAATTTTTCACCAAAGATTTTCAACAAATACAGCTCCAAGCTGGGATCTTGCTCAACCTTTTAGATCTTTGGCTCACAACGGTGAAATAAATACTCTTAAGGGAAATGTTAATTGGATGAAAGTTCACGAACAAGAAATGTCTAGTGAGGTATTTGAGAATGTTGAAAATTTAAAACCTGTAATTTTACCAGGAAATTCTGATTCAGCATCTTTGGATAATGTGTTTGAATTATTAAATATTTCTGGACAACCAGCTCCTTTAGCGAAACTTATGTTGATACCTGACGCATGGTCAAAAAAAAGCGAAGTGCTTCCAAAAGATCATCAAAGATTATTTAATTTTCTTAACAGTACAATGGAGCCTTGGGATGGACCTGCAGCAATAGCTGCTACAGATAATGAATGGGTTATTGCTGCTACAGACAGGAATGGCCTTAGACCACTAAGATATACCGTAACTAAAGATAATTTTTTATTCGCAGGTTCAGAAACTGGAATGATAAATATTGATGAAAAGAAAATAGTAACCAAAGGAAGATTAGGACCAGGTGAAATAATAGGTGTAAGAATTGAAAAAGGTAAATTATTTACAAACGAAAAAATTAAAAATTATTTAGCTAAAGATTATAAACATTTTAATAATCAAATTGTTGATCTAGATAAAAAATTAGCTATGGCTGAGGAAAAACCATTTTTTACAGGAGATGAACTAAAAAAAAGACAGTATGCATTTGGAATAAGTCTAGAGGATTTAGAATTAATTTTACACCCAATGGCAGAAGACTCGAAAGAGGCAACAGGTTCTATGGGTGATGACACGCCGTTAGCCGTGCTATCAGATAAATATAGACCTTTATATCATTTCTTTAGACAAAATTTTAGTCAAGTTACAAATCCACCAATTGACTCATTACGAGAAAATAAAGTTATGAGTCTAAAAACTAGATTTGGAAACTTGGGGAATATTTTAAATTTTGATAATTTAACGAAGGATAATATTTATGTATTAAACAGTCCTGTATTATCAAATTCCCAGTTTTTAAAATTTAATAACTTTTTTAAAAAAAAAATAAAATTAATAGATTGCACATTCAAAAAGGATGAAAGTCTAGAAGTTGTATTAGAAAGAATAAGTAAAGACTCGGAGATTGCTGTGCGACAAGGATCAACACAAATAGTTTTATCAGATAAAAATATTTCAGATGATAGATTACCAGTACCAATGTTGTTAGCAGTTGGTGCAGTAAATACTTATTTAATAAAACATAAATTGAGAGGGTATGTTTCAATGAATGTTCAATCAGGCGAAGCCATGGATACACATTCATTTGCAACACTTATTGGAGTAGGTGCTACAACTGTAAATCCTTATCTAGCATTAGATGGATTATATCAAAGATTTGAGAAAAAACTTTTTGGTAAATTTCAATACGAAGAATGTGTAAGCAGATATATAAAATCTGTGAATAGTGGTCTCTTAAAGATAATGTCTAAAATGGGCATCTCTGTAATTAGCTCTTATAGAGGTGGATGTAACTTTGAAACAGTTGGCTTGAGCAGAACAGTTGTTTCGGAATATTTTCCAGGTGTTATCTCCAAAATTTCAGGAATTGGCCTAAGTGGTATTGAAAAGAAATTAAGATCTATTCACGACAAAGCTTTTACCAATGAGGACAAAGTATTGCCAATAGGAGGTATTTATCGTTATAGAAAAAATGGTGAGGTTCATCAGTATCAAGGTAAATTAATACATTTATTACAAAGTGCTGTTACCACAGGATCTTATGAAGCTTACAAAAAGTATGCTGAAGGAATATATAACTTGCCACCAATTAATTTGAGAGATCTTATTGATTTTAGAAAAAGATACTTAAACAAACCAATAGATATTTCAGAAGTAGAGCCAGTAGGAAATATACTTAAAAGATTTGGAAGCGGAAGCATGTCTCATGGAGCCCTGTCAAAAGAAGCGCATGAAACTTTAGCAGTAGGAATGAATCGTATTAACGGTGCATCATGTAGCGGTGAGGGTGGCGAAGATGAGGTAAGATTTAAAAAAATGGATAATGGAGATAGTGCAAACTCAAGAGTAAAACAAATAGCCTCTGCGAGATTTGGTGTAACGATAAATTACTTAAATAATTGTAACGAAATTGAGATCAAAATTGCACAAGGTGCAAAACCAGGTGAGGGAGGTCAATTACCAGGGTTTAAAGTATCAGAGGAAATCGCTAGATTAAGACATTCGACTCCTGGTGTAACTTTGATTTCTCCTCCTCCACATCATGATATTTATTCAATTGAAGATCTCGCACAATTAATTTATGACCTAAAACAAATCAATCCTAAAGCGAGAGTTGGTGTAAAACTCGTAGCTTCATCAGGAATAGGAACAATCGCAGCTGGTGTAGCTAAAGCAAAAGCAGATATTATTTTAATTTCTGGTCACAATGGAGGTACTGGAGCATCTCCACAAACAAGTGTTAAATATGTTGGAATACCATGGGAAATGGGATTAACTGAGGCTAATCAAGTATTAACACTAAATAATTTGAGAGACTCTGTAACACTTAGAACTGATGGTGGAATTAAAACTGGAAGAGATGTTGTTATTGCAGCCATGATGGGAGCCGAGGAATATGGCGTAGCAACTACTGCTTTGGTAGCAATGGGTTGTATTATGGTACGTCAATGTCATTCTAACACTTGTCCAGTAGGTGTTTGTACTCAGGATGATAAATTGAGAAAAAAATTTAGTGGCACACCTGACAAAGTGGTAAATTTGTTTACTTTTATAGCTAACGAAGTTCGGGAGATATTAGCCGAATTAGGCTTTAAATCGATTAATGAAATAATTGGAAGGACTGACTTATTGAAACAAGTAAGCAAAGGATCATCAAATTTGGACGATTTAGATTTAAATCCTTTATTTGTTCAAGCAGATAGTGGAAAAAATAAACGTTATTGTGAGAACCAATCAATAAATTTTGTTCCCAATACTCTTGATCAAGAAATATGGCCATCAATTGAAAAGAAAATCGACAAAAATGAGAAAATAGATGAAGTATTTAAAATCAAAAATACGCATAGAGCTGTGGGTACAAGAATTTCACATAATTTATATAAAAAATTTGGTTATGAAAAATTAGAAGATAATTTTTTAAATCTAAATTTTGTTGGATCAGCTGGGCAATCTTTCGGTGCATTTGGAGGAAAAGGCCTAACTTTAAATTTGAAAGGTGATGCAAACGATTATGTTGGCAAGGGTTTATCTGGAGCAATAGTTTCAATTAAACTCTCTGAGGAAAGTAACTTAAATTCTTCTGAAAATACTATTATAGGAAATACTGTATTATATGGAGCTACCTCTGGTCAATTATACGCTTCCGGTAAAGCAGGAGAAAGGTTTGCGGTAAGAAACTCCGGAGCCATTTCTGTAATTGAAGGATGTGACTCTAATGGTTGTGAGTATATGACTGGTGGAACTGTTGTAATTTTAGGCGATGTTGGTGATAACTTTGCTGCAGGGATGACAGGAGGAATGGGTTTTGTTTACGATAAGAATAAATTATTTAGCAAAAAAGTTAATTCTGAAACAGTAGTATGGCAAATTCCCGAAACAGATTACTGGAAAGATTATTTAAAATCCTTAATAAAAGAACATGTCAAATATACTGGATCTGAAATTTCAAAAAATATTTTGAATAATTTCGAAAATGAATTAAATAATTTTTTACAAGTTTGTCCTAAAGAAATGTTGGATAAACTAGAAAATCCTATTTCTACAAAATCTATGGTAAAAGAAGTAAGTTAAATTGAAAGAACTCAATATTTTTTTTTTTGGATTTGGACAAGTTGCTAAAGAATTTATTAAAAAACTTCTTTCAGAAAAGTATAAATTAAATATCTCAATAACTACAAGACAGGCAAGTTGTAATATCGAATTTTTAGGTCAAAAAATTTCAAATTTTGAATTTAACAATGAAAAAATAGATAAAAATATTCGAAAAAAATTAAATAATTCTGATCATATACTTATATCTATACCTCCAAAAGATAAAATAGATTTAGTTTTGAAATTTTTTTCAAAAGATTTTCTAAGTCAAAATATCAAGTGGATAACATATTTATCTGCAACAAGTGTTTATGGAGATCATAAGGGAGAATGGGTAGATGAAAAAAGTGAAACTTTACCAAAATCTAAAAACGGCATTGAAAGATTAGTAGTAGAGAATGATTGGCTTAAGATGTACGAAGAACATAAAATACCGCTTCAAATTTTTAGATTATCAGGTATCTACTCAAATAAGAACAATGTGTTAGAGAGAATTAAATCTGGTAACGGAAGTATTATTAGAAAAGAAAATCAATTTTTTTCAAGAATACATGTCGAAGATATTGCAAACCTATTACTTATATCTCTTAATAAATTTAAAAAGGGTGAAGTTTACAATGTCTCAGATGATAAGCCTGCATCTTCTGAGGACGTAATACAATATGGTACGAAAATTCTGAATTTACCTGAACCTAAAGAAATAAAGCTAGATCAAATTGAAAGTGAAATGTTAAAAGCCTTCTACAATGACTCCAAGAAGGTAAGCAACAAGAAAGCAAAAGAATTCTTTAGGTATAACTTTAAATTTCCAACATATGTTGAAGGTTTAAATCATATTAATAAAAAAATTTCTTAATAAGAATTTCCGTAATTATTAATAATATTTTTTAACTCTTTTAAAATTTTTAACTTAAACTGCTTTTTAAATAAGCTATGATCACCATTTTTTATCACAACCATTTTCTTTTGTGCATACTTAAAAACTTTTAGAAGTTTTCGGGAGTAAACTACTGGAACTGTATCATCTTTTTTACCATGAAATAATGTAACTGGTATTTTTAAATTTATTTTTTTGTGTAATACCTTGTTTTTTCTTCCATTTTTAATGAGTTGAAAAGTAATAGGATACTCATATTCGCCGTGCTTTAAATGATAAACGCCATTTTTGATAGTTTCCCTTTTCATTTTCTTAGAAAATTTTTTCCACATGACTCTTTCTAGAAACTCAGGTGCAGAACCAATACCAATAAATCCTTTTATTTGTTTTGAGAAAAATTTGAATTGATTTGCAGATATCCAAGAGCCCATACTTGAACCTACTAATATAAAATCGTTTTTTTTAACCAATTTTTTGATAGCTAACTTAGTGTCATTAGTCCATTTGCTTATATTTCCTCTCGTAAACACACCAGACGATTTTCCATGGCCAGAATATTCTACTGCTAAAAATCCAATTTTATTCTTTTTACAGAAATTTAAAAAAGTTTTTGGTTTCTCCCCTTCAACATCAGACATAAACCCGTGTAAAAAAACAACGTAAAGGTTGTTTATATAATTATTACTTAAATATCTTATTTTCTGATTATTCTTTATTTTAAGGTATTTAAATTTTATCATAAAAGTTTATTAGAGTAATTTCTTAATATATAACATTAGAGAATGTCTTCTAAAATAAAAGTTTTACAAGTTATACCAAAACTAGGCTTTGGGGGCGCTGAAACTGGCTGTTATGACTTGGCACACTATTTATACGAACAAGATTGCAAGTCATATATTGCGACTAGTGGCGGAGAACTTTTAAAGTATGTAGATAAAAAAAAAGTAAAAATAATTAAACTACCTGTTCACTCTAAAAATCCAATTTTAATATTATTAAACGGTATTATTTTAACTTTGATTATATTGTTCTTAAATATTAATATTGTGCATGCTAGAAGTAGAGCACCTGCTTGGTCTTGCTTAATTGCAACAAAGCTAAGTTTCAGAAAATTTGTTACAACTTTTCATGGAACTTATAACTTTGGTTCTAATATTAAAAAATTTTATAACTCTGTGATGGTAAAGTCAGACTTATTAATTGCAGGATCAAATTTTATTTTTTCACATATAAATGATAATTATCCAAATTATCTCAATCCTAAAAAAAAATTTCTTGTAATTTTTAGAGGAATAAACACTGAATATTACGATTCAGATAACTTAAAGAAAAATAGTGTTGATAAATTAAAAACTCTTTGGCAAATAGATGACAACAGCAAAGTAATTCTTTTACCAGGGAGGTTGACATCATGGAAAGGTCAAGAATTATTTATAGAGTCAATAAGTAAATTTAAAAAATTAAACCCAGACTTAGATTTCACAGCAGTTATTTTGGGTAATGATCAAGGTAGAAAAGTTTATAAAAAAAAACTTGAAAGATTAGTTGAACAATTCAATTTGACTACCGATTTTAGATTTATTGAAAAATGTGAGTACATGCCAGCAGCTTATATGTTGGCAGATATTATAGTTTCACCCTCAATAGAGGCAGAGGCTTTTGGAAGAGTTTCAGTAGAGGCTCAATCAATGAAAAAACCTATAATTGCTAGTAACATAGGAGGTTCAAATGAAACTATCATCGATAATAAAACCGGCATATTATTTGAAAGTGGAAACGCAGACTCATTATCACAAAAAATGAATGAGATTATAAACCTTGACACTTTAACTCTGGAATTAATGGGCAAAGAAGGTAGAAAGAATGTTATAAATAGATTTAATATTGAAAAAATGTGTTTAAATACTTATTCAGAATACAAAAAATTACTTAATTAATGCCAAATATTACACTGCCTGACGGAAAGAAAATTAAGTTTGATAAACCTGTTACTGGTTCAGAGGTTGCAGAAAAAATAAGTAAATCTTTAGCGAAACAAGCTTTAATAATTAGCGTAAACGGAGAGCCAAAAGATCTATATCATACTATTGAAAATGATAGTTCAGTAAAAATTTTCACTGCTAAAGATCCTGAAGGATTAGAAGTTATTAGACATGATACTGCACATATAATGGCTATGGCCGTTCAAGAAATATACCCAGGAACGCAGGTGACTATTGGTCCTGTTATTGAAAATGGATTTTACTATGATTTTGCAAGAAAAGAACCTTTTACAAGCGAAGATCTCGATAAAATTGAAAAAAAAATGTCAGATATAGTGGATAAAGATGTGAAAACAAGAAGAGAAGTTTGGGACAGAGAAAAAGCTATAAACCATTTTAAGAAGATCGGTGAAAATTATAAAGCTGAAATAATTGAGAGTATTCCAAAAAACGAGGAACTTACAGTTTATCATCATGGTGATACTTGGCATGATTTGTGTAGAGGGCCACATTTAGAGTCCTCAGGAAAAATTGGTAAAGCTTTTAAATTGACCAAAGTTTCAGGAGCATATTGGCGTGGAGACTCTAATAATGAAATGCTCCAAAGAATTTATGGAACTGGCTGGGCCAATCAAAAGGATTTAGACATATATCTTAAAAGAATAGAAGAGGCTGAAAAAAGAGATCACAGAAAACTTGGAAAAGAAATGGATCTTTTTCATTTTAGAGAAGAAAGTCCAGGTTCAGTTTTTTGGCACGAGAGAGGGTGGAATTTATTTCAAAAGTTAGTTGATTATATGAGAGATAGGCAGAAAAAAGCTGGATATAAGGAAATTAATACTCCTGAAATATTAGATAGATCACTTTGGGAAAAGTCTGGCCACTGGGATAAATTTGGAGAACACATGTATACCTCTACTACACCAGATGAAAAAGTATTTGCAATTAAACCCATGAATTGTCCAGGCTGTGTTCAAGTTTTTAATCAAGGATTAAAGAGTTATAGAGATCTGCCATTAAAAATGTCAGAGTTTGGAAAAGTTCATAGATATGAACCTTCTGGAGCTTTACATGGACTAATGAGAGTAAGAGCATTTACACAAGATGATGCTCATATTTTTTGTACAGAAGATCAGATTACGCAAGAGTCGTTAAGTGTAACTAATTTAATTTTAGATATTTACAAAGATTTAGGATTTACAAATGTAATTTTAAAATACTCAGATAGACCAGATGTAAGAGTTGGAGATGATAAAGTATGGGATAAATCTGAGGCTGCATTATTAGATGCTGTTAAAGCAACTAAATTAAAATATACTATAAATAAGGGCGAAGGTGCATTTTATGGTCCGAAAATTGAATTTGTATTAAGAGATGCAATAGGGAGAGATTGGCAGTGTGGAACATTGCAGGTAGATTTAAATTTGCCTGAAAGATTGGGTGCTTCATTTGTTGATAAAGATGGATCAAAAAAAGTTCCTGTTATGTTGCATAGAGCACTTTTTGGATCACTAGAAAGATTTATTGGAATTCTGATAGAAAACTATGCTGGTAAACTTCCTTTTTGGATAAGTCCTCTACAAATAGTTGTTATACCAGTATCAGATGAATTTGATAAATACGCTTCAGAAGTAGCTGACAAACTTAGAAATATCGGACTAAATTGTGAAGTGGATTTAAAAAATCATAATCTTAATTACAAAATTAGAGAGCATTCCCTATCTAAAGTGCCAGTTTTACTTATATGTGGGAAAAAAGAAGTTGACAGCGATAGTGTAACTATTAGAGAATTAAATAATAAAAAACAAGAAAATATGAAGTTAAAAGATTTTATCAAAAAATATTCTGCTTTAAATCAAGCATCCCTCAATTAAGTGGCAGATCATAAAAAAAATTATTTTCAGAGAAGAACTAAAGATAGAGGTCCAAGATCTAATAATAGGATTTATTCACCAGAGGTTCAGGTAATTTCAAGTAGTGGCGAAAATCTTGGAGTATTGAATACCAATGAAGCAATATCAATTGCAAAAGAGGAGGGGTTAGATTTAATAGAAATATCTCCTAACGCCAAACCCCCAGTTTGTAAAATTATGGATATGGGAAAATTTAAGTATGATGCTCAAAAAAAAGCTAATAAAGCAAAAAAAAAACAAAAAAAAGTTGAACTCAAAGAAATTAAATTAAGACCTGTTACAGAGGTGCATGATTATTCATTTAAAATAAAAAATGCCCAAAAATTTCTAACTAAAGGAGATAAGGTTAAATTTACAATTAGATTCAAAGGAAGAGAGCTCCAACACAGGCACCTAGGGAACGAGTTAATGGAAAAAATTAAAACCGATATGTCTACAGTTGGTAAAATAGAGTTACAGCCAAAATTTGACGGAAAACAGATGATAATGGTTATACAGCCATTATAGGCAATGATTAAGGTTGTAAATGATAATAATATTTGTATAAATCCTGCCACATATGCCAAAATTAAAAACTAAAAGCTCCGCAAAAAAAAGATTTAAAATTACCGCTAGAGGAAAAGTTGTTATGCCTCAAGCAGGAAAGAGACATGGTATGATTAAAAGAACTAATTCACAAATTAGAAAACAAAGAGGCACTACGATTATGGCAAAGCAAGATGGGAAAATTGTAAAATCTTACATGCCATACAATCTAAGAGGTTAAAATGACTAGGGTTAAAAGAGGAGTAACAAGTCGCGCTAAACATAAAAAAGTTCTAAAAGCTGTCAAAGGTCAGTGGGGCAGAAGAAAAAATACTATAAGAGTAGCAAGACAAGCTATGGAAAAAGCAATGCAATATGCTTATCGAGATCGTAGAAATAAAAAAAGAGATTTTAAATCACTTTGGATACAGAGGATAAATGCCGGTGTTAGATCTGAGGGACTTACTTACTCTAGATTTATTCATGGTCTAAATAAATCAGGTATTAAGTTAGATAGAAAGATTCTAGCAGAAATAGCATACGATAACCCAGAAGCCTTTAAAACGATTGTCAAAAAAGCACAATCAGCGTTAAATTAATCTTCACTATTGTTTTATTTAAACTAAGAAATAATCTGCAGATATGTCAGATATTATAAAAATAAAAGAAGAGTATCTTAATAAGCTTAAAGAAATTTCTGATCTTAAAGAAATAAACCAATTAAAGTCTGAATTATTTGGAAAGAGCGGGAAAATATCAAATGAATTTAAGAAGATTGGGTCTCTAAATCCTGAAGAAAGAAAAACTATTTCATCTCAACTAAATGATGCAAAAAATGAATTACATAACCTAATTGAAAAAAAAATAAAAGATCTCGAAATAAACGAAATTAACTTAAAACTTAAAAATGAAAGAGTTGATGTTACCTTACCCGAAAGAACTTTTAATAGGGGAAAAATTCATCCTGTCTCGCAAGTTATTGATGAAATTTCATCAATCTTTTCTGAAATAGGTTTTTCTGTCGAGGAAGGGCCAGATGTTGAGAATGAATACAATAACTTTACTGCTTTAAATACACCCAAAAATCATCCAGCAAGAGATATGCATGATACTTTCTACTTAGATAAAAATAAAAAGTTTTTACTAAGAACACATACTTCTCCCGTTCAAGTAAGGACCATGTTAAATGGCAAGCCACCTTTTAAAATAATTGCCCCAGGAAGAACCTATAGATCTGACAGTGATCAAACTCACGCACCTATGTTTCATCAAGTTGAAGGTCTTCATATAGATAAGAATATTAACATGGGTCACTTAAAAGGCTGCTTAAATTATTTTATAAAAGAATTTTTTGAAGTTGATAAAATTAAGATGAGATTTAGACCAAGTCATTTTCCATTTACTGAACCTTCCGCAGAAGTCGACATTGGCTATGAGTTAAAAGATGGCAAAATAATAATTGGAGAAGGAAATAAATGGCTTGAGATTTTGGGATGTGGAATGGTCCATCCTAACGTTTTAAAAAATGTTAAAGTTAACCCTTCTAAGTATCAAGGTTACGCTTTTGGTATAGGTATTGATAGATTGGCAATGTTGAAATATGGAATTAACGATTTAAGAGCTTTTTTTGAATCAGATTATAGATGGCTAAGTCATTTTGGATTTGATCCTTTAGACGTTCCATCTAGTTACAGAGGTTTAAGTCGATGAAATTCACCATAGATTGGTTAAAAGATCATTTAGATTCAAAATTAAATGATGAAAAAATAATAGATAAACTGACAAATATAGGTTTAGAGGTAGAAAGTTTTCAAAGTCAACCGTCGGAATTAGATCATTTTCTTGTTGCAAAAATAGTTAGCTTAGAAAAACATCCAAATGCTGATAGATTGAAAGTATGTGAAGTTGATATTGGAAAAAATGAAAATGTAAAAGTTGTTTGTGGAGCGCTTAATGCAAAAAAAAATTTAATAACAGTTTATGCACCACCTGGAGCAGTTATTCCAAAAAATCAAATGAAATTATCAGTAAGTAAAATAAGGGGAGTTACATCTTATGGTATGTTGTGCTCAGAGGCAGAATTGAAGCTTTCTAATGAAAGCGAAGGTATAATTGAACTATCTACAAATAAATATAAAAGTAAAATTGGTAAAAATTATTTTTTAAATAACACCCCAAAAATTATTGACTTATCAATTACCCCAAACCGGGCTGACTGCCTTGGTGTAAGAGGTATTGCGCGAGATTTAGCAGCAGCTGGATCAGGTAAATTAAGGAAAAAAAACTTCCCCAAAATAAAATCTTTGGGCCAGCAAAATTTAAAGGTAAAAATAATGAATGAGAAATACCAAGGATGTGCAGCATTTGGAAGTTATTTAATCAAAGGTGTTAAAAATAAAGAGAGTCCTAAATGGCTCAAAGATAAATTATTATCCATCGGTCAGAAACCAATTTCAGCAATTGTTGATATAACAAATTATGTCATGCTTGATCTAAATCGGCCCTTACATGCATATGATGCAGATAAAATTGATACAGAAATTGTAGTTAGAAATTCTAAAAAAGGTGAAAGTTTTGATGCATTAGATAATAAAAAATATGTCTTAGAGGAAAATATGTGTGTAATTACTGATAAGTCTGGCATTTTGGGTTTAGGAGGCATAATAGGCGGGACAAGATCAGCTACAGAGCTTGGAACAAAAAATATTTTGTTAGAGTCCGCATATTTTCATCCAAAATCAATAAGGAAGACCTCAAGGTTATTAAGTATAGATACTGACGCAAAACATCGATTTGAAAGAGGTATAGATCCTAATTCAATCGAAGAAGGTTTATTGGTTGCTGTGGAACTAATACAAAAATTATGTGGTGGAACAATAAGCAAAAAAGATATCCAGATAAATAAAAGATTTAAACAACGTAAAATTATTTTTCCAATTACAAAGCTTCAAAGTATTACTGGTTTTAAAGTTCCAGAAAAAAAGATCAGAAAAATTCTAGATGATCTTGGATTTAAAGTAACGAAGAAAAAAAACGTTTTGGATTTGATAGTTCCTTCATGGAGACCAGATATAGAACAAGAAATTGATATTGTGGAGGAAATTGCAAGAATAATTGGCTACAATAAAATTGAAACAGAATTACCAGAAAAGGTAAGAATTAAACCAACTCTTAATAAACAACAAAAATTATTCCATTTCTTACAAAGATCGGTAGCATCCAAAGGATATTTTGAAACAGTTACTTGGTCGTTTACAGATTCAAAAATTAATGATTTATTTAAAGAAGATAAAAAAGAAATTGAAATAGTCAACCCTATTAGCTTCGACTTAAACGTTTTAAGAAGTTCAATTTTCTCTAATCTTATCTTTTATTTAAAAAAGAATTTAGAAAGAGATTTTAAAGACATTTCCATGTTTGAAATTGGACCAATTTTTATTGGTAATAAACCTGGGGAACAGGAAATTGTTTTAGCAGGTTTAAAATCGGGATTAGCTTCAAGATTAAATTGGATAGAAAAAGAGAGAAAACTCGATGTATTTGACTCTAAAAGAGATGTAATCCAAACTCTTCATGAAATAGGTTTAGATCCTGTTAAAATCAATATTAATAGTAAAACTCCTAATTATTATCATCCTGGAAAATCAGGTGCTATTTACCAAAATTCTATAGATAAACTTCCAATAGCCTATTTTGGAGAAATACACCCAAATATACTTCACAAAGCAGATCTAAAAACAGATGCACTCATTGTATTTGAGATTTTTTTAGACAGGATAAAAATTGGAGAAGATAAACTTAAAGACTTAAAATCAAAATTTCAATATTCTGATTTTCAAAAATCCGAAAGAGACTTTGCATTTGTTATAGATAAAAATTTTGAAGTACAAGAACTTATAAAAATTATTTCTGAAGTAGATGAAGATCTTATTAAATCTATAAGAGTCTTTGATGTCTACGAGGGAGATAATATAGATAAAGAAAAAAAATCAGTTGCGTTAAATGTAACTATTCAATCATCAAATAAATCGCTTACTGATGATGATTTAAATTATTTAAATAAGTTGATTATTTCTAATGTTGAAAATAAAACTGGTGCAAAATTAAGATCATAGATGTCAAATCTAGATAATATAAGAAATTTCGCAATTATCGCCCATATAGATCACGGTAAATCAACAATTGCAGATAGAATAATCCATCGATGTGGTGGTCTTACAGAAAGAGAAATGAAAGAGCAAGTATTGGATTCAATGGATATAGAGAGAGAAAGAGGAATAACAATTAAAGCTCAAACTGTAAAATTAAATTACAAATCTAAAGATGGAAAAGAGTACATATTAAATATTATTGATACTCCTGGTCATGTAGATTTCAGTTACGAGGTAAGTAGATCGTTGTATGCTTGTGAGGGATCAATTTTGATTGTTGATAGCACTCAAGGTGTAGAGGCTCAAACACTTGCTAACGTTTATCAAGCATTAGATACAAACCATGAAATTATACCTGTATTAAATAAAATAGATTTACCAGCTTCTGATGTTGATAGAACAAAAAAACAAATCGAGGATGTTATTGGTATTGATACTTCTCTTGCGGTTCCCTGTTCTGGTAAAACAGGAGAAGGTATTGATGAAATTTTAGAGCAAATAATTGCAAATTTACCACCTCCTGAAGGAAAAAAAGAGGAATTATTAAAATGTTTGCTTGTTGATAGCTGGTACGACTCATACCTTGGAGTAATTATTCTTGTCAGAGTAATAGATGGAAAATTAAAAA
>CABXWY010000012.1 GCA_902515985.1 uncultured Pelagibacteraceae bacterium
TGAACAAAATTGAAATAAATAACGTTTATAAAATTTTTGGCCCTAATCCAAAAAAGATATTGCCGATGGTTCAAGATGGGGCATCGAAAGAAGAGATTTTGGAAAAAACAGGGCATACTGTTGGTCTAGATAATGTGTCCCTTAAAATTGATGAGGGTGAAACTTTCGTATGTATGGGGTTATCTGGCTCAGGAAAATCTACTTTAATTAGACACATTAATAGATTAATTGACCCGACATCAGGAGTAGTTTCCGTAGAGGGTACTGATGTAATGACTTTAGATAAAAAAAGACTAATAAATTTTAGAAGACATAAAATGAGTATGGTCTTTCAAAGATTTGGTTTATTTCCACATAAAACAGTTTTAGAGAATGTTGGATATGGACTTGAGGTTCAGGGAAAAAAATTTGAAGATAAAAACAAAGTTGCAATGGAAAAAATAGAAGCCGTAGGCTTAAGTGGATTTGAAAATCAATATCCAAACCAATTATCAGGAGGTATGCAGCAAAGAGTAGGTTTGGCAAGAGCACTCGCAACTGATACGGATATATTATTGATGGATGAAGCATTTTCAGCTCTTGATCCATTAATCAGAAGTGATATGCAAAAACAATTATTGGACTTGCAAGGAGAATTAAAAAAAACAATTGTTTTCATTACACATGATTTAGACGAATCTTTAAAACTAGGTGATCACATAGGTATTTTAAATGGTGGAAGATTAGTTCAGGTAGGAACTCCAATAGAGATAATAATGAAACCAGCTGATGATTATGTTGCGGCCTTTGTAAAAGATGTTAATAGAGCAAAAGTAATTAAAGCAAAGATTATAATGAAATCTATAAGTGAGTCTGATGGTATTGATAAAAATAACACAGTAAAAGTAAATGAGGATCAATTTTTAGAGGAATTTTTACCGCAAGTTGTTTGTTCTAATGCTAATTGTGAAGTTGTCGATAAAAGTGGAAATGTTAAAGGTTATTTAACTCAGAATGAATTATCTAAAGCTTTAGCCAAAGAACACTTAAACGAGGCTATTAAATAAGAGGCTTAATTAAAGTTTACTTATAAGATCTGGTGCGATTTTTTTAGATTTTCCGAAAAATTTAAGAGATTTAATTGCTTCTATATTAGATTTATCTCCGCCAACCACTACGAAACCAATCATCCCCATACTTTTATGGGGTGTGCACCAATAAGCGTAAATACCTGGTACAGTAAAAGTATATTCTGTATCTTTATTCATTTTTGATTTGAATTTTTCTACACCTTCAGGTACTCCACCCTTCATAAACTGAACATTGTGACCTTTAGTTGTAGCTTTCCAAAAAACAGTATCGCCGACATTAATATTAACAATTTTTTGTGAATATACCATGCTCTCTTTGCCTTGTTTGTTAAGCATTTCTATTGTCATATCCTCTGCTAATACAAAGTTTGGAATAAACAGTAATGTTACGTAAATAAGTATTTTGATTAATGATTTCATGAGACTTATTTAGTATTAAAATTTAGGATATCAATTTAATTATCAGAGCAAGTTGCCACAGTTAATTTTCTAAATTTCCTATTTAGTTGTGTTTGATCAGTTTTAATTTTTCTCTCGTTTCCTCAGGAGTCATTATAGATGCACCAAGGTCCTCAACGATCCTTCTAGCCTTTTCAACTAACTGAGCATTTGTTGCTAGCTTTCCTTTTGAAATATAAAGATTATCTTCAAGTCCAACTCTAGGATTTCCTCCCATTACCACAGTTTGTGCTACATAGGGCATCTCGTTCTTTGATATTGCAAAACCTGACCATACGGCTTCTTTCGGCATTATATCTTTCATAGCCTGCATAGCTGATGTAGTTGCTGGCGCTCCCCATGGAATTCCTAGACACATTTGAAACATTGGAGGATCACTTAATAATCCCTCTTCATAAAGTTGTGCACCGAACCACATATTTCCAAGATCAAATGCTTCAATCTCAGGCTTTACTTTTATTTCTTGTAATCTCTTCGCAGCTTTCCTTAAATCTCTCGGTGTATTAACTGTGATGACAGATCCATCTCCAAAATTTAAAGTTCCACAATCTAGTGTACATATTTCTGGCAGAAATTGTTCCGCATTCGCTATTCTCTCCATTACATTTACCATGTCTGTTAACGGTCCAAACTGAAGTGGACTATTCTCGCCAATATCTAAATCTCCACCCATACCTGTTGTCAAATTTAAAACTACATCAGTGTCTGATGATCTAATTCTATCAACTACTTCTTTATATAGTTCTAGTCTTCTACTAGGTGTTCCATCTTCTTCTCTAACATGTACATGAGCTATTGCGGCTCCTGCTTTCGCTGCTTCGATCGCAGATTTAGCAATTTGCTCTGGTGTCTTTGGTAAATCTGGATGCTTTTTGGCTGTATCTCCTGACCCTGTAACTGCGCATGAAATAAATACTTTATTGTTCATAATTTATTAATAATGTAGTTTAATATAATTAAAATGGAAATAACAGAGTTAAAAAAGGATTTAGCTGCAACATTTAGATGGGCGGCAAGATTAAATATGAACGAAGGAGTGGCAAATCACTTCAGTGCGTGCGTTCCTGGTTCCTCTGATGAATTTTTGGTTAATAAATCTGGGATTCATTTTAGTCAAATTAAAGCAAGTGATTTAATTTTGGTAAATAAAGATAATATAGATGAGCTTAAAAAAAAACCTGATTTAGTAGATGCTACTGCCATTAATATACATGGAACTATTCATCAAAAGGTGCCTCACGCAAAATGTATATTTCATGTTCATTCTAAATACGCCACTGCACTTTCTGCTTTAAAAGATCCTTCTCTTCCTCCAATAGATCAAAATACAATGAGATTTTACAATAGAGTCTCTTTATATAATGAGTATGGCGGCATGGGTTTTGAAGAGGAGTCTTTAAAAATGGCAGCTGCATTAGGAAATAAACAAAATTTATTAATGGCTAATCATGGAATTCTAACAACAGGTGAAACTGTTTCAGATGGTTTTGATGCCTTATACTATTTTGAAAAATCTGCAGAAACATACTTAACAGCTTTGGCAACAGGCAAAGAATTAAATATAGCTTCACATGAAGTTGCTGAGAAAACAGCGCAAGAATGGGCAGACTATCCATCAGATCTTGGAAGAGCTCATTTAGATCAAATTAGAATAATTTTAGATAAAGAGGAACCTGAATATCAAAATTAAAGATCTATTATGCAAGATAAAAGAAAATTTTATATTAATGGTAAATGGATTAATCCAATCAAACCAAACGATTTTGATGTAATAAATCCATCAACAGAGGAAGTTTGCGCAATAATTTCACTAGGCGGTCATGATGATACTAATTTAGCAGTTAAATCTGCAAAAGATTCTTTTGAGACTTGGAAAGAAACGTCAAAACAAGAAAGATTAAAATTATTAGAAAAATTATTGGAAATATATAAATCGAGATGGAATGAAATGACTGATGCAATATCAACTGAACTTGGCTGTCCTAAAGATTGGTGTTCTGCTAATCAAACAGCATCAGGTGCCGGACACATAGAAGATTTTATTAAAAGATTAAAAGAATTTAATTTTGAACCTGGTTTTGACAATGGATCTGTTAACCACATAGTATATGAACCTATTGGGGTATGCGGTCTAATTACTCCATGGAATTGGCCAATAAATCAAATAGCTCTAAAAGTTATCCCAGCATTAGCCACTGGGTGCACAATGATTTTAAAACCTTCTGAAATTGCACCTCTGTCTGGCATGTTGTTTGCAGAAATGATTCATGATGCAGGATTTCCTGCTGGTGTTTTCAATTTAGTTAACGGGGACGGAACTGGTGTCGGCACAGATCTGTCAGGTCATCCTGATGTGGATATGGTTTCTTTTACCGGGTCTACTAGAGCAGGAAAGTTAATAACTAAAAATGCAGCTGATACAATTAAAAGAGTTTGTTTAGAGCTTGGAGGTAAAGGTGGAAATATTGTATTTGCAGACGCTTATCCGGATGCAGTGAGAGATGGAATTAGAAATATAATGAGTAACTCAGGTCAGTCTTGTGACGCTCCAACTAGAATGTTGGTAGAAAAATCTATATATAAAAGGGCAGTTGAAGAAGCAGGTGATGAGGCTAATAAAATTAAAGTAGATCTTGCTTCAAAAGAAGGCGAGCATATTGGTCCGGTCATATCTAAAACTCAATTTGATAAAATTCAAAATTTAATAAAAAGTGGAATTGAGGAAGGTGCAACGCTTATCGCAGGAGGACCTGATAAACCAGAAAATTTTAAAAAAGGGTATTTTATTAAACCAACTGTTTTTACTGATGTAAATAATGATATGCGAATTGCAAAAGAGGAAATTTTTGGTCCAGTATTATCGATAATTCCTTTTGAAAATGAGGAAGAGGCAATTAAAATAACAAATGATACTGAGTATGGACTTGGGAATTATCTTCAAACCGAAGATGATGAAAAAGCTAAGAGAGTATCAAAAAAATTAAGATCAGGAATTGTTTATGTGAACCACAAGCCTGCTGACTCTGGAACACCTTTTGGTGGTTATAGACAATCTGGTAATGGTCGTGAGGGTGGTACATGGGGTTTACATGAATATTTAGAAGTGAAAACTATTACAGAGTGGAAAAATTAAAATGATTGGTTACGTAATGGTTGGAACAAATAATCTTGAAAAAGCGATTATTTTTTACGATGAGGTTCTTAAAATTATAAATTTACAAAGAAAAGATACTGATGAATTTTGTGCTGGCTACACCCAGAAAGATGGTGACGGGTCTATAGAGTTTTATGTTACAAAGCCAGCTAACGCTAAGACCGCAACGTTTGGAAATGGAACACAAGTCTCTTTTATTGTTTCATCTAGGGAAATAGTCGATAAATTTTATAATACTGGTTTAAAAGCTGGAGGAACTAGCGAAGGAAGTGGCGGGGAAAGACCAGAGGGTTCTGGTGTATATTATTCATATATTCGAGATTTAGATGGAAACAAAATTTGTGCATTCACAAATAACAAATAAATTAAATGCCATATTCATTAATTGAAGATCGATTAGCTCAAGGCAAAACAATTATACTTGATGGTGGTATAGGCGGCGAGCTACAAAAAGTTGGAGCAAAAATAGATGATGGTTTGTGGTGTGGAAGATGTTCTATAGATAGTCCTAATGAACTTTTAAAAGTTCATCAAAATTATATTGATGCAGGTGCAGATGTTATTACGACAAATACTTATGCCTCAACTCCCATTTCAATGAAAAAATATGGTTATCAGGATCTAATTAAAGAGTGTAATTATAAAAGTGTAGAAATTGCAAAAGAAGCAGCCAAAGATAAAGATGTTTCGGTTGCTGGATCTGTTTCAACGTATGGTTATTTTTATAAAGATGGTACTGAAAAAATGAAACCCTTTTTCAATGAACATTTAAAAATTTTATCTGATGCCGGTGTAGATCTTATAATACTTGAAGCAATGTCTTCACAGGCTGATATTGTTGAGACTCTTATTGAGTGTTCGAGTAAAATTAAATTACCTATATGGCTGTCTATATCCTGTGTGTTTAACGAAGATAAAGAAATCAATCTTGGTTATGATGATGATGTCTCAAAAAATAAACCTCAAATTTATGAAAATTTAAAGGATTCATTAAAAAGGTTTAAGAAATTACACTCAGGACCAATGCTTGTTGCACATTCTAACATGAGTGTAACTGAAGATGCAGTTAAAATATTTAAAAATAATCTTGATAATACTATCGGTGCCTACCCAAATAGAGGATATTTTGTAAAACCAGAATGGAAATTTACAGATAAAATTAAACCAGAAGACTATCTTAAAAGTGCGAAAAGTTGGATTAACAGTGGTGCACAGATAATTGGTGGATGTTGTGGGATTGGAGTTGATGAAATTAAAGCAATTTCAATTTTAAAAAATTAATATAAAATAAGAATTGTGAAAACATTTATTGGCGGTATTGGCTGTTTTTGGGACGAAACTAAATACAAAGATATTAGTGGAGTAATTTCTACAGAGTGTGGTTACTGTGGGGGCGATGAACCCAACGTAACTTATAAAGCAGTTTGTGGAGGTGATACTGGTCATATTGAAGTAGTAAAAGTTGAATACGATGAAAAAATTAAATCATACGAAGATATGGTAAGACTTTTTTTTGAATTACATGATTCTACACAAGTAAATCGTCAAGGAACATATGTTGGCATTCAATACCGTTCTGAAATTTTTTATAATAATGATGAAGAAAGAAAAATTGCGGAAAAAGTTTTAAATGAAATGAATAATAAACTTGGTGGGAAAGTATCTACTAAAGTTTCTAAAGAGAAAAATTATTCAAAAGCAGAAAATTATCATCAAAAATACGAGGAAAATAAGTCTCTTAAATTTGATTAAAATTAAGTTTTAATTTGAAAAAAATAATTTCATATAAAAATCCAGAACTTGCTACAGTTAAAGATAATAAAGCTTTGTGGAACCTTCCTAAAACCAGGAGATATGGTTATAGAAATCTTCATAAAATAAATAGATATGGATTATTTTTAAGATCTGACTTGGTGTTAAAACTTGAAGTAAAGCCAAAAACAAAAATTAGTCAAATCCCGCTCGTGAAAAAAATGATTAAAAATAAATATTTTTGTTCATTAATAGTTGGAAATAATCAAAAAATTCTATTTGAAAAATATGCAAATGACTTTGCAAAGGACCAACCTCAAACAATAATGTCTATAACAAAGATGTTTGTTAATCTTTTTGTGGGAGAATTAGTCAAGAGTAAATCTTTAAATTTAAATCAAAAAGTCTCATTTTATCTACCCAAAATTGGTAGTGGGTATGCAAACGCAAAAGTAAAAGATGTATTAAATATGAATATCATAAATGCATATACAGAAGATTATACAAAAGCTCGTTCTTCGTCTTTTTTACACGAACCTGTTGGTGGTTGGCGACTTCCAATAAATAGAGATGTACATTTAAGCCAAGAAGAATTTTTAAATACTATAAAATCTAAAAAAAACCGTGATTTAAAAAATTCAACAGATATGGCTTTTTATAAATCCGCAAACACTGATGTAATTGGATTAATAATTGAAAAGGTAAGTGGTAAATCATTAAGACATTGGATGTTAAAAGCAGTTGAAGCAGCAGGTTTTGAAGATGGACTTTATATTGCATCTGATAGATATGGTATGCCGTGGATGTCAGGTGGAGGCTGTTTAATAACAAGAGACTTTTTACGAATGGGTCTTTTATTTGCAAGAAAAGGGAAAGGTGTAGGAAATAGGAAAATAGGCTCATCTTCTTTTTTAGATCAAACTATAAAAAAAGTTGGTCCAAAGTATATGAATTTATCAATAAATAAATATTTGTATTACTCTAACTCAACTATGGTTTCTGGAAATATGGTGGGACACTCTGGATACGGTGGTCAATTTTTAGCTACTAATCTTAAAACAGGTAATGTTGCAGCTTTCTTTTCGGTTTTGGAAACGAAATCTGCAACAAAAAATAATTATAAGATAGATATGATTAATATGTTGATTGATTTAGTTAATAATAAATATTAACCAGCAGTTTTTTGTTCTTCTTTAGGAGAGAGCACTACAGCTAAGATTCCACCAAAAATAATCATCGAACTTCCAATTATTTCTCTCCAACCAAAAGGTTCATCAGTTAAAATACTCGAACTTACAACTCCAACTACGATTTCTGTTAAAAAAAGAATTGAGCATAATCCTGCACCTAATTTGCTAGGTGCCCAAAGAATGACAATACCTGTAGGAATGAAGTAAAATACTGACAATATAACTAAGAACGTAGCCATTGGAATAAAAGATTCGATTGGTGGAGCTTCGCCCAAATAATCGACTAATAAAAATCCAGCCATTATATTGAATAATGATCCATAAAAGAAAAATGAAAATATAATTGGAAATACTCCATCAGTTTTAACAACTTCAAGTCTGATCATTCCTCCTGCAAATATTGCACCTCCAATTAATGCTATCCAATCTCCAGCATTTTGAGGTAAAGGTATAATTGTATTTTTACTAAAAACTACCCATAACCCAGCTAGGGCTAAAGTAAGTGTAACAGCTCTTTCCCAGCCTGGTCGTTTTTTTAAAAATAAAATTTCAAATATTGTTGTCCAAATAGGTGTCATATAAAAAAGTATTAAGGCTCTTATGACATCTGTTAATAAAAAACTTAAAGCATAACAAATAAAACCACCACCAACCAAAAATCCTGTTAGGGGCAACTCAAAACCACTTCCTCTTTTTTTATAAACTCTCCAGAGTGCAATTGGTAATAACAACATAAATCCAATTATCATCTGACCGATTGTTCCCCAACCACCAGTTAATCCTCCAGCTTCTAAAGTACGTTGAGGCAACCAATAAATTCCCCATGCACCAGCAGAAATAGCTAAAGCAAGTGCAATTTTGAAATGATGAGGATGTCTAGACATTAATTAATTTATTTCTGGTTTAATTTTTGAATAATTAAAAATTTGTTCATATTTTTTTGCAAATGCAAGAACTTTTAAATCATCTTTTTTTTTACCAATTATTTGCATACCCATTGGAAGATTATTTTTATTAAAACCAATTGGTATAGTAACTGTAGGTAATTCTAGAAGACTTGACAATATAAATACTTCTATCCATCTATGATAAGTATCTAGTTTAAAGGTATTAATTTTTTCAGGGAAATTTAATTCTTTTTTAAATGGAAAAACTTGAGCTGATGGCAATGCAATAAAATCAAAATCTTTAAATATTTTATTTATTTCTTCAGAGTATTTTTCTTTTTTGACTTTTGCATTTTCAATATCATCATCTTTAATAACTGCTCCTTTCTTGTATTCCCAAATTGCTTGGAAAGTCATTTCATCTAAATTTTTTATGTTCATACTTTCAGTATCTTTATATATGCTTTTTGATCGCAAAGTAGTCCATAACTCCCACAACTCATCTGTATCAATATTTGGTTTTAAATATTCTACTTTAAGATTTAAATTATTTAATTTACTTAATTTTTTTTCACAAATTTGAAGGATTTCATTCTCAAACTTATAATTTCCATTCATATCAGAAAGCCATCCAATTTTAATATTTTTAAATTCAAAATCGTTAATTTCTGTATCTGCAAAAGAATATTTTAAATTAAATGAGTGTGGATCAAGTTTATTGTTACCAGTTGCAGCATCTAAAATTATTGCCATATCGTCAGGTGTTCTAGATAAAAATCCTGGTGTAGTTAAAATAGGTAAATTTTTTTGACTAACAGATCTTACAGATGCAATTAAACCTGGTGTTGGTCTAAAGCCATATATATTTGAATAAGCTGCAGGACTTCTGCAAGAACCCATTTGGTCGGTTCCATCAGCAAACGGAACAAGTTGCGCTGCTACAGCCGCTCCTGCTCCACCACTAGATCCCCCTGCTGATAAACTCAAATCATATACATTAGAAGTTGGGCCAAATAATCTATTTGTTGTATGACCTCCTACTCCTAGCTCAGCCGTATTTGTTTTGCCAATTATTATTGCACCATTTTCAATTAATTTATCTACAAAAAATGAATTTTTTTTTGGAAAGTAATCTTTGTACCCTTTGTAACCGTATGTAGTTTGAAAACCTACAACATCACTTAAATCTTTTATGGCCAACGGTAAGCCATATAAAGGTTTATTTTTATCTTTTTGACTATCTTTTTTATTTGCCTCATCTAAAATTTTTTCAGTTTCTTGAAGCAATACAATTGCATTTAGTTTTGAATTATATTTCTCAATTCTTTTTAAATAATATTCTACAACTTCTTTGACAGATATTTTTTTTGAATGAATTAAATTAGTTATTTCAGAAACTTTTTTATTATTTAACATTTGCCCTTATCGAGCTTTAGTTATGCTTTTTAAAGTTAATTGTTCTACCTCTTCTAAAGACGCTTTTTTAGGGTTTTGACCATAAGCCTGGTCGAGCATAGATTTTTTAGCAATTCGTTTGTATGAGTCTTCGGGAACACCAATTTCATTTAACCCTCTTGGTATTTTAAGATCATCTAACATTTTATTTAAATTTTCTTTAAAACCATTAACAGAATGATCATCAAATTGCATTGCTTCTGACATTCTTTTAACTTTTTCCTCTAATCCTGGTAAATTATATTCCATAACAGTTGGTAAAATTATTGCATTTGTAAGTCCATGGTGAGTATTGTACTCTGCACCAACCATATGGGATATTGCATGAACAAGTCCTAAACCTTTTAAAAATGCTATTCCTCCTAAGTAAGATCCTATAATCATTCCACCTCTTGCTACTAAATTATCTGGTTCATTTACAGCTAGCTTTAATGATTTGGAAATCAGATTTAAACTTTCTAATGCAGAACCATCACAAAGTGGATGAAACATCGGAACACTATAACCTTCAATTGCATGTATCATTGCGTCTACACCAGTCCAAGCTGTTAAGTTTGCTGGTAACTTTAAAGTTAATTCTGGATCAACTAATGCTAAACAAGGTCTAGCATCAGGATGCCATAAACAAAATTTCATACCTTTTTTAGTGTCGGTAACCATTGCAGTTATTTCTGTTTCTGCGCCCGTTCCAGAAGTTGTTGGTATAGTTATTAATTTTGGAAAAGGATTCTTTCCTTTAAGATCTTTTGGAACTTTATCTAAAAATTCAAAGTCCCATAAAGGAATTCCGCTATTAACTGTTAAGGATATTGCCTTTCCTCCATCCATAGCACTGCCTCCTCCGATTGCAATTATACCATCGTGGTTTCCATCTCTGAATTTTTTACATCCACCCTCTATTTCATCGTCCCTAGGATTAGGCGATATATTCGAATAAATATTTGATTTTATTTTAGCATCTAAAAGTAAATTTTGTAGATCGCTTATAAAAGGTAACTTTGTACTTCCACTATCTGTTACGATTAAAGCGTTTTGAATATTGAAATTTTTACAAAAATTTCCAATTTCCTTAAATCTTCCTGGTCCATATGCTGTAAATGTTGGAAAGGTCCAATCTTGAGCACCTAATAAATCTGTTTTGTTAAGTTTAAAATTTTGCATATTTATTTAAAAATTTATACTAATTTACAAAAATAAATGAAAATCGCAAAAGAAAAAACAGATCTCAAAAAAACTATATTAGCAATCGTTACAATGCTTTTAGGAGTAGTTTGTGTAGATCTATACTTAGTTGTAATAAGATTAATAGGTAGTGACTATTCTGTACTTAAATTAGCTGTATTTAGAAATTTTTTTGCTGTTATACCTCTACTTGTCTTACTGTTTATTTCTAAAGAATTCAGCTCACTTTTTAAAAATATAAATAAGAAATTTTTATCCCTTTGCTGTTTTAGAGGTTTGAGCTTCTTGGCAATGAATATATTTATTTTTATTTCTGTAATTAATGTTGAATTTGCGACCGCTATGACATTAACATTCTCTTCACCATTTTTTATTGTGATACTTTCAATAATATTTCTCCAAGATAGAGTTGGTATTTATAGGTGGTCTGCAATAATAATTGGATTTATTGGAGTATTATTAATCTTAAGACCTACGAGTGAAATATTTAATTTTTTTTCAATATTCTCTATATTAACAGCTTTTGCTTGGGGTGTTACTGTAATGATATTAAAATTTATTCCACCAAATTTTTCAACATCAAAAATACAGTTTTATACTTTGATCTTTAATGTAATTGGTGCATCGATACTATTTATTATTTTATCTAATGATTTTACTGTTAATTCAATAAAAGATTTAATGTTAATGGTTTTAACCGGAATACTTGGTGGTACTGCTGCAATATTATTTGTATATGCTTATAGACTAATTTCAATAAGTAAACTCGCCTCTTTTGAATATTTTGGAATTCCTTCCTCTTTTTTATTGGGTTGGTTTTTTTTTAACGAGGCACCTTGGTCTCAACTTTTTCCAGGAGTCTTATTAATTGTATTTGCAGGATTTATAATAATATGGAGGGATGCACAAAAAAATAAACCCCTAAAAGGAAATAAAAAATTTTATTAATTAAGATTTAGATTTCATTGATCTCATAACAATCGATCTGTCAATTTCACCTAGCAAATCTCCAGTCTCATTACATATTACAGGATAACTTTTATCTGTATCTACTAATTTATCGATCAAAGTCTCAATTTTTAAGTTGTCCATAATACAATCCGTTTTTTTTGAAAATAAATTTTTTGTTTCATCAGAACATTCCTTTCTCATAACTTTACCTGCGCTTAAAACTTTATATTTTGGAACATCTTCACAGAAATCTTTAACATATTGATCTTTTGGGTTAGCAACTATTTCTTCTGGTGTTCCGACTTGTGAGACTTCACCATCTTTCATTATTGCAATATGATCTCCCATTTTAATTGCTTCCAAAAAATCATGCGTTATAAAAACCATAGTTCTTTGAAGTTTTTCTTGAATTTTTAAAAGTTCATCTTGCATCTCTCTTCTAATTAATGGATCTAATGCTGAAAATGGCTCATCAAAAATTAAGATTTCTGGATCCACTGCTAATGCTCTTGCTAAACCTACTCTTTGTTGCATACCACCTGAAAGTTCTCTAGGATAATTATTTTGCCACCCATCTAAACCTACCATTTTTAAAACTTCCATTGATTTTTCTAATCTAATTTCTTTTTTTGTACCCCTAACTTCCAGTCCATATCCAATATTTTCGACTACCGTTCTGTGAGGAAAGAGTCCAAAATGTTGAAAAACCATACTCATTTTATTTCTTCTTAACTCCAACAAATCTCTTGAGCTCATTTTAGTAACATCAACATCATCCATTTTAACAGTGCCTGTTGTCGGTTCAATTAATCTTGAAATACATCTTACTAAAGTAGATTTTCCACTGCCAGATAATCCCATTACTACAAAGGTTTCACCTTTTTGAATTGAAAAACTTACATCTCTTACAGCTACTACATGACCAGTCTTTTCTTGTATTTGTTTGATTGATAAACTTTTATCTATATTTTTTATTGTTCTTTTCTCATCTGGGCCAAATAATTTCCAAATATTTGTACACGTGATTTTTTGGTCTGAGTTCATCTTAAAATTTATAATTTAATGTTTAAATACACAATATTTTACTTTAAAAGTAAATTTAATTATTTTATTTTTGTTTATAAAAATGTCTAGTAGTAACGAAATATTAGGAAAATCAAATCAATCGAAAAATATAATAACTTACTCCATCATTGGTGTAATTTTTTTAATAGCTTTATGGCTATCTTCCCAGAGTGAAGGGCCATCTAAATTTCCAAAGTTTGTAACCGATGAGTTTACTTTTACTGCGTGGGTTAACGAAGGAGAGGATTTTTTAAAAAAAAATTATAGGTGGATGACTAAAATTGTAGCTGGCTATATTAAGGCATGTTATTATTTTGTTGAAGATTTTTTACTTGAATCTCCATGGCTTTTAATAACAGCGATTATCTTTTTACCATGTATCATCGCTGGAGGTTTAAAATTAGGTCTATATTCTTTATTTGTAATTTATTTCTGGGGAGCAACTGGTATGTGGGAGCCATCACTTCAAACAGTCGCCTTGATGGGTCTATCTGTTCTACTCTGTGTTTTTTTTGGATTTATATTGGGAGTTTTATGTTCTCAAAGCGATAGATTTGAAAATTTTATGAAACCGGTTTTAGATACGATGCAAGTTATGCCTGCTTTTGTTTATCTTTTTCCTGCATTATTTTTTTTTGGTATCGGTGGAGCACCAGCAATTCTCGCAACTATGATTTATGCGATGCCTCCAATTATAAGATTAACTAATACTGGTATCAGACAAGTGCCAGCCCAAACTATAGAGAGTGCAACTTCTTTTGGTTCAAGTAAATTACAACTTTTATTTAAAATTAAAATTCCATTATCTTTGCCCAGTATAATGATGGGTATCAACCAGGTTATAATGATGGCTCTTGCACTTGTTGTCTTAGCTTGTTTTATAGGAGCAGAAGGTATCGGAGGACAAGTCTGGCAAGCTATTAGAAGATTAGATGTTGGTTGGGCTATGGAAGGAGGTCTATGTATTTTATTTATGGCAATAATGTTTGATAGATTTAGTTCATCCTTTAGTAAAACTGAAGAAAGACTTCCATCAGATGTCCAGAAATTTTATTTACTTCCTCAAGGGTGGGCTAAATACACCTTAGCAAGAATTATTGAAAAGCCTTTAAGTATTACGCATATGATAACAAAATATATTTGTATATTTATTACTAATTTAATTGCCTACTTTTTTAGGTCTTTAATCTTAATATTTAACAAAAGATTTGCAGAAAATATCAGTGAGTTAATAAGTAAAAGATATTATATTGTTCCATCCTTTATAGTCTTCTTTATAATAAGCTTAGTTGATACATACTTGATAAATATTGGTTCATTCCCTGAAGAATGGCGACTATCAATTAGGCAACCAATAACAAATGCTGTTGAAAGTTTGACAGTCAATCCGGGTTTTATTGCGTTCACGAAAGGTTTAAGAGCATTTGTATATCTTAATTTATTAAGACCATTAGATGTTTTTTTAACTCATATACCTTGGTGGTACACTATGGCTGTATTTGTTGCATTGGGATACATAACGGTTGGAATAAGATTTGCATTTATAACAGCTTTATTATTGCTCTTTATTGGTGCGTGTGGAATTTGGTCCCACTCAATGATAACTCTGTCTTCGGTTTTGGTATCAGTTGCTTTATGTTTCGTTATTGGAGTTCCGCTTGGAATAATAGCATCTTATAATGAGAGATTTAGGAATATTCAAAATGTTGTGTTAGATGCAATGCAAACACTTCCTTACTTCTGTTATCTAATTCCTGTTCTTATGTTTTTTGGTGGAGGTATTGTATCTGCGGTTCTGGCTACAGTAATTTATTCTATTCCTCCAATAATAAGACTAACATCATTAGGTTTAACCCAAGTATCAGGATCATATTCTGAGGTTTCTAGATCATTTGGAGGAACACTTATACAAACTTTAAATAAGGTTAAATTTCCATTAGCTGTTCCAAGTTTGGTAATAGGCTTCAATCAAACTGTTATAATGGCATTCGCGATGCAAATAGTAACTCCACTTATTGGAGGAAAAGGTTTAGGTTTAGAAGTATTTAACGGTTTAGCGAGATCAGATACTGGAAGAGGTCTTGCCGCAGGAATAGGAATTGTGCTTCTAGCTATAATTATAGATAGAATTTCTCTCGCTTGGACAAAGAAACAAAGAGAGGCCTTAGGATTATAAAATAAAGTCATTTAATAAGAAATTTAGCCATTTTTTACCCGGTTTACATATATATAGCTTTTGCACTACAATACTTTTTTAATTTTTAGAGGAGGAAACTTAATGAAATTAACAAAAACAATATCAGCACTATTTATATCTTTAGTGCTACTTGTAGGTAGTTTAGGGCAAGCAAATGCTGCTAAAAGACTACATGCAGCTATTGCAGACTGGACAGGTGGTATAATCACTTGTGAAGTTGCTGTAGCAATTCTTGAAAGAGAATATGGTTACAAAGTTAAACAAACAGTTTTTCCATCAGGAACTGGTCTATGGGAAGCAATTGCAGCAGGAGAGATTGATTTTGCATGTGAAAGCTGGCCAAGTTACGCTGAAGCAGACTCTGTAATGCTAAACGAAGATCTTATTTATGAAGGTAAAGTTGTTGGATCTTACAGTGGAGACGGAAGTGTTGATCTTTTAGGCACATCTGGAATTATTGGATTATCTGATTATTGGATCCCAAGATACGCTGCAGAAGAGTTTGGTATTAAAACTTGGAAAGATTTAAATAAACATAAAGCAAAGTTTGCTACTATCGAAACTGGAAACAGAGGTAGACTTATTGGATGTCCAGTAGCTGGTTGGAACTGTCATGACCAAAAAAGACTTGATATATTAGGAATTGACTTTCAAGCAGATGAACTTGGTACTGAAGCTGCAGCGATTGCAGAAGCAAAAGCCGCTTACATGAGGAAAGAGCCATTTATGTTATACCTTTGGTCACCACATTGGTTCTTCGGTGAATTTGATATGGTAGGAGTTCAACTTCCAGATCATAAAGTTTGTGATCCTGATACATTTACTGAAGCAGGTAACTGGAAAGATTGTGGAAAAAAAGGTTGGCCAGGAACTGGTTGGGCTAAAGATTACACAATGAACTACGGTAATCCAGCTGTGTTTGCAAAATCTGAAAATTCAGAAGCTAAGAAATTCTTTGAAAACATGTCTTTACAAAATATTGACCAAGCTAAAATGTTAGTTGAAGTTGATATTAAGAAAAGACCAGTAAAAGAAGTTGTTAAAGAATGGTTAGACAATAATCCAGATAAGTGGAAACCTTGGCTAAAATAACATTTTTTAAATATTAAAAATTAAAGGCCCTTTTTAAAGGGCCTTTTTTTTATTATGACAAATCAATCTTTAAAAAATAAAAAAATCGTAATATCGGCGGGAGCTTCTGGGATTGGTTTAGCTACAGTAAAAGTTTGTTTAGACAGAGGTGCTACAGTTTTTGTGAGTGATATAAATGATAAGTACATCAATAAACTTAAAAAAAATTCAAAAATTAATAAAAAACTATTTGTCTTTAATTGTGATGCTTCAGATGAATATCAAGTAGTAAATTTATTTGAAAAAATCAGAAAAAAAACCCCAAAAATAGATTGTCTAATAAACAATGTTGGAATAGCAGGTCCAACAGGAACAATGGATAATTTATCCTCATCAGAATGGGAAAATACTTTAAGAGTAAATGTGTTTAGTCATTTTTATTTTAATAAGCTTGCGATCCCGATGCTAAAGAAGAATAAAGGTGGATCAATTATTAATATTTCTTCTGGAGCAGGCATAATGGGCTTTCCATTAAGATCACCTTATGCAGCAAGTAAATGGGCTATAATTGGTATGACTAAAACTTTATCAATGGAACTTGGAAAATTTAAAATTAGAGTTAACGCGTTATGTCCAGGAACAATTAAGGGTGATAGAATGGTTAGGGTAGCAAAAGATAAAGCTAAACATTTAAAGATTTCAAAAAAATCTATCGAGAAAGAATTCATATCTATGGCCTCTATGAACTGCTGGATTTATGAAAGTGATATTGGAAAAATGTGTAGTTTCTTAATTTCAGATGATGCAGCTAGAGTATCTGGACAAGTAATCGGTGTAGATGGTGATGCTATTAGATTACATTAGGTCTTTGAATTATGATGATGTATTAATAATAGTCAAATGACAATAAAGATTTCTACAGAAATAATTAAGAAAGAATGGACTGATTATAATGGTCATATGAATGTAGCATATTACATTCTTATTTTTGACCAAAATGCTGCTGAAACGCTGATGACGAAACTTAATATGGGTGAAAAATCAGCCTTAGAAACTAATAAAAGTACAATGGTGGTAGAATCTCATATTACTTATAATCAAGAATTAATTGAGGGTGATGAAGTTGAATTAAATCTAATTCATTTTGATCATGATAAAAAAAGAATTCAGTACAAATTTGAGATGATACACAAAGAAAAAAAATATTTAGCTTCTACAATTGAAGTCTTAGCTCTCTATGTTGATTTAAAAGAAAGAAAAGTTGCTGAATTTGAAGAAGAAAAAGTAAAACTAATGGCAAAATTTATAAGTGAAAATAAAGAGACTTTTAAAAGCGAAAATCTTATATTTTCTAGTAAATTAAAAAAATAATTCTATTATTTTAAAATAATACTTTTATATAGGCGCAATTAATGGAAGGTAACAACAATACAAAAGGAATTTTTCTTATCCTTTTAGGTATGGCTTTTTTTTCCGTGCAAGATGCTTTAATAAAATTTATCTATAATGATATCGCCTTATATGAGCTTTACATGGTGAGGACAATAACAGCATTTGCACTATTATTATTTTTTATGATTATTGCTAAAAAGAAAATAATTTTTAAGACTCATTTTTTATTGTTAACTATTGTTCGTGTAATATTTTTCTTTTTTGGTTTTAGCTTTTTTTATATTTCCCTAACATTTATGTCTCTAGCTATGGCTAATGCATTATTCTTTTCAAGTCCATTTTTTATGTCCATACTTGCAATGATATTTTTAAAAGAAAAAATTGGTATAAGAAGATGGAGTGCAATTGTTGTCGGATTTATTGGGGTATTTATTGTTTTAAATCCTGACTTTAAAGATTTCAATTTTATGAAACTCTCCCCAGTATTGTGTGCAATTTTCTACTCATCGTCTATGATCATAACAAAAATTACTTCAAAGAAAGATAATGTTTATACTCAAATGATGCATTTATATATTGGTGCGCTTTTAATTAGTCTAATATTTTATTTAACAATGGGAAATGGAGAATTAAATAATTTTTCAGATCCAACTTTTCAATTTATTTTTAGAGAGTGGTTTGTTAACATAAATTACTCATGGCCTTTTGTTATTTTAATGGGTTTTATTGCTTCAGTTTCATTTTACTGTGTTTTCACTGCATATAGTATTGCATCTCCGTCATTGGTTTCACTATTTGAATATTCTTTAATTATTTGGGCAATCATCACTGGATATTTATTATTCAATGAAATGCCAAATACTAGAACCTTTTTAGGTGCATTTATTATTATTGCTGCAGGAATTTATATTTACTTTAGAGAAAAAGTGAAAGATCAAATGATAGTTACAGATACGCCAAACAGATGATAAAAAATTATATTCCAACAATTGATATATCTTCATTAGCTAAAAATAATTTCAGATCAAAAAAATCAATTCAAACTATAAAGCATATTGAAGAAGCTTGTAAAAAAGTTGGTTTTTTTCAGATTACAGGTCATGGAATAAAAATTAATAAAGTTTCTGAAGTAGGACAAAAGTTTTTTAAACTTCCATTGCAAAACAAGATTAAATTGGCACCAAAAAAATGGAATAAATTAAGTAAAAATACATATAGAGGATATTTTCCGAGTGATGTGAATGGAAAAGAAGGTTTGGATATTGGTGATTTGAAAGTTACAAAAAAAATATCAAAAAATATTTCAAATCAATATATAGAATATTTAGATTTAAATAAATCATTTGATAAAAAATCAATAAAAATACTATCGAATTACTTTGACAATATTTATTTATTAAGCGAACAACTTTTCAAAAGCTTAATAATATTAAATAAAAAAAACCATATTTTATCAAAGCAAGCTTTTTCAAGAATCAAAACTTTAAGTACGTTAAGATTCAATTATTATACTAATCAAAAAAAACCAGTGGAGATCTCAAAGCAAGACGGGGTAGCATTGGGATGTGAAACTCACGTCGACAGTGGTATTTTTACTGTTCTCTATCAAGATCAGATAGGAGGATTGCAAGTACAAAATAGAAAAAATAAAAAATGGTATAACGTTCCATTTAATAAAAATGCTTTAGTTGTAAATACAGGAAGAGCGTTGGAATATTTAACTAACGGAAAATTGAAAGCAACTAATCATAGGGTGCTTTGGAATAAAAAGAAAAGAATGTCTATTCCATTCTTTTTTGAACCCTCTTATGACTTTAAAATGCATGATTCCTTTTTTAAGAAAAAACCATCATTAAATCTTGGTCAAAGTTATGATCAATTTCTTAATAATTCATTAAAAAAATTTGTTGAATATCAAAGATAATAATAATATTGTTATTTAAAAGCGATACATAACTCATCGTTTTGCTCAAAGCATTCGAAAGTGGGATCGGTCGTCTTTAAATTAGTTTTTAAAGGAGGCTTTTATGAAATTTGGATATTTTTGCAATACAACTAATTGGACTCACAAACCTTACGATAAACTTCTAGATGAAACTAGAGAAATCACTGAATATTGTGATAAAAATAATTGGAATTCGATTTGGTATACTGAACATCACTTCAATCATGAAGGAATGGAGTCTTTGACAAACCCTTTAATGATGGGAGTTGATGCTGCTGCTAGAACAAAAAATATAAGAATAGGTCAAGCTTGTAACGTAATTACTTTTCATAATCCAATTAGAATGGCTGAAGACATCGCTCTACTTGATCAGTTATCCAAAGGTCGAGTTGAAATTGGAATTGGAAGAGGAATATATGGAAGAGAAGCGATCAATTTAAACAAAGAAGCAGATATGAAGGATCAAGCAAAAAATTTTAGATTGTTCGAAGAAACACTTACAATTTTAAAAAAAGCTTGGAAAGAAAAATTTTTCAATCACAAAGGTGAATTTTATACTTATCCTGCTCCTAATTATGTATGGCAACATGATATGAGTCCTCCGAATAAAGATTTAGTAAATATTGAAACAAATGTAATGGAAAACATAAGTGTCCTACCAAAACCTTACCAAAAACCATATCCTGCTATTCATCAGGTGGTGGATGGAATTAGATCTATTGAATGGGCTGCTGCACAAGGTTTAAATATTATAATGTGGATACCAACTGTTAAGGCCTTAAAAATTAAATTTGAAGCTTTTAAAAATGCAAAATCAGAAGCAGAAAAAAGAAATGTTCCAATGGGAGAAGGTATCTCATTAGTAAGAGATATGTTTGTTGCAGATACAATGGAAGAGGCAAGAGAAAAAGCAGGAGAGCATATGGTAAACTATATGAGGTGGGTTTGTCACTGGAGAGGACTTGGTAACCACATGGATCCAGATGAAGAATTACCAATAACAAAAGGTAAATTAGATTTGTTAAGTTATGATTTTTTACACAAAAGAAATATGCTTTTTGGAACTCCTGAATATGTAATTGACAAAATACACGAGCTAAAATCTGAATTAAATTTACAAAATTTGCAAGTATGGTCAAACTTTCCAGGGGTAAAACACGAAGATTACATGAAGAGTATAAAATTATTTACAGAAAAAGTAATGCCTCACTTCAAAGATAATACAAAAGAAGAAATTAAAAAAGTTTCGTGAATAAATCTAAAAAGGTTTTAAGTGGTGGCCAAGCTGCCGTTCGATCATTAAAAAAAGAAAATATCAAACATGTCTTCGGTCTTATTGGTTCAGCTACCATGGAAATGTTTGATGCACTTTACCATGAGAAAGAAATAAAATTTATTGGAGTTAGAGACGAAAGAACTGGAACTCATATGGCAGATGGTTATGCAAGAGCTTCAAATAATCCTGGAGTTATTCTGGCGGGTCAAAATGGACCTGGTGCAACAAATTTAGTAACAGGTATTGCTCAAGCTAAAGCAGCATTCTCACCAGTAATTGCCTTAGCTGGATCATATTCCAGTAATGATAAAATGGAAGATGCGTTTCAAGGTCTTGATCAACAATCACTATTTAAACCAATTACAAAAAAAACTTGGACAGTTAATAAAGTAAAACAAATTCCTAATGTTTTAAGTAGTGCATTTAAATTGGCTATGACACCAAGACGAGGACCAGTATGTGTAAATTTACCAAGAAATATCCTTGCAGAAAATTCAAAATTTGAGATCGATGAAAGGGTTAGGTCTTTTAAAAACGTAAGCAGATTAAAAGGAAAAATATCCCAAATTAAAAAAGCCGTCAGCATTATTCTTAAATCTAAGAAACCAGTTATTGTTGCTGGTGGGGGAATTAAGTATACAAGTAAACACCAAGATGTAATTAATCTTGCTGAACTTTTAAATATTCCGATTGTAACTGCAGCCGGACATGGTGATGCTATTCCATTTTACCATAAATTGAACGCAGGTCAGATGGGTCCCAGAGGAAATCCTGTTGCTTCTAAGCTAGTAAAAGAGGCTGATGTTATTTTGGCACTTGGTACTAGACTTGGTTTTAACTCAACTTTTTATTCTTATGACAATATAAATAAAAAAGCTAAAATTATTCAAGTTGAGCTCGAAAGATCAATGTTGGGAAGATACTTTAAAGTTGCTATCGGAATCTATGGGGATGCTTCGACAGTAACTAATCAAATTTTTGAAGAAGTTAAAAATCAAAAGCTTTTATCATCAGCTAATTCATGGACAACTAAATATCTAAATCAGAGAGCAAAATACTTAAGAAATAGGGATAAAGGAAAAGAAATTGACCTTTACCCTATTCAGCCAACTGGTTTATTTAAAAAATTAAGAAGTGTTTTACCTACAAACTCAGCTATTACACTTGATGCAGGTACATTGTGTCTTCAGGCAACCGACGCACTTCAATATAATGACCCTCCATCGTTATTTACTCCATTAGATTTTGGATTAGTTGGATTTTCTTTTGCATGTGGACTGGGCGTAAAAGTTGCAAGACCAGATAGAACAGTTGTTAGTTTGATGGGTGATGGAGGTTTTGGTATGACAATTTCAGAACTAAGTACAGCTGTCGAATATGGAATTAACACTACAACAATTGTAATGAACAATAAAAGTTGGGGCGCTGAAAAGGCTTATCAAAAAGATTTTTACGGTAAAAGATATTTAGGAGCTGATATAGAGAGTCCCTCTTTCGATAAAGTTGCAGAACTTTATGGTGCAAAAGGTTTTAAGGTAAAAAGAGTTTCAGAAATTACTGATGCGGTAGAAGCTGCAATTAAATCAAATAAACCTTCAGTCATTGATGTTGATGTTGATCCTAAAGCGTTATACAGTTTTAGAAGAGATAGCTTTAAACACAGGACTAAATAATGAAATTAGAATTAAGAAAGTTTACGAAGTTTGTAGACAAAACTTTTATAGAGGGAGGAAAAGAAGCAAAAAATCCTGTCCTATTAGTTTCTGTTGCGGCTGTTTTTAAAAATCCTTGGGATGGTCAAGGATTTGTTGAAGATTTAAAACCTACAATTCTAGATTTGGCTCCTAAACTTGGAGACATGTTAGTACCAGAATTAATAAAAGAAATTGGTTCTCCAGATAAAATTTTAGCTTATGGAAAAGCAGGTGTAGTAGGATTGAATGGTGAGATTGAACACGCGTCAGCATTTATTCATACTTTAAGATTCGGAAATAAGTTTAGAGATGCGGTGGGTGGAACATCTTATTTAAGTTTTACTAACACAAGAGGACCTGCAGGATCAAAGATTTCTATACCAATGATGCACAAAACAGACTCTGGATTAAGACCTTATTACTTAACGCATGAATTTACCATTCATGATGCTCCATTTGATAATGAGATAGTTATTGCAATTGGGGGAGCTTCGAGTGGAAGAGCTCATGCAAGAACCGGTGATAGATATCAAGACATGAAAGAAATGGGCATTGAACCTAAATAATTTAAATGATCAATGCTTTTGATTCTAAAGGTACTTATTATCAATTAAATAAAAAAAAAGAATTACCTATTGTTTTAATTCACGGTGTTGGCCTTGATCACGAAATATGGGAATATCAATTTAATTCTTTTGAAAATACGGTCCTTACTTACGATATTCTAGGTCACGGAAAAACACCTCTTGAGGCTGGACGAATAACGTTTGATGATTTTGCTACACAACTTATTAACCTAATTGATGAGCTTGATATTGGAAAAATTCATTTAGTAGGTTTTTCAATTGGATCTCTAATTGCAAGAAATTTTGCAACAAAATATAATGATAGATTACAAACATTAACTTTACTTAGTTCTATATTTAAAAGATCTAATCAACAACAAAAGATAGTTGATGATAGATTTGAAAAATCAAAAAACAGTAGCAAGATGTCAAACGATGCACTGGTAAGATGGTTTACAGAAGATTACCTAAAAAAAAATCAAGAAAGATCTGAATGGATTAGTTCAATATTAAGTAGAAATAATATGAAAAATTTTAATAAAATTTATGAACTTTTTGTAAAACATAAAGACGATGAAGATTTTAAAAAAATAAAAAACTGAAACTTTAGTTATGACTGGAGAAGAAGATGTCGGTTCAACTCCAGAGATGTCAAAAAAAACCTAAGTAAAGTAATTAAAAATTCCAAATTAAAAATAATACCTAAAGGAAAACATCTGTGTAGTATTGAATGTGCAGATGATGTAAACAACGCTATTAAAGAACATGTAAAAAATGACTAAATTAAAACAGTATAAAATGTTTATTGATGGGGAATGGGTAAACTCTGAATCAAAAAAAAACTTTTGAAACTTTAAATCCAGAAAATAATAAGCCATGGGCTGTAGTCCCAGAAGCAAGTGCAAGTGATGTTGATAGAGCAGTAAAAGCAGCACAAAAAGCATTTGAGGGAGAGTGGCCAAAATTATTGCCAAGAGAAAGAGGAAAATATTTAAGAGCAATTGGAAATAAATTAAGAGAAAATGCTAAATTGCTTGGTGAAATTGAAACAATAGATACTGGAAAACTTTTTAGAGAAACAAATAAACAAGCAAACTATATTGCAGAATATTATGATTATTACGCTGGTTTGGCTGACAAAGTTGAAGGCACAGTTTTACCAATAGATAAACCAAATATTCAAGCTATGACAACAAGAATACCTATTGGTGTTATTGCTGCAATAGTACCTTGGAATTCACAAATGTTTTTAACGGCTACAAAGTTAGCTCCTGCATTAGCTATGGGAAACACAGTTGTAATAAAATGTTCTGAATTAGCGCCAGCTGTTATGTTTGAATTCGCAAAATTAATAGAAGAAACTGGTATACCTAAGGGAGTGGTAAATGTTATTACTGGATTTGGAGATCCTTGTGGAAAAACTCTAACATCTCATAATTTGGTAGAGAAAATTGCTTTTACTGGTGGTCCAGAGACAGCAAGACATATTATAAAAAATTCATCTGAAAACTTATCAGAAGTTAGTTTAGAACTAGGAGGAAAAAGTCCAGTAGCTGTTTTTGATGATGCAAACCAAGAAAGTGCAATAAATGGAATTACTGCAGGAATTTTTGGTGCAACTGGTCAAAGTTGTATTGCAGGATCTCGACTTTATATACAACAAGGTATTTATGATGAATTTTTAGATAAACTAGTTAAGAGAGCAGAAAAAATAAAAATTGGAGCTCCAATGGATCCTGAAACCGAAATGGGACCATTAAGTAATTTTAAACAATTAGAAATAATAGAAAAAAATATTAAATTAACTGTTGAACAAGGTGGTAAAATTAAATTCGGTGGTAAAAGACATCCTTTCTCAAATGAGGGTTATTATTTTCCTCCTACAATAATAGAATGTGATAATCATAATTTACCTGTAGCAGAGAATGAACTTTTTGGTCCAGTTCTTTCAGTAATGAAGTTTGAAAGTGAAGAAGAAGTAATTAAAAAAATGAATGATAATCAATATGGATTATCTTCTGGAGTATTTTCCTCAGATTTTTCAAGAGCATTAAGAGTTTCAAATGCTATAAGAGCTGGAATTACATTTGTTAATACCTATAGATTAATTTCACCCTCTGCACCTTTTGGAGGAATAAAAGATAGTGGATATGGCAAGGAAGCAGGAATTGATTCTATTAAAGACTATACTAGGGTAAAGACTACTTGGCTAAATACTTCTGATGAACCAATGAAAGATCCTTTTACAATTGGCTAGAACTACAAACCAATAGCTAATTTTTCTACATCTCTTAAAAACTTTTTTCTTTTTCCATCAGAAACGAATGGGACAGCAAAAAATCTTTTGTAAACTACATCTCTTATTCCACAAATATTAAATACACCTCTCCTTAATCTTTTTGTAGGCATATTTAAAAAGAAAGTTTTAATTGCAAACTGTGGTGATCCATAAGTACAGAAAACTATAGCTTTTTTCCCTTTTAAATTGCCAACTGGATAACCATAATTTCCAAAAATTTTTTTAAATGAAAATGCCCATGGTGGAGTCATAACTCTATCTATCCACCCCTCCACTATTGCTGGCATTCTAAAATTCCAAATTGGAGCAACTAAAACAATTATATCACAATTCTCTATCCTTTTTTGATGATCCAAAACTGTTTTGTCTGGTTTTTCTCCTGTAAAAACTGGATCAAATTTCTCTTTATATAAGTCCACACAATCAACCTCGTGCCCATTCTCTTTAACTTTTTCAATAAAAGTATTTTTAATTGCTGCGTTAAAAGACTTATCATTATAATGACCATAGACTAAAAAAATTTTTTTCATGATTTCCAAATATTATTTAATCTTTTTTCTCTACCACACCCTTTTTTGTATAGTAAGTAATTAATAAATTTTTTTTCATAGTAATCCTGATGATTTTCCTCAGCTTTATAAAATTTTTTAAAATCTCTAATATAAGTTACAACTTTGGAGTTAAATTTTTTCTCTATCTCGCTTTTAGAGTTTTCTATAATTTTTTTTTGTTCTTCATTTTGATAAAAAGCAACTGATCTATAACTAAAACCTTTGTCACAAAATTGTCCTTGTTCGTCAAAAGGATCAATATTAATCCAAAATAAATTAACTAGTTCCTCAAAAGTTATTATAGACTTATCATAAATTATTTCGATTGTTTCAAAATGTCCTGTATTACCATAAGTTACGTCTTCGTAAGTTGGATTTTCAGTTGTTCCACCTGAATAACCTGAGATAACCTCTTTTACCCCATTTTTTTTTTCAAAAGCCTCCTCCATACACCAAAAACATCCTCCACCAAAATAAGCTTTTGAATTTTCTGCAAAAGAAAGACTACAATGCAAAACAAAAAAAAATTATTAAAAAATTAATTTTTTTCACTATTTTTTTAATGCAGGGAAAACTGGATTAGATTTTTGGAAAATTTTTTGATATTCTTGTTTTATACATCTGTTAGAAATAAATTCCATATCAGAGCTTGCGGCAATTTCTTTTGCTTCATCACTATGAATTCCATACTGCAACCATAATACCTTTGAACCTATTTCTTTAGCTTGATTAGCAATTCCCGGGGTTTCTTTTGATGGTCTAAATACATCTACGATATCAACTTTTTCTGGTATATTTTTTAAATCTGCTAAAACTTTTTCGTTATTAATAATTTCACCCTCTGCAAACGGATTAATTGGATACACTTTATAACCAAAGTCTTGCATATATTTCATGACAACATTAGCTGGTTTTCTTTTTAGATTTTTAGGATCCTCACCTTTTTTTTCTGAACTAATGCCTATCATAGCAATAATTTTTGATTTTTCTAAAATATTTTTTATTTGTTCGTCACTCATTATTTATGTTTCCATTTTGGTTTTCTTTTTTCCAAGAAAGCTTGAATACCCTCCTTGGCATCAATTGACATCATATTAAGTGTCATCATCTTAGCTGTAAAATTATAAGCCTTTTTTAAGGGCATCTCTAATTGTTTATAAAAAGCCTGTTTTCCTATTTTTATTGTCAGATTTGATTTTGAAGAAATTGTTTTTGCAATTTTCATAACTTCTTTGTTTAAATTTTTTTTCGAAAAATGATCATTTATTAAACCAACTTCTTTTGCATAATTTGCTTTAATTGGCTCACCTGTTAAAAGCATTTTCATCATTCTTTTTCTTGTTATTTTTCTACTCACTGCAACCATTGGTGTACTGCAGAATAGTCCAATGTTAACACCCGGCGTTGCAAACAATGCATCATTAGTACTGTAAGCTAGGTCGCAACTTGCAACTAATTGACATCCAGCCGCATAAGCTGCACCATGAACTTTGGCAATTACAGGTTTACGTCCCTCAACAATTTGGATCATTAATTTAGAACAAAGATTAAATAACTTTAAATACTTCGATCTTTTCTTAAGTCCTCTTACCTCTTTAAGATTGTGTCCAGCACTAAAACCTTTACCAACTCCCTCTAAGATAATTACCCTTGTAGAATTATCTTTATCCATTTTTTGAAATGTTTTTATAAGTAATGAAAGAGTAGCAAAACTTAATGAATTGTAAGTTTTCGGATCATTAATCTTGATATTTTTAATACCATTCCCAAGATTTTTTACTGTGACAGTCATGATATTTTTTTACAATCATTTCCTTAATTTGTCTTCATATTTTTTTCTTAGCTTTTGAAGATTAACTAGATATTCATCTCTAATACTGGAGATCATTGCCACAGACTTTCCTTTTGCTTGAGATTTTGTTCCACTTATTACCCTATCAGATAATTTTTTTGAAAGTTTTGGAGCTTTCAATTTAGTCCAGGGTAACTTTAATGCTGGTCCAAATTGTTTGAGCATATGCTTCATCCCAAGTTTACCACCAGCCAAATGAAAAGTTAAAAAAGTTCCCATCAAAGACCATCTTAAACCTGGACCATCCTCAATAGCTCTATCTAAATCTTTTGTGGTCGCATACCCTTCATTAATTATATGCAAACCTTCTCTCCAAAGAGCTTCTTGTAATCTATCTGCTAAATATCCAGGCAATTCTTTTTTAACAATAATTGGATTCATGGAAATAGATTTATAAAATTTGCTAGCCCTGTTTAAAAATTTTGTTTTAGTTTTTTTACCAGCAACAACTTCAACTCCGGGACATAGATAAACTGGATTGAAGGGATGCCCGATTATAGTTCTAGATGGATTTTTACATTTTGAATAAATTTTTGTGGGGAGTAGGCCAGATGAGCTTGACGAAATAATTGCATTATTTTTTGCGTACTTTCCGATAAGACTCATTAAATTAGTTTTAATCTTGTAATTTTCTGTAGCATTTTCTTGAATAAAATCTGCATCTTTAACTGCTGATTCTAGAGATGTCACATATTTAAAATTTGTAAGATTAATTTTTTTTTTTTTAAATAGTTTTTTTACAAATGGTAATGCTCTTCTTATCTCTTGAATAATTTTCTTTTTTAATTTTGGATCTTTATCATACGCTGTAACTTTAAAATTATGAGCCAAACATCTTATAATCCAACCGGTACCTATAACTCCAGTACCAATTACTGCAATTTTTTTTATCATTTAGTCTGTTAAACCGTCTGACCTAGCAACATTTCTCTCTAGATGGATTGGTAGAACTTTTCCATAAATTGCTTTTGAATGTTCAGGAGTATTTACTCTCCAAGGATCAAGAACATAAGCAGGAATACACATATATCTAGATTTGTCTCCTTCTACTTTTGTCACTCTGTGTAATGTGAATCTTCCTTTGAATATTTGTAAATCTCCTGGTTCTAATTTTAATTGTCTAATCCTAGACCTATCTCCATCCAAAACTTTTTTTACTTCTTCAAAATTCTCATTACCAGGTCCTCTTATGTTGGGGCAATATTCAAATATTCCACCTTTATCAGGTTTTTGTATCATTAAACTTAAAGTAAACTCGCAACTGTCAAAATGCCAAGGTAAAATACCTTCTGGTTCCATAACATTATAAGCATGACAGGCTAAAGGATCAGCCCACCTATATATTGGTGAAACACCTAAACATAATGAAACAAATTTCAAAAGCTCCTCAGTTTCATAAAGAAATTTCATTTCAGAACCTTTTAAAAAACAATCTGAATTCAAATATCCATTAAATCTATTCATAAATGTTCTTTTAGGATGATCATTTGGTAACTTTGGATCATCTTTCGCATATAAATAGGGATTTATTTTCTCCTTAGACATATAAACTTCATCAAGCTGTTTTTCTAATTCTGAATTCATTATTGCTAATGACTCAGGAAGTATAAAATTTGGAATTGTCGAACAGCTATCTTCATCCAACTCTTTTTTACATTTTTCAATTAATTTTTTAATTACTGGTGAATTTAAGTCGTGAATTGGATATTTTTCTAAATCAACAATTGATTTAAGTCTTTCATTCACTTTAGATCTCCGTCTTCTCGCATTTTAGCTCTAATTTTTGTTGCGGATATTTTTTGTATTTCCTCAGGTAAAACTATCTCCTCTATTTTGTAACCTACTCCCCTACCGTAACAAATATTAGTAATATTTGGCACTAATATTACTTTAAATCTTCCCTCAAATTCAGGGTTTAGTCTCTCCTCTATTTTTTTCTTAACCGTTTCAAAATCAAAAGGATTGTCATCAACTCCTTGTACATCTCTAATTTGAATACAAACTTGCCCAGTTTTTTTAATTATTTCTTTAAATAAAGTATAATGTCCATCATGAAATGGCTGCCATCTTCCTAACATTTGTGCAGTTGGTTTTTTATTATCCCATTTGTAACTCATAGATACTCCTCAGTGACGAGTTTAATCCTAATTAACTAAATTAAAAGACTTTATTTAGTTCAATATAAGCTTCTCTAGCATCTCCTAATCTAGTTAAATCGTCATTTAAATTAAAGCTTAAATCAAAACCATTAATGTCTTTTTTAATTTCAAGTTTCGACATTAGGTTTTCTGAACCATTTAATGTAAATGCATATTCAGTATTCTTGCCGGGAAGATATCCAAGCGCGATATAAAAGTTATCGGTATACCCTGTACTATGTCCTTTGTTAAAGTTACCTTGGCTGATAGCTTGTTTTCTTTCATAGATTATAAAGAGGCTATAATTTTCGGGAAAAATTATATCAATTCCAACCTCACCATTAATATTATGTAAGGATCCAGATTGTAGTTTAGTGTTAAACGCATTAGACGGTTCATCTACATATGTATATTTAATATTTGAGGAACGTTTTAAATTAGCTTGATACTCTAATTTTCCATGTCTTTTAATTGAATATTTTTCATTTTCTATTTTATCCACCGCTGCAATAGCTGCTCTCAAGTTTCTAGATTTTACATGTTGTTTCTTAAAGCTCATTGCAGAAATTCCAGTTTCTTTATAAGAATCTAATATTGTGTGACCAAAATCTATTTGTGCTGATGGAATTATTGTTAACGTATTTTTAATAATTTCATCTTTAAGTTTGACTGTTCCGTACATTTGTCTTCCAGATCTTTTGGCAGTTAATTTTACACCATCAAGTAAATTTAGGATATCTAAATCAATTTTTCCAATTCCAAAGATTGTATCGATATATTTGTTGTCTATAGATGAAGGTCTGGTGTTATAAAGTGTAAGATTAAATGTATCTGCATTCATATTGCTACCATTGTAACCTACTTTGGTATGATCATTTCCATATCGAAGAGCCCATCCAATAATACCATTATTTTCAGTAAATTTGTCTGCACCAATCGTTAAAGAATTTGCATTAATTTCTTTTGAAGTTGAAACATTGGTGTCTCCCATTTTTCCAACTGAAATGCTTCCCTCACTCCAATAAAATACATTTTTATCTTTAAAGGGTTTATTTTTTTTAGTGACTGACGTCTTTACTGCTTCTGTAAGAGAAGCTAGCATTTGATTTGAAAAATCAATATCAATCTGTAAATTTGTTAGATCTTGTTTATCTTTGTTTCTTCTTATCCATTTTAATCTGTTCAAAGCTGAATTTGTTGAATGGTCGATCGTTCTTCTAGCTAGTTCCATTTGTGCTTCTGCCATACCGGTTCGATCACCCTCTGTTATAGCGTCACATTTACCTTCAAAAAGATTATAAGGACAAACCAAATCATACTCCATTAATTGATCTAAACCATTTTCGTTAAAATCATTAGCAATAATCAGTTTTATTCCATTTATACCAAAATCCAGTCCTCTTGGTTCGTTATTACTGGGAGTTAAATTATTTATATTCACTGTTCCATCTATAACAAATGATGATGAGTCAAAGGGATTTGTAAATGAAACTTGAGTAACAGCAGAGTCACCTTCAGCATGACTTGTTATAAAAATTCTTTTTCCGTTAGGACTAAAACGCAAACTTCCTGGATTTTCTACATACGGTGATGATGAATCGGGATGGGCAAACTCGATACCAGCAGAGTTAACTAGTGACAATGTTCTTAAGTCGTACGGAGTTGATAGTGTATACTCTAACAATCTAGCACCGATAGTAGTATCAACATTTTTCATCCAAATTAAAAATAATTTACTACCATCGTTACTGATTTCTATTCCTTGAAGTCTATTTTGTTTTTTATTTCCTTCATAATCAAAATCACCACCATTACTTCCATTGTTATAAAGGGCTTGATCTAAATTTTCTGTTCTATGATCAAATACACAAGTGGAAATATCATAAGGTGTAGTTAAATCAAATCTAAAAGCTTTGTCACCATCCTCAATATTGTGACCAGCATTTCTTGTAACGATAAAAAAATGCATTCCATTGTTACTAAATTCTAAGTCATATGGAGTATCATTGTTTAAAATATCTTCTCCCATATTACATCTTTCGCTGTCCCCTACATAAGTTTTCGATGAAATATCGTATGGTATAGATAAACTAAATTCATTTATAAACCTTCTGTCGTTAGCAGAACTTGTAAATACTTTTGTACCATCTGAATTGAAAGCAACACCAGCAACAAGAGAACCAGCATCGAGGCTTGCTGTTTGATTGTGAGTGAACATTGCTCCAAATGAATTTGTGATTGGAAGTAAAAATATTAAAATAAAGAATATTTTTTTTAATAATTTCATTGATAATTAATTATCCTATTTTTTTAAATCTTCATATATCTTAGGTGCCCA
>CABXWY010000013.1 GCA_902515985.1 uncultured Pelagibacteraceae bacterium
TTTTTTTTGCTCTGGAGATCTCAAAACAATGGACACCCCTAATTTTCCTGCTTTAAAAAAAGGATAACTACCTATATCAACATCTTTATTATTATCTTGTACATTTGATAAAGATTTTGCAATTTCACTTTCTACAGTTCTTAAGCTGAGCGTGTGACTAATAATTGGATCTCCACCTACCAGCTCATTTGTGATACCTCCAATCATTGATTTAAGTATTGAAGGAACGCCTGGCAAACAATATACATTTTCTACACTAAAGCCTGGAGCACCGCTGCTTGGATTGTAAATTAATTTTGCTGATATGGGCATATGAGCCATTTTCTGCCTACCTTCATTAAATTCACCTGCTTGATAATAATTCTCTAATATTTTCATAGCCTCTAAATGAGGTCCATACTCAATTTTAAAAGCTTTTGAAACTGATTGTGCGGTTATATCGTCGTGAGTCGGTCCGATTCCTCCTGATGTAAAAACATAATCAAATCTTATTTTAAAATCATTTACAGTATCAATAATTGTTTTTTCTATATCTGGAATTATTTTTACTTCTATTACTCTAATTCCTAATGTATTCAACCATAAGGATATAGTTTTAGTATTAGTGTCTTGAGTTCTACCAGATAATATCTCGTTACCTATTATAATAATTCCAGCAATTATTTCTTTTTTATTTGTCATTTACAAATATAAATAAATTTATATGAAGTTTACCAATAGTTTAATTAAAGGCAAATTAATCAAAAGATATAAAAGATTTTTTGTAGATATAAAAGTAAAAAATGCAGTCATAACTGCTCATTGTCCAAATACTGGTTCAATGCAAGGACTGCTAGATAAAGGTAACGAAGTTTGGTTAACAAAAAATGATGATCCAAATCGTAAACTTAAGTTCACATTAGAAGTTATAAAAGTTAAAAATAATTTAGTGGGAGTAAATACTCATAAAGCTAATAAAATTGTAAAACATGCACTTGAAAATAAATTAATGGAGGAGTTTAAAAAAATAAAAAATATAAGACCAGAATTTAAATATTCAAAGGATACAAGGTTTGATTTTTTGTGTGATAAAAACCTAATCGAAGTCAAAAATGTTACTTTAAATCGTGAGAGTGAATTAAGTGAATTTCCAGATGCAATAACAAGCAGAGGGTCAAAACATTTACTTAATCTTAAAGAATCAATCAAAAAAGGCTATAAACCCTATGTCTTATTTTTAACTCAAATTCAGGGTATAAAAAAATTTAAAATCGCTAAGGATATAGATGAAAAATATTATGAAAATTATCTTTTAGCTAAAAAACATGGTGTTAAATTTATCGCTTACAGATGTGATATTAACAATAAAGAAATTAAGATAGAAAAGAAAATTAAAATTATTGATGAGTAATTATTCTGAGAAATTTGAAAAAATGAGGATTGCAGGAAAACTTGCATCTAATACATTGGATATGATTACAGATTATATAAAGCCAGGAATAAGTACTGAAAAAATTGATTATTTATGTTTTGAGTATATTAGAGACAATGGTGGATATTCTGCGCCTTTATTTTATAGAGGATATAAAAAATCAGTTTGTACATCTTTAAATCATGTTATTTGTCATGGAATACCATCAGATAGAACACTTGTTGAAGGTGATATATTAAATATTGATATTACTGCAGTTGTAAATGATTTTTATGGAGATACAAGTCGAATGTTTGTTGTGCCAGATGTTTCTGTTAAAGCAAAAAATTTAATTGATACAACTTATGAATCATTAATAAATTCAATTAAAATTCTAAAACCTGGAGTAAAACTTGGAGATATTGGACACGAAATACAAACTTACGTGGAAAAAAAAGGATTCAGTGTTGTTAGAGACTTTTGTGGTCATGGTATTAGCAATGTATTTCATGAACCGCCTAACGTTCTACATTATGGTAATAAAAATACTGGTAAAGAACTGATCCCTGGAATGACCTTTACAATAGAACCAATGATAAATGCAGGTAAATTTGAGTCTAAACTGTTAAATGATGGATGGACAGCAGTCACAAAAGATAAATCTCTTTCTGCGCAATTTGAACATACAGTTGGAATTACAGAAAATGGTTATGAAATTTTTACAGAATCTGATAAAGGTTATACAAAGCCCCCGTACTAATGATATCTCGTTATTCAAGAAAAGAATTAGTTAAAACTTGGTCAGAAGAAAACAAGTATAAAGTTTGGCTAGATATAGAAGTTGCTGCTGCACAAGCAATGGAAAAATATAAAATTATTCCAAAGGGTGTATCTAAAATTGTACAAAAAAAAGGTAAAATTAAAGTTAAAAGAATTCACGATATTGAAAAAAAAGTTAAGCACGATGTAATTGCTTTTTTAACATCAATCACAGAACAAGCAGGGATTAAGGCAAGATATTTGCATCAAGGCATGACTTCGTCAGATGTGTTAGATACAAGTTTTAATATTCAATTAGTTCAATCAGGAAATATTCTTCTTAAAGATATTGATAAAATACTTTCAGTTTTAAAAAGAAAAGCAAAAAAATATAAGTTCACTCCATGCATTGGTAGAAGTCATGGAATTCATGCTGAACCTATAACATTTGGTTTAAAGCTTGCATCTTATTATGCTGAATTTAAAAGAAACAAAAAAAGACTTGAAAATGCAATTAATGAAATATCAACTTGTGCAATATCTGGAGCTGTTGGCACATATGCTAATATTGATCCTAGAATTGAATTATATGTCGCAAAAAAACTAAAGCTAAAGCCTGAAACAATTTCTACACAAATAATACCAAGAGATAGACATGCTTACTATTTTTCAGTACTGGGAATAATTGCGGGATCAATTGAAAGAGTCTCTACTGAGATCAGACATTTGCAAAGAAGTGAGGTTTATGAATTACAGGAATACTTTTCTAAAGATCAAAAGGGATCATCGGCAATGCCTCATAAAAAAAATCCTATTCTTAGTGAAAATTTAACAGGACTAGCAAGAATGGTTAGAAGTTACGTATTTCCTGCATTAGAGAATATTGCTCTATGGCATGAAAGAGATATTTCTCATTCGAGCGTTGAAAGAAATATAGGACCGGATGCTAATATTACTTTAGATTTTGCTTTAGTAAGATTAGGAAACATCTTGGATCAAATGATTGTTTATCCAAAAAAAATGTTGAAAAATCTTAATTTGACAAATGGAGTGGTGTTTTCACAAGAAGTAATGCTTAAACTTACCCAAAAAGGCATTAGTAGAGAATTAGCTTATAGAAAAGTTCAGAAAAATGCCAAAACAAGTATTGAAAAAGATATTAATTTATTAGATTTACTGATTTCAGATAAAGAGATTTCAAAGCTAGTTTCAGAAAAAGAATTGAAGCAAATTTTTGTTTATAAAAAACATTTTAAAAATATTAATCTTATTTTTAAAAGAGTATTTCGTTAATGTATTGTTCTATACTTATATCTAATTACAACAAAGAAAAGTATCTAAAAGACTGTTTATCTTCTTGCATAAATCAAGATTATAATGATTTCGAAATTTTAATTGGAGATAATGGTTCACAAGATAAATCTATTGAAATAATAAATTCTTTTGAAAATATTAAGCTATTTAATATAGAAAGAAAATTTTCAACTGCTGAATTAAATCAAATTAATATTATAAAGAATTTATTTGAGTCATCAAAAGGAAAAATAATTTTATTATTAGACTCAGATGATTGTTTTGAAAAAGATAAGCTAAAAAAAATATCTAAAATTTTCGACGAAGATAAATCAAAAGAGTGTTTGTGTGATTTACCACAAATTATCAGTGATAGTAAAACTATAAAAAAATTTAATTACACAAACAATACAAACTTTAAAGAAAGATGGCCTACTATTTTTCCTACTAGTACAATTTCAATAAGGAGAGACAGCTTTTCAAATTTTATCAATGAAGAATTTGAAAAAGAATACTCTGAGCTTGCTATTGATTTTAGATTAGTTACTTATTTTTTTAATTTTAAACAAAACTTTTCAATTACTGATCAAATACTTACAAGATATTTAAGCAATAGCGACGGGAATGAGAATAATTATAAAAAATACACTCCTAGGTGGTGGAAAAGACGAAGTCAATCTTTTGATTTTTTAATAGAAATTTTAAAGAAAAAAAATATAGATCATGATAAAACAATAGATTACAGAGCAACTAGATTCTTAAATAAAATATTTTAACCAATGAAAAAAGGCAAAAAACTATACGAGGGTAAAGCAAAAATAGTTTATGCAAGTAGCGAAAAAAATTTAGTTATTCAGCATTTCAAAGATGATGCGACAGCTTTCAATAATAAAAAGAAATCAGTAATAGATGGTAAAGGAATTCTGAACAATAGAATATCTGAACATATTCTTACATATTTATCTCAAGTAGGAATTAAAAATCATTTAGTAAAAAGATTGAATATGAGGGAGCAGCTTATTAAACGTGTAGAAATTATACCTATTGAGTTTGTTGTTCGTAATATTGCCACTGGTTCTCTTACAAATAGACTCGGTATCGAGGAAGGCACTGTTTTAAACTCTACACTGATTGAGTATTGCTTAAAGGATGACAAGCTGGGCGATCCACTTATTTCTAAAGAACACATTTATACTTTTAAATGGGCAACAAGAAGAGAAATTGAGAAGATTGATCGACAACTATTAAGAATTAATGATTTCTTGGTAGGTCTGTTTAGAGGAATAGGCATTAAACTTGTAGATTTCAAAGTTGAGTTTGGAAGATACAAAAATAACAGTAAAAATGAAATTCTATTAGCTGATGAAATAAGTCCAGATACTTGCAGGTTGTGGGACATGAATACTGAAAAAAAACTTGATAAGGACAGGTTTAGAAAAGATTTAGGTAATCTTATACAGGCTTATCAAGAGGTAGCAAAAAGACTTGGAATTTTACATGAACAATCTAATGTTAGACCACTAAGATTTCCAAAACCAAAAGCTGTAAAAATAAAAAATAAATGAAAATAAAAGTAATAGTAACACTTAAAAATGGTGTTTTAGATCCTCAAGGTAAAGCGATACAGCAAACATTAAATGGGATGGGCTTTTCCTCTGTAAATGAAGTTAGACAGGGTAAATTCTTCGAGGTTGACGTTAATGAAAAGGATGAAGCTAAGGCAAAAATCAAAGTTGAAGATATGTGTAAAAAACTTTTAGCAAATCTGGTAATTGAAAATTTTGAAATTTTATAATCAATAATGAATTCATCTGTAATTATTTTTCCAGGTTCAAATTGTGATAGAGATATGGACGTTGCTCTCAAAAAGTTTGGCTTTAAAAATGAAATGGTTTGGCATAATGATGAAAAACTTCCAAAATCAGATTTAATTGTTCTACCTGGTGGATTTTCATATGGTGATTATCTTAGATGTGGAAGTATAGCTGGTAAAAGTAAAATTATTAAATCTGTAATAGATTTTGCAGAAAAAGGTGGATTGGTTCTTGGTATTTGTAACGGTTTTCAAATATTAACAGAGACTGGTCTCCTGCCTGGTGTTCTACAACAAAATAAAAATATTGAATTTATATGCAAAAATGTATTTGTAAAAGTTAACAACAAAAATAATAAATATTTTAATAGTATAGATAAAGACGTTTTAGAACTTCATATTGCTCACAATGAGGGTAGTTATTTCTGCACAGATGAAGAATTAAAAATGCTTAAAGATAATAATCTTGTAGCAGTTTCATATTGTAATGAAAAAGGTGAAGTAAATGAGAAATCAAATCCAAATGGAGCAATGCAAAATATTGCTGGTATTTTTAATAAAGAAAAAAATATTTTAGGTATGATGCCTCATCCTGAAAGGATGATTGATAAGTATCTCTCAGGAGAAGATGGATCAATTTTTTTTAAAAATTTATTAAATAATCTCAAATGACAACAGTAAACGAACAAGTAGCTATAGATCATGGATTAAAAAAAGATGAGTTTAAAAAGATTTGTGATCTTATGAAAAGAACACCAAATCTAACTGAACTCGGAATTTTTTCAGCTATGTGGAATGAACACTGTTCATATAAATCTTCGAGAAAGCACTTAAAAGATCTTCATACACAAGGCAAAAGAGTAATACAGGGACCAGGTGAAAATGCTGGTGTAATCGATGTTGATGATGAAGATGCTATTGTTTTTAAAATTGAAAGTCATAATCACCCCTCATTTATAGAACCATATCAGGGTGCTGCGACCGGTGTAGGCGGTATCATGAGAGATGTTTTTACTATGGGCGCAAGACCTATTGCTAATTTAAATTCAATTCATTTTGGATCAACTCAACACAAAAAAACCAAAAATTTATTAAGAGGAGTCGTTAAAGGAATTGGTGGTTATGGAAATTGCATTGGTGTTCCAACAATTGGAGGTCAAACATGTTTTGACGAATCTTATAATGGAAATATTTTAGTAAATGCAATGACTCTTGGTTTAGTTAATAAGAAAAAAATTTTTTACTCAAAAGCAGCTGGTATTGGTAAACCTGTAATATATGTTGGATCAAAAACTGGAAGAGATGGAATACACGGTGCTAGTATGGCGTCAGCAGTATTTGATGATAAGATTGAAGAAAAAAAACCAACTGTTCAAGTCGGAGATCCGTTTACAGAAAAACTTTTACTAGAGGCATGTTTGGAATTAATGGCTGACGACTCAATTATATCAATTCAAGATATGGGTGCGGCAGGATTAACTTCATCAAGTATAGAAATGGCTTCAAAAGGTAAGCTAGGAATAGAACTAGACTTAAGCAAGGTTCCATGCAGAGAAGAAAAAATGACACCTTATGAAATTATGCTATCTGAGAGTCAAGAAAGAATGCTTATTGTGCTTGAGAATGGAAAAGAGGAAAATGCGAAAAAAATATTTGACAAATGGGATTTGGACTTTGCCATAATTGGAAAAACAACAACTTCAAAAAAAATTAAACTTTATTTTGATAGTAAAAAAGTTGCAGATATTCCAATTGATTTTTTAGCTGAAGATGCACCAGAGTATGATCGTAAATGGAAAAAAACAAAACTACCTCAAAAAATTAAATTTAAAAAAGAGAATTTTAAATCTCTTAAGGTAAATAATTGTTTAATAAAATTACTTTCAAATCCAAATATTTGTGAAAAAAAATGGATATGGAACCAGTACGATCACACAGTTATGGGTGATACCATACAAAAACCTGGTGGAGATGCTGGTGTTGTGAGAATTCATGGAACTGAGAAAGCAGTTGCTGCAAGTGTGGATTCTTCAGCGACATATTGTTTTGCCCATCCTTTATCAGGAGGGAGGCAAGTAGTATGCGAAAGTTGGAGAAATCTTATTTCAGTGGGCGCTGAGCCAATTGCAATAACTAATTGTTTAAATTTTGGAAATCCTGAGAAAGAAAAAAATATGGGTGAGTTTGTTGAATGTGTTCAGGGCATATCTGAAGCATGTAAATATTTAGATTTCCCGGTCGTTTCTGGAAATGTTTCTTTTTATAATGAAACAAAAGATAAAGGTATTAAACCTACCCCATCAATTGGTGGTGTTGGATTATTAAAAAATTATAAAAACATGTTAACTATGGATCTAAAAAACGAGGGTAATGTAATACTTGTTATTGGTAAAACCGAAGGTCATCTAGACCAAAGTGTATTTGCAAGAGGCATTCTAAATGAAAAAAAAGGTCCTCCACCAGAAATTAATCTTTTTAATGAAAAAAACAATGGTTCTACAGTTATGAAATTAATGAGAGAAAAACTTATACTATCTTGTAGAGATGTATCCCTCGGTGGAATTCTTATAGCTATTGCGAAAATGTGTATTAAAGGAAAAAAAGGAGTTAAATTAAATAAATTGAAAAGCTTAATAAATAAATTTGAGTTTTTTTTCAGCGAGGATCAAGGAAGATACATAATTGAAGTTTCTAAGAAAAACTTAAAAAAAATTGAAAATATCTTAAAAGAGAACTCAGTACACTTTGATAATTTAGGGGAAGTTCAAAAAGATAATTATATTACTATAGATAATGAAAAGATATCAGTTGACGAATTATCTAAACATAATAAAAATTGGCTAATGGAGTACATGGTGCAATAATGGCAATGAATGTAAAAGAATTGGAAGCTCTTATTAAAGAGGCCTTTCCAGATGCAACCGTTGAGATTCAAGACTTAGCGGGTGATGGAAATCATTATTCTGCGACAGTAATCTCATCTCAATTTGCAGGAAAAAGTAAAATAGAACAGCATAAAATGGTATATAGTTCGCTAAAGGGCAAAATGGGAAATCAGTTACATGCACTTGCCTTGAAAACAAAGGAGAAAAATGGACCAGCAGGTTAAAGATAAAATTGAAAATGAAATAACAAATAACGAAGTCTGCTTATTTATGAAAGGCACTCCGGAAGTTCCAGAATGCGGTTTTTCAATGGCAGTGACAAATATTCTAAAATTATTAGAAGTAAATTTTAAAGGGGTGAATGTTTTAGCAGACCAATCAATAAGAGAAGGTATTAAAGTTTACAGTGAGTGGCCGACGATTCCACAATTATATGTAAAAAAAGAATTTGTAGGTGGTTGTGATATTATTAAAGAAATGTTTGAAAATGGTGAACTAAAAAAATATTTACAGGATAAAAATATAAGCCACAAACAATGAGACAATATATTTACAAAACTATAATAGCTGTAATAGCTCTAATTATAGTGTTTGAATTTACCATTGGTAGGACAATTAATAAATTTAATCAAAAAGCTGAAATAATTTTTACTAAAGAAGGTAGAAAAAATATGGTTTATTCAATAAAAAATGAAATGCAAAAAGCAATTGATAAAGAAAATTACTTAACTGAAGATGAGAGAATATTGATAAATAAGTTTATTTCAAAAATAAGAAATGAGCTTAAATCAGTTAAATGATCTCTGTACTTCGAAAATTTTATAAAAAACTTCACATAATTCAAAATATTTACATTAAAAACAAATTTTTTTTTAAAAAAAAAACCTACGCAATGGAGGGTGAGGACCTTGAGATAAATGAATTTTTAAAAAACATTAAAAATGGTTTTTATGTAGATGCTGGGGGTTTCCATCCATTAGATAGGAATAATACATATCTATTATATAAAAAAAATTGGCGTGGGATAAATATTGATTTAAGTGAATTTTCAATAGATCTATTTAATTTTGCAAGACCAGAAGATATTAATATAAATGTAGCTGTTTCAAACAAGGATGGTGAAATAAATTTTTACTATATGAAAAAATTAAGTCAATTATCTACAATTAAAAAAGATATTGCCTTAAAAGGAATGCATGGAGATATAAAAGAAAAAAAAATAAATTCAAAAAAACTTACTACAATTATTAATAATACGAAATTTAAAAATAAAAAAATTGATTTTTTAAATATTGATTTAGAAGGTGCAGATTTTGATGCATTGCAATCTTTAGATTTTAAAATTTATAGACCAAAACTTATCTGTGTAGAAATTCATGATAAAGACATTGAAAATTCAAAAATTAATCTTTTTCTTAAAAAATTAAATTATACTAAAAAATGGTCTGCTACTTTTAGTCATTTATACACAGATAATTTAATAGACTTTAATTAAGTACATTCAAGTAACTTTCCAGTTATAAATTTTTTTTTATGCAACAGTAAATAAAAACCTTCTGTATGAATAGTTTCACATTTATATGGCATACTTTTTTTTAAATTTCTTACATGTTGAACAGCTAAAAATGGTCTTTCATAATTTGTATCAATCATTTGCCATTGAGCGAAACAGTTATATTTTTTTTCGTCAAGAAATGGCTTCACAGAATGTAGAGGGCTTACTAAAATACATTTTTCTTCTTTATCCATATTTGATATTTTTTTAGCTAATTCTTTTCCACTGATACCTTGATATTCTAATTCAAAGTTAGAAGTTAGATCTATAAACCTTGACGGTAAATTAAACCAAACATATTGATATGGATGAATCTTTATATTTTCAATAACAAAAATAGAAACAGTTATAAAACCAATTACATAAAAGAATTTTTTTGAGAACATAAAAAGTGAAATAGTACCTATTATAAAAAAAAGAGGCACAAGGAACATTACATGTCTTAGCTCATCGTACAAAGTAATGTTTCTAAAAATTAAAATTAAAGGTATTAGAGTTGAAGTAACTAAAATTGTGCCAAAAAAAATATTTTTTTTATCATTTGTAAATATTTTTTTTTCTGTAAATGGTAATAAACATACACCTAGAAGTATTAAAAAAGGTAATTTAACAGATAGCCATATAGGTATATATGTTGGAGGCAAATTTTTTGCGTACATGCAGGTGCCCAATGTATCTGTGCATACATTGTTGTAAAATTTACCCATTTCTCTTATTGCGGCAAGGAATTGAGTCGGATCTAACCAATACAAAGGGTAAAATAAATAAGTAAATAAAAATAAAAACAAAATAAATATTAAAATTTTAGAACAAAATATACTTAAAAATTTTTTAAAACTGATACCAGATGAAATTGAATATATTGTTAGGCTTATTACATATTGAAACAATATTAAAATACCAGTAACTCTAATTGAAAGTAAAAATGCTGTTGAAATACCTAGAACAAATAAATTCTTTAAACTTACACTTTCGCTTTCTATTAAATTTTCAAAAACATTAAAGCTCAGATATGTGCAAACTATCCAAATAGCCATAAATGGAACATCTTTGGGGCTAAAGAGCGACTGTCCAAATAAATAAGGATACAAAAAATAGAGTAAAAGTGCCAAATAACAAAAATTATCGTCATCTACAATTTTTTTTAAAATTAGATAAAAACTAATTCCAGAAATAAAAAAAAAAATAAAAACCACTAAGTGTTTAGCAACTAGTTTAGCACCAAATATATCGATATTATTACTTTTGATTATTTTTTTTAAAAAGTATTGAATAGGTTGAGAGACTAATTGAAAACCAACGCCATAATATTTATCTTTATAATTATCTAAATTTTTGTCTAATTTTTCACTTGAAATAAGATGATTTTTTATATTTTTTGACAATGACACATTATATTTCCAATTTTCTTCCTCATGCCATTCGTCATGTGAAATTCCAACATTCAATGATACCAGGGATCCGGTAATCAAAAATATAAAAAGGAATAAATAAAAGAATTTATTCTTAAGTTTTTGCATTAATGATATTTATTTTAATAATAGAACAATATTTTATCTAGAATAATATTCAATAACTAGATTTGGTTCCATTACAACTGGGTAAGGCACTTCCTCAAATTTTGGCACTCTGACAAATTTTATTTTTTTATTTTTTTCATCGACTTGCAAGTATTCTGGTGTTTCTCTTTCCTTATTTGCTAATGCAATATCTATAAAAGCAAGTTGTTTAGATTTATCTCTTACCTCAATAGTATCTTCCTCTTTTACTTGAAAACTTGAAATATTAACTTTTTTTCCATTAACTTTTAGGTGACCGTGATTAATAAGCTGTCTTGCAGAAAATATAGTAGTTGCAAGTTTTGCTCTGTAGACAATTGCATCAAGACGTCTTTCTAACAGTCCAATTAAATTTTCTGCACTATCACCTTTTTTCATTATTGCTTTTTTGTACATATTTCTGAATTGTCTCTCATTCATATTTCCATAATAGCATTTCAGTTTTTGCTTAGCTTGTAACTGAACTCCGAAATCTGATGGTTTAGATGATTTAGCTTGACCATGTTGACCAGGTCCATAAGCACGTTTATTAAAAGGGCTTTTAGGTCTACCCCAAAGATTGACTTTTAACCTTCTGTCAACTTTGTGTTTTGAGTTTAATCTTTTTGTCATTTAATATTTGGCTTTATAAACTTACTCATCAGTTTGTCAATCGACCTTTTTTAGCTAAACTTGCAAATACACTTGATAAAATACGTGTTTCCTTTTTAGAAAGATCAATTCTGTAAAATAAACTCAACAAATTATGCATCATTTTTGGTTTTTTTTCTTTGTGTTTAAAAAAATTTATTTCTTCTAGATGTTTAATACATAGATCAACCATTGGCTTTATATCTTTTTTAGATGCTTGCTTAATTTTTTCTGATTTTTTATATTTAATTTTATTTTGATTTAATAATTCAAATACATGCTGTGCTATAATAATTAAAGAATGTGATAAATTGAGTGATTTAAATTTTGTATTACATGGAATTTTTAAAACATAGTTAGAGTAACTTATTTCACTATTTGACAATCCAGATGCCTCTGATCCAAATAAAAAGGCGGTTTTTTTTCTATAGTCTATTTTTTTTAAATCTTTAAGTTCAATATGCTTAATATTTTTATTTCTAGATCTAGATGTGGTAGAAATTAAATAGTCAATATTATTTAAAGCAGGTTTTAAAGAAGAAAAATTCTTTGTATTTTTTATTATTTCTTTAGCTCCTACTGAAGTTGCAATTATTTTATCATTTGGAAAAGTTGGTTTTGGACTAATTACAACGAGTTTTGAAAAACTAAAATTTTTCATTGCCCTAGCACAAGCACCTATATTTTCTGATAACTGAGGTTTATTTAAAATAAAAGTAATATTTTTAAACATTAAAGACTTGCAGGAGCTTTGTCTTTAAAGAGCTTGTAATCCAAACTGTCGATTAAAGCTTTGAAAGATGCATCTATAATATTTGCTGAAACTCCAATAGTGAACCAGTTTTTTCCTTGAGAGTCTGTGCTCTCTATAGATACTCTTGTAACAGCTTCTGTACCGGTATTTAAAATTCTAACCTTATAATCAACTAATTTTAAATCTTTTAGATATTCAGAATATTTCCCAATTTTATTTACATTTTTTCTTATTGCATTATCTAAGGCGTGGACAGGTCCATTACCCTCGCCTTCACAAACTATTTTTTCACCATCTACTTCAAGATTTGCTTTTGCTTTTGATATAATTTTTTCTTTATCATCTTTTTTTACTGATACGTCATATTCTTTAATCGATATATATCTTGGAATTTCCCCTATCACTCTTCGTGCTAACAATTCAAATGATGCATCAGCACCGTCATAACTATAACCAATGAATTCTCTATCTTTAACTTCTTCTAGAAGCTTTTTAACTTTTATATCGTCTTCCTCAATTTCTATTCCAATAGTTTTAAGTCTTGATAAAATATTAGATCTTCCTGACTGATCTGAAACAACTATGTTTCTAGCATTACCAACTGTGGATGGATCAATATGTTCATAAGTTTTTGGGTCCTTTTGTACTGCTGACACATGTAAGCCTCCTTTATGAGAAAATGCAGCTGCACCAACATAAGGCAAATGTTTATTTGGTTTCCTGTTCAATATTTCATCAAGTAATCTTGAACATTGAGTTATATTTTTAATATTTTTTTCTTTAATGTTAGTTTCAAACATCTCTCTAAATTCTTTTTTAAGAAGAAAGGTAGGTATTAAAGACATCAAATTTGCATTACCACATCTTTCACCTAGACCATTAATTGTACCCTGTACTTGTCTTGCGCCCGATAAAACAGCTGAAATGGAATTTGCTACAGCATTACCGGTGTCATTATGTGCATGAATACCTAAATTTTTTCCTGGAACATGTTTAGATACCTCACTAACTATTTTTGAAACTTCATGAGGTAAAGTTCCTCCATTTGTGTCACATAAAACTATCCATTTTGCGCCATTATCATATGCTGCTTTAATACATTCTAAGGCATATTTTGTATTAGATTTATAACCATCAAAAAAGTGCTCCGCATCAAACATGAATTCTTTTTTATTTTTAACAAAATGCTTAGTAGTTTCACTTATATTTTCTAAATTTTCATCATTTGATATTCCTAATGCTACATCGACATGAAAATCCCATGCCTTACCAACAAGACAAACCGAGCTTGTATTTGAATTAAGAATAGCTGATAAACCAGGATCATTTTCTGCACTTCTACCAGTTTTTTTAGTCATGCCAAAAGCTGTAAAATTCGAATTTTTAAGTTTAAGTTTTTTTTGAAAAAATTCTGTATCTGTTGGATTTGCTCCAGGCCAACCACCTTCAATATAATCTACCCCTAAATTATCTAAAGCATGTGCAATTTTTGTTTTTTCATCAATAGAAAAATGTACACCTTGGGTTTGTGCTCCATCTCTTAATGTTGTATCAAATATGTAAAGTCTTTCTTTGCTCATTTAATTTTCCAGGTTGTTTTACCATCTTTATCCTCAATTAAAATACCTTTATCTAGTAAATCATTTCTAATTTTGTCAGCTAATTCATAATTTTTTTTATTTCTAGCCTCGTTTCTCTCATTTATCTTCTTTAAAATTTCGCTTTCAGAAAGTTTTAAATTTTGCTCTTTAAAGCTATTCCATTCTTCTTTTGTCTGATCTAAAAGTCCTATAAATTTACATGCAGTTGTAAATATTTCTTTATCTTCCTGTCTTCCACCCTTGGCTTTATCATAGAGCTTATGTAACACAGCTATGTAACCTGGTGTATTCAGATCGTCATATAATGGTTTTAAGTCTTCATCATCTATTAATACTTTTTTATTAACCTTAACATAACATCCATACCACTTGTTAAGAGTTTTTTGACATTCATCCATTAATTTATCATTCCAATCAAGAGGTTGACTATAATGTGCACTGATCAAAGCAAGTCTTAAGATTTGACCATTATACTTTTTCTTAAAATCACTAATTTTCAAAATATTTCCTTGAGATTTGGCCATTTTTTCTTTCGACATAGTAATAAAACCATTGTGTACCCAATAATTTGCAAAACTTTGTGTTCTGTTTGCACATACAGATTGAGCAATTTCATTTTCATGATGTGGAAATATTAAATCCCTACCACCTCCATGAATATCAAATGTATTACCAAGATATTTTTTAGACATCACAGAGCATTCTAAATGCCATCCCGGTCTTCCTCTGCCCCATGGTGAATCCCACGAAGGTTCATCGTCTATAGACGGTTTCCATAAAACAAAATCTCCTGGATTTTCCTTATTATCAGATAGTTCAACTCTAGATCCTGCTATTAAATCATCAATATTTTTGTTCGAGAGTTTTCCATAATCTTCATATTTTTTAACCTTAAAATATACATGCTTCTCATTTTCATATGCAAATTCATTTTTAATAAGTTCTTTTATCATCTTAACCATTAATTCGATATTATCAGTTGCTTTAGGTTCGTAAGTTGGTACTTCGCAGTTTAAATAATTACAATCATTATGAAATTTTGTGGTAACACTGGTAGTTAGTTCAGTAATTGAAATATTTTTTTTCTTCGACGATTGAATAATTTTATCATCAATATCAGTTATATTTCTAACGTAGGTTACAGATTTATTACCATACTTGCATTTAAGAACTTTAAATAATAAATCAAAAACTACAAGTGGTCTAGCATTTCCAATATGTGGATCATCATACACAGTAGGTCCGCATACATACATGCCAACTTTTTTTTTATCTATTGGATTAAATTTTTCTTTTTTTCCACCAAGGCTATTTAATAAAAAAATATCTTTATTCATTATTCTAGGAATATACTTAAATATTAGATTTGTGAATCTAATTGATTAGTTGGGAATCTTACATACTGGAATAGGCTCCATTTTATGTAAGTTAGCTTTTCTTATTTCTAAATATTTATCTCTGTTTTTTGAGCTTTCATTATTCATAGCTTCTTCAAGTTCTCTGTAAGAAAGACCAAGTTGACCTTCATCCGTTCGACCATCATCCCAAAGTCCATCTGTAGGTGGTGCATCTATTATTTCTTTTAAAATTTTTAACTCTTTACCCAATTCCCAAACTTCTGTTTTATTACAGTCGGCTATTGGGGATATATCTACGCCTCCATCTCCATATTTGGTATAAAACCCAACTCCAAAATCCTCGACTTTATTACCTGTTCCAACAACAATACCTTGGTTAGCAGCTGCTACTTGATATAAAGTAGTCATTCTTAATCTTGCTCTTGAATTTGCCATCCCATGCTCATTATCAAATTTAGATAAAGATGTTTTAAAAGTGCTAAATAAACTATCCAAATTAATTAAGTGACCCTCTACATTAGAGAAGTTATTTTTTAACCATTCTTGATGTTTTAAGCTTAAATCATGTTGAGTACTTTTTTGTTTAATTGGCATTGATAAAACAATTGTTTTCATTCCTGTAAGAGCACAAAGCGTACTAGATACGGAGGAATCTATTCCTCCAGAAATACCAATTACTAAAGATTTGGCTTTTACTGGCATTTTATCTACATAACTTTGTATCCAGTTTTTAATAAAATTTACTTTTATTTTCGAGTCCATAATTTTAATATATTGAGTCGCTTCAATTATTGAAGTGACTAAGATGCCGCTTTAATCCCATTTTTAGCATAATTAGAATTTTTTTTAATTTCATCCGAAATTAAAAATGCTAGTTCTAATGCTTGATCCGCGTTTAATCTCGGATCACAATGAGTATGATATCTGCTAGATAAATCAGTATCAGATATATTTTTTGCACCACCGGTACATTCTGTCACATTTTGACCTGTCATCTCAATATGTAATCCCCCAGCATAAGAACTTTCACTTTGATGAACTGCAAAGACATTTTTTACCTCAGATACTACGTTATTAAAAGGTCTTGTTTTAAATCCAGATGTGGATGTAATAGTATTTCCGTGCATTGGATCGCATGACCAAATAACTTCAAGACCTTCTTTTTTTATTCCTCTAATAAGTTTTGGTAAAAACTTTTCTACTTTATCATGACCAAATCTCGAAATAAGAGTAATTTTTCCTTTTTCATTTTTTGGATTAATTGAATTACAAATTTTTGCGATTTCATCTGGTTTTGAAGTTGGGCCACATTTAATCCCAATCGGGTTTTCAATTCCTTTGCAGAATTCAACATGACCACCATCTAATTGTCTTGTCCTATCACCAATCCAAACAAAATGTGCTGAGGTATCATGATATTCTCCTGTTGTTGAATCTACTCTAGTCATGGTTTCTTCAAACGGTAATAGCAAGGCCTCATGAGAAGTCCAGAAGTTTACTGTATATAATCTATTATTAAAATCTGATGTTATTCCACAAGCTTTCATAAATGCTAAAGCGTCAGCGATTTTGTCTTCTAAATCTTTAAATTTTTTAGCTTGAGGACTCTTTTTAATATAATCTAAATTCCATAAATGAACTTTATTTAAATCAGCAAAACCTCCTTTTGAAAAAGCTCTTAGTAAATTTAATGTGGAGGCAGATTGGGAGTAAGCTTTAAATAATCTTTTAGGATCAGGTCTTCTTGATTTTTCATTAAATTGAATTCCATTAATATTATCTCCTAAATAGCTTGGTAATTCCTTGTCACCTTGTTTTTCTGTAGGTGCACTTCTTGGTTTTGAAAACTGCCCTGCTATCCTGCCTAATTTAACTACAGGTAATGACGCAGAGTAAGTTAAAATTAGTGACATTTGTAATATAACTTTAAAAGTATCCCTAATGTTATCTGGGTTAAATTCTGCAAAACTTTCAGCACAATCTCCACCCTGCAACAAGAATGCTTTTCCATCTGCTACCTCAGAAAGTTGACGTTTTAAATGTCTCGTTTCTTCTGCAAATACTAAAGGTGGAAATTTTTTTAATTTGTTTAAAACCAAATTCAGTTCATTCTCATCCTCATATGTTGGGATGTGCTTAACTGGATAATTTCTCCAACTATTTATTTTCCATTTTTTCATTTTCAACTCTCAGGTGTTATTAACATTTTTTTATGATTAATCAATGCTAGTATCTTTTTTATTACTCAACAGTGACAGATTTTGCTAAATTTCTAGGCTTATCTATATCATGACCTTTTTTTAAAGCAGTAAAGTACGCAAGTTTTTGCAAAGGGATAGTCGTTAAGAAAGGATATAGATCATCATTTGTTGTTTCTATTTTAATTATTTGCCAAATATTTTCAGAAACTATTTGATTAACATCTTTATTTGTTAAAAGTAAAACTTTTGCCCCTCTTGCAATTACTTCCTGCATATTTGAAATTGTTTTTTTATAGTAATCATCTTTTGGGGCTATAACAACAACTGGCATACCATCCTCTATTAATGCAAGTGGGCCGTGTTTCATCTCACCTGCAGGATAGCCTTCTGCATGTATATAAGCTAATTCTTTCAATTTAAGTGCTCCTTCTAGTGCGATTGGATAAGAGAATCCTCTACCTAAAAACATAGATCCTTTTGCTTCTGCAAAAGTATTAGAAATCGATTGTATTTGATTTTCATCTAAAATTGTTTTTTTAACTAGATCAGAAAGTAAACCTAAGTTTCTAATTTTTTTATCATAATCTTCTCTTTTAATATCTTTCATTAAAATTGATATTTTCAAACATAATAAATAAATTACTAGCATCTGACCTAAAAAAGCTTTTGTAGATGCAACACCTATTTCAGGTCCACAGTGAATAGGTAAAACAAAATCAGAGTCTCTGGCTATAGAACTCTCAACTACATTGATAATGCTGCAAGTTTTAACTTTATTCTTTTTACAAAGATTTAAAGCAGCATAAGTATCTGCAGTTTCCCCAGATTGTGAAACAAAAATGTATAAACAATCTTCTTTAAATTTATTCTTTCTATATCTAAATTCAGAAGCTATATCTACATCAACATCTAGATTAGTTAACTCTTCAAACCAGTATTTTCCCATTAAGCATGAATGAAATGCGGTACCACAACCTATTAATTTAACTGATTTTATTTGTTCCTTATTCCAAGGAAAATTAAGTAAATTTATTTCATTGTTTATTTTATCTACATACTCATTTATGCAATTTTTAATTGTTGATGGTTGTTCATCAATTTCTTTAGCCATATAATGTTTATATTCTCCCTTTTCATAATTTAGCTCATTAGATGAAAGCTGCAGAACCTTTTTATTTATTTTTTTTCCTAAGTGATCAAAAAAGTCTATCTCCTCTTTTTTAATTACACAAAATTCACCATCATTTAAATAAGTTATCTTGTTTGTCATTGATTTTAACGCATATGAGTCAGAACCAAGATAATTTTCATTTGGACCATATCCTACTGCTAACGGAGATCCTCTTCTTGCTCCAACGATTATATTAGGTATATCTTTGAAAATTATACCCAAGGCAAAACTTCCCTCCAAATCATTTAACGTTTTTATAATGGTTTCATTTAGTTCGTTTGATTTCATGTACTCCGACAAAAGATGAACAATAACCTCTGTATCAGTCTCAGATTTAAATTTATGTCCTTTTTTAATTAACAAATTTTTTAAGTTTATAGAATTTTCTATAATTCCATTATGCACCACAGAAATATTTTCTGTTGAATGTGGGTGAGCGTTTATTGTACTTGGCATGCCATGTGTTGCCCACCTTACGTGTCCAATACCAATATATCCTTCTAAATTTATTTGAGAAATATTTTTCTCTAAAACCTCTACTCTGCCAAGAGACTTAACTTCATTTATATTTCCATTGTCTATTGTAGCGATACCTGCAGAATCATATCCTCTATATTCTAGCTTTTTAAGTGAATGAAGTATTGAAGACGAGACTGGTTTATTGCTAGTTATTCCTATAATTCCACACATTATTTTTTATTTTTTTTATAATTTTTTTTTTCGACTTGCGTTACTCTTGTTAAAGCAAGACTATTTTTATTAACATTTTTAGTAATAACTGAACCGGCTCCAATCACTGCATTCTTTTTAATTCTCAATGGTGCAACCAAAGATGAGTTTGATCCAATAAAAACATTATCTTCAATAATTGTTTTGTTTTTATTTATTCCATCATAGTTACAAGTTATTGTACCTGCTCCAACGTTTGTGGATTTGCCTATTATACTATCTCCAATATAAGAAAGGTGATTTACTTTTGAATTTTTTTTAAGTGTGCTTTTTTTAACTTCCACAAAATTTCCAATTTTTGTATTTTTTTCAATTATTGTACCAGGTCTTAATCTAGCAAAAGGTCCAATGGTAGAATTTTGATCTATCATTACCCCTTCTAAATGTGAAAACGCTAAAATTTTTACATTATGTCTAATTTTTACTTTTTCCCCAAAGACAACATAAGGTTCGATTGTTACATTTTTACCAATTTTAGTATCTTTTGAAAAAAATACTGTTTCTGGAGCAATCATCTTAACACCCTGCTTAATAAATTTTTCACGCAGCTTGATATTTAAATTTGTTTGTCTCATTTAGTTTTTTCTTATAATTAACTATATATGATCTTTAATTCACAAATTGTTTCTTAATAATACTTTTAAAATGAGTCAAAAATATACAATACTATTTGATCTTGATGGAACATTGGTTGACACTGCTCCAGACCTAATGGCAGCACATAATCACGTCATGAAAAAATACGGTTACAGCACAAAAAGTGTAGAAGATATTAGAAATCTAGTTGGTAAAGGAGCTTCGGTATTAATCGGTAGATCAATTTGGGGATCTGCCAAAAAAGAGTTCTCGAAAATTACTGATGAAGAAATTAAAAATGAAATGGTTAAGGAATTTATTAATTTTTATGGAAAAAATTTAGTCAAAGAAAGTAAATTAATTAAAGGTGTTAAAGATTTTTTAGATTGGGCAAAGACTAAGGATATTTCCATGGCTGTTTGTACCAATAAACAGGAGCACCTTGCAGTTGACTTATTAAAAAAAATTAAAATCTATGATTATTTTGAATATGTTGCCGGTGGAAATACTTTTGAATACTGTAAACCTGATCCTAGACATTTAACAAGTATTATTGAAATAATAAATGGAGAATTAGATAAATGTTTAATGTTTGGTGACAGTGAGAACGATGCTGATGCTGCAAAAGCTGCTAATATTCCAATGATACTATTAGAAGATGGTTATACAGATAAAAAAATAGATCAAATATATCACGATCATCTTATCAAAGATTTTTCGGGTGTGGAGAAAATTGTCTCTAAATATTTAAATGGTTGATTTTAATTCAATCTTTGCTCTGATAAGTTTTTATTTTGTAATGTATGTAACTCCAGGACCAAATAATGCAATGGTACTTACTTCTGGATTAAAATTTGGCTTTTTAAAAACCATACCTCACATGACTGGTATTACTATTGGTCATGTTACACAGTTAATATTAGTTTGTCTTGGTTTGGGAAAAATTTTTCAGGTATTTCCAGAAATACAAAATATATTAAAGATTTTATGTTCAATATATTTGATTTATCTTGGATATAAAATAATTGGATCTTTCAATAAAATTAAAGATAACGACTCTAGACCTCTAAAGTTTTATGAAGCAGCATTGTTTCAAATTGTAAACCCGAAAGCATGGACTATTTCAAGTATGGCTGCTTCTGGTTTTTTATCAAATGATGGCAGCTTATTAATTTCTATATTATATATTGCTTCGGTTGCACTTATAATCTGCCCAATCTCAATCTCGCCCTGGGCAGCATTTGGATCTGGTATTAAAAACTTAGTAAAGAATAATAAAATAAAAGTAATTATAGAGTTTTTTTTAGCTTTTTTACTTTTAATAACGGCCATTTTGATTGTAATTGAGTAATAAAACATTATTACTGTAGGAAATTTTAAGGAAATAAATTGATAATACACAAAGTAAAAGTTTACCCATCAAAAAGAGATTGTCCTAAAAAAAAACAATTAGCATGGAAAATTGCAGAAATTGCGAGTGATAACTCTAGATTGGACAACAAAGCTATTGAGATGGTTATCAATAGAATTATAGATAATGCATCAGTAGCCATAGCATCTTTAAATAGAAAACCAGTAATATCTTCTAGAGAAATGGCGTTGAAACATCCGCGTAAAAATGGAGCAAATTTATTTGGAGTAAGTTCAAATCTTAAATATGATTGTGAGTGGGCCGCATGGTCTAATGGGACAGCAGTAAGAGAACTTGATTTTCATGATACTTTCTTGGCTGCTGATTACAGTCACCCAGGTGATAATATTCCTCCCTTGCTTGGTGTAGCGCAACAGAAAAAAAGAAGTGGTATGGACCTTTTGAGAGGTATTATTACTGCTTATGAAGTTCAAGTAAATCTAGTTAAAGGCATATGTTTGCATAAACATAAAGTTGATCATATAGCACATCTTGGACCTAGTGTTGCTGCTGGTATTGGATCAATGCTTAAATTAAATACTGAAACAATTTATCAAGCTATACAACAAGCTCTTCATACAACTGTTTCCACACGACAGTCGAGAAAAGGTGAAATTTCAAGCTGGAAAGCATTTGCTCCTGCACATGCTGGCAAATTAGCTATAGAGGCGGTTGATAGAGTTATGAGGGGTGAAGGTGCACCAAGTCCAATTTACGAAGGTGAGGATAGTGTGGTATCTAGAATATTAGATGGAAAGAAAGCTTTGTATAAAGTTCCACTGCCAAAAAAAAAGGAAGTAAAGAAAGCTATATTAGAAACATACACTAAGGAGTACTCAGCTGAATATCAATCTCAAGCATTAATTGATTTAGCAAAAAAATTAAAAAGGAAGATAGAAAATTTAAATCAAATAAAAAAAATCGATATTTTTACAAGTCATCATACCCACTATGTAATAGGCACAGGCGCAAATGATCCACAAAAAATGGATCCAAACGCGAGTAGAGAAACTTTAGATCATTCAATAATGTATATTTTTGCAGTCGCATTAGAAGATGGAGATTGGCATCATATAAAATCATATACAAAAACAAGGGCAAATAGGAAATCAACAATAAAAATATGGAGATCAATTAAAACCCATGAAGATAAGAAGTGGACAAAAAAATACCACGATCCAGATCCAAAAAATAAATCTTTTGGTGCAAAAGTTATTGTAACTCTAAAAAATGGAAAAAAAATTATTGATTCACTAGATAGAGCAGATGCTCATCCTTATGGTGCAAGACCTTTTAAGAGAAAAAATTATATTAATAAATTTTTAACTTTAACAAAAAATATTCTTGATAAAAAAGAGAGTGATAGATTTATTAATGTTTGTCAAAAACTTAAGCAATTAAAAGCTGGTCAACTTGGTAAATTGAATTTGGTTGTAAAAAAAAGTAAATTAAAAAGAAATCTCAAAAAAGGAATATTTTAATGCACTTTGTAGAAAAAGAGCCAGGTCAAAAAAGAATTGATTTTGTAAACAAACTTAAATCAAAAAAAATAATTAGAGCACCTGGTGCTTACAACCCACTGACTGCAAAATTAATTCAGGAAATAGGGTATGATGCAGTCTATGTTTCTGGCGGGGTAATGGCAAATGATTTGGGATTTCCTGATATAGGTTTAACTACAGTTCAAGATGTTAGTACAAGATCTTATCTTATCTCAAGAGTAACTGATTTACCTACAATAGTAGACATTGATACTGGCTTTAAATCTTGCAAAGAAACTATAGAAACATTTGAGGAATTTGGTCTTGCGGCTGTTCATTTAGAAGATCAAATTGAAAGAAAGAGATGTGGTCATTTAGATAATAAAGAACTTATTTCAAAAGAAGCAATGGTAAAAAAAATTAATGAGTGTGTATCAGCAAGAAAAGATAATAATTTTAAGATAATTGCAAGATCTGACGCAAAAAGTGTTGAGGGAATGGATAAAATGATAGATAGGTGTAAAGCCTATATAGATGCAGGTGCAGAAATAATTTTTCCTGAAGCATTAAGAGATGAAAAAGATTTTGAAAAAGTTAGAAAGGAACTTCCTTGCTATTTATTAGCTAATATGACCGAGTTTGGAAAGACAAAATTACTTAATTATAAAGAATTAGAAAATTTGGGTTACAACATTGTTATTTACCCTGTAACAACACAAAGATTGGCTATGAAAAATGTAGAGGATGGTCTACGAGACATTTATTCTAATGGACATCAGAATAATATTATAAGTAAAATGCAAACTAGAAAAAGACTATATGAACTTGTTGAGTATGAAAAGTATAATGCATTAGACGAAAAAATTTATAATTTTAATACAGAGGGACATGAATAATGAGCGTAGATATTAAAAAAGGTTTAATGGGTGTTACGGTTGATGAGACGTCAATTTCAAAAGTAATGCCTGAAATAAATTCATTAACC
>CABXWY010000014.1 GCA_902515985.1 uncultured Pelagibacteraceae bacterium
TTTCGGAAATATTTTTTATATTTCAAATCAAGAAAATGCGTCTATCCAATTACCTTGTGTAGATGCTTTTGAGTACTCAGTAGCCCTACCTTCAAAGAAGTTCATATGCTCAACAGCATTTAACATAGTATCTAACCAAGTTAATGGATTTTTTTGGATATCATAAATTGGCTCTAAACCTAACTGAGTTAATCTTCTGTTTCCGATAAATCTAATGTAATCTTTAACTTCCTTTGCAGTTAAACCTTGCATTGGACCCATTTCAAAAGCTAAATCTATAAAAGCATCTTCATGCTCTATAATTGTTCTACAAGCTTCATAAAGTTCTTTTTTAAGTTTAGGAGTCCATATTTCAGGATTCTCTTTAATGAATTCTTTAAAAATTCTAATCATAGAATTACAATGAAGAGTTTCATCTCTTACGGACCAAGTTACTATCTGACCCATACCTTTAAGTTTATTATGTCTTGGAAAATTTAAAAGAATAGCAAAACTTGCAAACAACTGTAAGCCTTCAGTAAATGCGCTGAATACCGCAACAGTTTTAGCAATGTCTTCTTTTGAATTTACGTTAAAACCTTGCATGTAATCATATTTGTCTTTCATTTCTTTATACTTCATGAACGCAGAGTATTCAGACTCTGGCATACCGATTGTATCCAACAAATGTGAATAAGCTGCCACATGAACAGTTTCCATAGAGGCAAAAGCAGTCATCATCATTAACACCTCTGTTGGTTTAAATACTGAAGTGTAATGTCTTAAATAGCAGTTATTAACTTCAACATCTGCTTGTGTAAAAAATCTAAAAATTTGAGTAACTAGATTTTTTTCAGGTTGAGATAAATTTTTTTGCCAATCTCTAACGTCGTCCCCTAAAGGAACTTCCTCTGGCAACCAATGTATTCTTTGTTGTGTTAACCATGCATCATAACACCATGGATATCTGAATGGTTTATAAACTGGATTCTCTACTAATAAACCCATTTTTTTTGGTTCAATTATTTTTTTCTCTGATTTTTCTGCTACTGACATGATAAACACTCCTCATATTTGTTTTCATCTTCTTGGTTTTGTGATTTTTTTGATTTGTATACATTTGCTGATATGTCTGTTGAATTAGCATCATTAACATTTTCAGCTCTTTGTATTGATTTTGACCTACAATAATAAAGACTTTTCAATCCTTTTTTCCAAGCTTGGAAATGGATCTGATGAAGATCTTTTTTATGAACGTCTGCAGGTAAAAATAAGTTTATAGATTGTGCTTGTGATATGTGCGGTGTTCTGTCTGCACTTAAATCAACAAGCCACCTTTGATCTAGTTCAAAGGCTGTTTTAAATACATCTTTTTCATCTTGAGTTAAAAAGTTTAAGTGTGAAACAGACCCTTGATTAGTTGTAATAGTTGACCAAACTTCATCTGTATTTTTTCCATGTTTTTCCAACAATTTCTTTAAGTATTTGTTACGAACGCTAAATGAGCCTGATAAAGTTTTGTGAGTAAAGCTATTAGCTGCAATTGGTTCAACTCCTGGAGAAGTACCACCACATATAATTGAAATAGAGGCTGTTGGTGCAATTGCTGTTTTATTTGAAAATCTTTCCATAATGCCGTAGTCAGCTGCATCTGGACATGCTCCTCTTTCCTCTGCTAAATCCTTTGAAGCTTTATCAACATTTTTTTGAATATGTTCAAAAATTTTTTTGTTCCAAACTTTGCTCATAACTGACTCTATAGGTGTGTTTTTCTTTTGATAATAAGAGTGAAGACCCATAACACCAAGGCCCACACTTCTCTCTCTTAGCGCTGAATAAGTTGCATCACTAAATTGCTCTGGAGCATTTTCAATGAAATCAGTCATTACATTATCTAAAAACCTCATAACATCACCTATGAAATTCTCATCATCTTTCCACTCATCATAATTTTCTACGTTTAAAGATGACAAACAACATACAGCTGTTCTATCTCTTCCATCTTTATCAATTCCAGTTGGAAGTGTTATCTCACTACACAAGTTTGATGTCTTAACTGTTAAACCTGCTAATTTATGATGTTGTGGAATTTGCCTGTTAACCGTATCAATATAAATAATATATGGCTCTCCAGTTTCAATTCTTGCCGTAAGCAATCTAATCCAAAGATTCCTTGCAGATATAGTTGATTGGACAGCACCATCTTTTGGACTTTTTAGTGCCCACTGTTCATCAAGTTCAACAGCTCTCATAAATGCATCTGATACTAAAACTCCATGGTGCAAATTTAATGATTTTCTATTTGGATCACCGCCTGTTGGTCTTCTCATTTCTATAAATTCTTCAATTTCTGGATGATCAATTGGCAAGTAACATGCTGCAGATCCTCTTCGTAAAGATCCCTGACTGATTGCCATCGTTAAAGAATCCATAACTTTTATAAAAGGAATTATTCCAGAAGTTTTTCCTACTCTTCCAATTTTTTCACCGATAGATCTAAGATTGCCCCAATAACTTCCAATTCCTCCCCCTCTTGCTGCTAACCAAACATTTTCGCTCCACAAATCCAATATGCCGTTAAGACTGTCGCTAGCCTCGTTTAAAAAACAAGATATTGGCAAACCTCTTGTTGTGCCACCATTAGATAAAACTGGAGTTGCAGGCATAAACCAAAGATTGCTAATATAGTTGTATAACCTCTGAGCATGTAAATTGTCGTCTGCGTAATGACTTGCTACTCTTGCAAATAAGTCTTGGTAAGACTCGTTTTCACCAACATATCTATCGCTTAAAGTAGCCTTTCCAAAATCAGTTAAATTGCTATCTCTAGATCTATCAATCTTTATAGTTATACCTCTAGAGTTTTGAAATAATTCAGTATTGCTATTTAAAGAGAATAAATCTGGCCTTTTTTCCTTATTAATCAATTCCTGATTGTTAACACTATATTCTGAGACAGCTTTCTTTATGGCTTGAGACACTAATTTGTTCATAAATCCTTTAAAATTTGTTAAACAACTATATGTTGTATGAAGATATCTTAAATACACTATATGAATTAAAAATCAACAGAACATTTATAGAACATTTAAAAAATTTAGCAATAAAAAAGTAAAAGAAATATACAAATATTAACATGTCTTTAGAAAAAAAAATCGATCCATTAGGGTTCAGAGAATATGACGCAAGATGGCTATTCCCTGAAAGTATTAATGAACAGGGAATCGTGGATGTTGGAAAAGGATTTGGAACCCAAGTTATTGCAAAAGTAAAAAACCCAACAGTTATAGTAGGACATGATTATAGATCATATAGCGAAAATGTAAAAAAAAACTTTGTTAAAGGATTATTATCTACTGGATGTAATGTAAAAGATATAGGTCTATGTCTTTCACCGACAGTATATTTTTCTCAATTTAAATTAAATGCAGATGCGGTTGCTATGATAACAGCAAGTCATAATGAAAATGGTTGGACGGGTATAAAAATGGGAATAGAGAAAGGACTTACTCATTGTAAAGATGAAATGTCAGATCTTAAAAATATTGTTTTAAATGAAAAATTTGTAAATGGCTCAGGAAAATTCGAAGAAGTAAAAGAATTTAATAAAATTTATATAAATGAATTATCCAATAATAAATTAAAAAATAAAATAAAAGTAGTTGCCGCATGTGGTAACGGTACTGCAGGTATTTTTGCTCCTGACATTTTAAAAGGTATAGGTTGTGATGTTATAGAGTTAGATTGTAATCTAGATTATACATTTCCTAGATACAACCCCAATCCAGAAGATATGAAAATGTTACATGAAATTGCTAAGTGTGTAAAAGAAAATAATGCAGATGTTGGTTTTGGGTTTGATGGAGATGGAGACAGAGTTGGAGTAATAGATAACGAAGGTAATGAAATATTTGCAGATAAAATAGGATTATTAATTGCAAGAGATATTTCAAAGGTACATAAAAATTCTAAGTTTGTTGTAGATGTTAAGTCTACTGGATTATTTATGAATGATGAGGTTTTAAAAGAAAATAATTGTGAAACAATCTATTGGAAAACTGGACATTCTTACATTAAACGAAAAGTAAATGAAGATAAAGCAATAGCAGGATTTGAAAAAAGTGGACATTTCTTTTTTAATCAACCTCTCGGTTATGGATACGACGATGGAATTAATTCAGCAATTCAAGTGTGTAAACTACTAGATAATCAAAAAAAAAAATTAAATTCTTTGGTTAATGATTTGCCAAAAACTTATCAAAGTCCGACTATGGGGCCTTTTTGTAAAGACGAAGAAAAATATAAAGTAATTGACGACATAACCTCAAAAATAAGATACCTAAAAGAAAAGAATACTAAAATTGAAGGTCAAGAAATTATAAATATTTTAACTGTCAATGGTATTAGATTTACTTTAAAAGATGGTTCTTGGGGTTTGGTTAGAGCATCGTCAAATAAACCTTCATTGGTAATTGTTACTGAAAGTCCCACCTCAGATAAAATCAAAAAAGAAATATTTATTTTTATTGATGAACTTTTGAAAGAAACAGGAAAAATAGGAGAATACGACCAAAAAATTTAATTATATATTAAAATACCTATATATAAATATTGTACCGACTGTGTATAAAAAGACACCAAACAATCTTTGGGCTTTCATTTTGTCCATTTTGTAAACTGTGTTTGCACCGATTCTTGCCATAAAACTTGTAATTGGTACAAACAAAATAAAAGCTGGTATATTCACAAAACCAACACTGAAAGGTAAATTTACATCGAAATAAAATCCTGAAATTATAAAACCAATTGATCCTGTAAATGATATAAAAAAACCTATTGCAGCAGCGCTTCCGATACATTTGCTTATTGGGTAACCTAGATATCTAAGAATAGGCACGTTCATCATTGCCCCCGTTATACCCATAGGTGCTGATATAAAGCCTGATATTACACCAAATATAACACGTGGAAATAAAGAGGGATTTGGTTTTATTTTTTTAATCTTTTCCTGTGCCAACATTAAATATGCACCAAAAAAATAGACTACCACAGAAAAGAATAAGACTAAAATTTTTGTTTTCATAGCTGATGCAAAAACTGTTCCTAATAAAACTCCAATAACTACAAATATACCAAATGTTTTTACAACGCTAAAATCTACGAGTTTATTTTTATGGTGTGTCATAACTGATACTGTTGATGTAAAAATAGTAATAGTGAATGCTGTGCCCACAGTTAAATGCATTAAATAATTTTTATCGAAGTTTAATGTTTCAAATATAAAAAAAAGACAAGGAACAGAAATTAAACCACCGCCAATGCCAAATAAACCAGCAAAAAAACCTACAGCGGTTGCAGCAAATATTATTAATAATAAAAAGTACCAGTATTCATTAATTAGATGCGCTAAAGACAGAAAGACCTTACAAATTATGTTATACTAAAATATTCAAAAAACGATCTAGCAGATACCATTAGTAAAAAACAGCCAAATATTCTGCTTAACAACTTTTTATTAATTTTATACACAACCCTAGCTCCTATTCTTGCCATGACCATAGTTACAGGAACAAATACTGCAAAACCTAAAAGATTTATATAACCAATGCTAAAAGGTGAATTTACGTTATCAATTATCTTCCCACTAATAATCATTGTTGTAGTGCCCGAAATAGCGATTAAAAAACCAACGGCTGCTGCTGTTCCAATTGATTTTCGAATGTCATATCCAAATGTTCTCATAAATGGAACCATTAACGAACCACCTCCTATTCCTAGAGGAACAGAGATAAAACCAATGAATAGTCCTGAAATATTTTTAATAGTATTTGAAATTGTCTTCGGACTCTCAACTAATTTTTCTCTTAAAAAAATGAAAAACAATCCTACAAAGCATGAGAAAACTGCAAAGAACAAAACTAATGCGGGTGTTTTTAGACTTACTGCTAGAAAAGTTCCAAATAAAACACCTAAAACAATTAACACTCCAAATGTTTTTACCATCTTAAAATCTACCGCATCATATTCCATGTGAGTTTTAGTTGAAATTATTGAAGTTGGAACAATAATTGCTAAAGAAGTTCCAACTGACAAATGCATTCTTGTGACAATATCAAAATCAAGAACACTAAATGCATAATAGAGAGCAGGCACCATAATGATTCCACCGCCTACGCCAAGTAATCCAGCCATAAAACCAGCGACTGCTGCTGCAATTGCCAGTACTGTTAAAAGATTTATAATTACACTTATATCTACGTTTTCCATTAAATAGTTAATTGATTTGCTTTTTCGTTATTTTGAGCAATACTCATAATATGTTTTGCCTTTTGAAAGTCTGAGTCTCTTGCCATCATATTATCACTTAAATATTTTTTCCATTCTTTAGAGCCAGGTTGACCATAATAAAGACCAACAGTGTGTCTCATTACTTGATTTACTTTTGTTCCAGATTTAATTTCATTTTCTAGGTATTCTAGTATTTTTTTTACAATATCTTCTCTTGATAAAACATTTGAATTTCCAAAAATATCATTTTCAATATCCTTTAAAAAGTAAGGGTTTTGATATATTGCCCTACCTATCATTACCCCATCGCAAAAATTTAAATGTTTTTTAATCTGCTCAGTGGCTGTAACACCTCCATTAATAATGATTTCTAGATCAGGGTTCGATTTTTTAATTTCGTAGACCATTCCATAATTTAATTTAGGTATATTTAAATTTTGTTTTGGAGTTAATCCTTTTAATATAGCTTTTCTAGCATGTAGAATAATTGTATTACATCCTGCGTTCTTTATTTTATTAATAAACATATTTAAATAGTCAAATTCCTCTGTATTATCAAAGCCTATTCTAGTTTTTGCTGTAACTGGAATGTTGCAAGCGTTTTTCATTTCAGCCAGACATTCAGATACAAGATCTGGTTCTTTCATCAAACATGCCCCAAAAGAATTTTTTTGTACCTTTTTACTTGGACATCCAAGATTAATATTTACTTCATCATAACCATATTCTTCAGCAATTTTTGCAACTTGAGCTAATTCTTTTTTATCCGAACCCCCGACTTGAAGAGCTAAGGGTTTTTCTGCATCATTAAACTTTAGTAATTTATGCTTATCGCCGCGTAACACTGCTTTTGTGACTACCATTTCCGTATAAAGCATTACATTTTTACTTATAAGTCTTAAAAAGTATCTATCATGTCGATCTGTGCAATCCATCATCGGTGCTACAGAAATTTTTCTATTGATTTTTTTTTTAGTATCCAAGAGCTTTACCCATAACTTTATCAGGTAACCATGTAACTATTTCTGGAAAAATACATAGTATTAGAATTGCTAAGGCCATAATTATCATAAAAGGAATTGAGCCTTTTAAAATCTCTTTTAAACTTACATCTGGAGTTATTCCCTTTATTATATAAAGGTTAAGTCCAACAGGTGGAGTAATTAATCCTATTTCCATATTAATTGTAAAAACTATAGCAAACCAATAAGGGTCAAATCCTAAGGTAGTTATAACTGGTAATAATATCGCTGATGTCATTACAATAACAGCAACAGGTGGTAAAAAGAAACCAGCTATTAGTAAAAAGATGTTAATTAAAATGAAAACAACCCATTTGTTAGAACTTAATTCAACCATACTCTGAGCTAATGACTGAGTTACGTAAAGTTGAGATAATGTAAATGCAAAAAGGTAAGATGCAGCAATGATAAACATTATCATCACGCTTTCTTTCATTGAAACTTTAACAATATTCCATATTTTTTTTGGTTGATATATTTTATAAACTACAGCTATCAGAACAAAAACTAAAAATGCTCCAACACCAGAAGCTTCAGATGGTGTTGCAACTCCTCCATAAAGAACATATAGAACACCTGCTATGATTGCCAAAAAAGGAAAAATTCTGGGCAAAACTTCAAGTTTTTCTTTTAATGTAGGTGGTGTCCTATTTTTTAAAGCTTTGGCAGCATCTTTGTCGATAAAATAACTATGAATAAGTGCCCATATTGCAAACATTCCTGCCAACATAAAACCTGGTATTAGACCACACAAAAATAATCTACCAATTGATGTACCGGTAGCAATTCCATAAACGATTAAAACAATACTTGGTGGAATTAATACACCCAAAGTTCCTCCAGCCGCTATGGTTCCTGTAGCAATTTGATCTGAGTATCCTCGTTTTCTCATTTCAGGGATTCCCATTGTTCCAATTGCAGCGCATGTTGCTGGACTTGAACCACTTAAAGCTGCAAAAATTGAACAAGCTCCTATATTTGAAATAACAAGACCTCCTGGAACTCTCCACAACCATCTGTCTAAACCTATGTATAAATCTTTACCTGCTGGAGAATTAGCCACTGCCATTCCCATTAAAATAAACATAGGTATCGAAAGTAAAACAAACGAATTAAGGCCTGCATAAAATGTTTCTGCAAAAACATCTAGCATTTGAAAACCTTCAAATGAAACTAAAAGTACTATTGAAACGAAACTCAAACCAAAAGCGATTGGAATTCCAGAGAAAAGTACTATCAAAGTAAAAACTGCAACAATTATAGCAATTAATAATGGGTCCATTGATTATTCCTTTCCATCAACTAATTTTATGATTTCAGCTACATATTGAAGTATCATAAGTATAGCCCCTATCATCATCGATGAATAAGGTATCCAAAGGGGTGGATCCCAGACTGTTCCTGTTGAATAATTTTTTGTAAAGGCCTCCGCTACCATTAAGAAACCAAAATAAAATAAAATTAAAAAAAATATTAAACTTAAAAAAGACGTAAAAATTTTTAATCTAATAATATTTTTATTAGATAAAAAATCATATATCCATTCCATACTTACATGTGCTTTTTCACTAAGCACATACGCGCTGCCAATAAATGTTGAGGCAACTAATAGCATTGTAACTAATTCTGTTTGCCAAGTAATAGCTCTTTGAAAGAAGTATCTTTCAAAAACTAACTCAACAATAACTAATATTGATAAAAGTAAAGCCAAAACTGCAAAGGATCCACAAGCGTTAGCTGTAAACTTACAAAGCTGTAAATATTTTTTTTTCATAAAAAAACCCCTATTTATAAAATAAACAGGGGTTCTTTATATATTTTTTTACTTAACTGATAAAGCCATTTCCATTAACTTATCACCACCTGGAACTTTCTCAGCAAACGCTTTGTGTGAAGATTTTTTAGCAATCTCAACCCAAGCTGCATGATCTTTTGCATTCATATATACTAATTTTACTCCTGCTGCTTTATAAGCGTCTTCAAATTTTTTATCTAAATTTTCAACTTGAGCAGTCATATATTTTTCAGCAACTTTTCCAGCTTTCATTAAAGCATCTTGTTGTTTTGAGTTTAACTTATCAAAACTCATTTTTGACATCAAAATTGGCTCATACATAAACCATAATCCAAACTTTCCTGGAGGAGTTGCACAAGTTACTTGTTCATAAATTTTGTAACTTACAAAACTTCCTGAACTAGTATTTGCTCCAGTAAGTACTCCAGTTTGTAGACCAGTGTAAATTTCTGATGATGGCATACTTTGAATACCAGCGCCTGCTGCTTCTAACATTTGGTTAAATGCTTTACCGGCTGCTCTCATCACTTGACCTTTTGCGTCACTTGGATTTTTAATACATTTGCTTTTCGAAGCAAAACCTCCACCCAACCACGCATCAGATAAAACTACTACACCTGCATCACTAATTATTTTCTTAATCTCAGTCATCATTGGTCCTTTATTAAATCTCAATGCATGATCGTGATTTTTTACTGTTCCTGGCATTAAAGTTGCATCAAATTCTGGATGAAACTTAGATGCGTAAGCTAATGGAAATGCAGAAATATCCAATTGACCTGTTGTCATTGGTTTCCATTGCTCTTTAGGTTTGTATAAAGATTTAGCTGGATAGATTCTTATATCTACTCCAACATTTGCTTTTTTCATTTCATCAGCAATTATTTGAACCATTTCATGTCTTGGATCGTATGAACCGTCTGCTCTTTGTGTTCCTGGCCATTGGTGACTAGCTTTTAAAGTCACAGCATAGGCAGATCCAATTGTGGTTAATAAAAATACTAACGAAGTGATATATAATGATATTTTTTTAAACATTTTTTTCCCCTTTAGTTATTAAAAAAAGTATATTAAAGATAACTTATGCTTAAGAGTCAAGTTAGCTAAAAATACAATTTATTGAAATTATGGATGGACCTTTAAAGAATTTGTTGGTTGTAGACCTAACTAGAGTATTAGTTGGTCCATATTGCACAATGATGCTGTCAGATTTAGGCGCTAGAGTGATAAAAATTGAAGCACCAGATATTGGGGACGACTCTAGAAAATTTGGTCCTTTCATTAAAGAAAATTCAGCTTACTTTATGTCTTTAAATAGAGGTAAAGAAAGTATCGCTTTAAACTTAAAAAATGAAGATGATAAAAAAATTTTTTTAAACATATTAAAAAAAGCAGATATTTTAGTTGAAAATTTTAAACCAGGTACTTTAGAAAGATGGGGCTTTGGCTGGAAAGATATTTGTAAAAAATTTCCAAAATTAATTTATGCTTCTGCATCAGGATTTGGTCAAACAGGTCCTTTAAAAGAATTACCTGCATATGATATGGTTGTCCAAGGTATGGGTGGATTAATGAGTGTAACGGGCCAACCTAATTCTGAGCCTACAAGAGTAGGAACGTCCATCGGGGACATAACTGCAGCTTTGTTTACAACTATAGGAATTAATGCAGCTCTTTATGATAGAGAAAAAACTGGCAAAGGGATGTTTATTGATGTTTCAATGCTTGATTGTCAAATTGCAATTTTAGAAAATGCTATAGCACGTTACCTATCGAAAAATGAAATTCCAAAACCTATGGGGTCTAGACATCCATCGATAGCTCCTTTTGAAGCATTTAAAACTAAAGATAGTTATATAATTATTGCAGCAGGAAATGATAAACTTTTTGAAAAATTGTGTAATGTTCTTAATTTAAATGAATTGCCTCAAGATAAAAAGTATAAAAGTAATTTATTGCGTGCTGAAAATATGGAGGATCTTAAATTACTTATTGAAGAAAAACTTAAATCATTAAATACTAAAGATTGGATTAAAAAAATGGAGAGTGATAAAATTCCATGTGGTCCCATTTTTAATATTAAAGATGCCGTTGAAAATCCACAAGTTAAATCTAGAAACATGATAGTAAATACTTTTCATAAAGTAGTTGGAGATTTTAAAACTGCAGGTAATCCTATTAAAATGTCTTCTTATGAAGATCCTTCAAATAGAGGGGACATTCCTGATTTAGATGAACACAGAAAAAAAATAATAGAAGAATTTTGTAATTAGCTTTGATTTGTATCTTCGACGACTTCTTGGGTCTCTTCTTGAGTCTCTTCTTGAGTCTCTTCTTGAGTCTCTTGGTCTTTCATTTCTTCAACTGAAACGTCTTCTGTTTCGCCCGTAGGTTCTGCTTGCTCAGTTGGTTGTGTTGGTGCACTTTCAGCTATATCATCTTTTGAAAAAGACTGAAGCTTTTCAGGAATTTTTCTTGCTCTTTTTGATGGTAAAATTGGAGTACCACTTTTAGATATTTCACCTTTATAAAGGTTTTCAAAATCATCTCCCACATCTTCATCCTCGGTTAATGAGTCATCCACCTGTTCAACATGTTTTCTTAATTTATACACTCCACTATCAATTAAATCTGGTACTTTTATATTTTCATTAGCTATTTCTCTTAATGATATGACAGTGTTTTTGTCGTTATCGACATTAACAGTAGGTTCAATACCTGAATTTAGTTGTGTAGTTCTTTCTTTTGCAACTAAGACTAATTCATATGGACTCTCTACTTTATCAACACAATCTTCAACTGTAACTCTGGCCATGCGGGACATTTATACCTGCTAATAAATAAAATCAAGATATTTCTATACTTTAACTGGGTTCAGTTTTGTCCTGATTATAAAAAGTAAAATTAGTGATATAAATATATATATACCCGATATTGCTGCGATTTCCTCTATAGTGTAACCTCGATCAATTAAAACTCCAAAGAATGCAGTTCCAAACGCAGTTGAAAATACCATTAATGCTGTTGTTAATGCTTTAATAGATCCAATATGCTTTACTCCATACATCTCAGCCCAAGTTGAAGATCCCAATACGTTTGCAAGACCGTTCGATATACCTATCAAACCCAAAAAGATAAATGCTGTAAATGGATTATCAAAGTAAATAATAACAATTGTTGCAAGAAAAAGAGGTATATTCATGTAAACTAATATTTTTCTACTTGTAAATTTATCAATCAATAAACCAGATATAAATAATGTTATTACAGACATTATTGAGTAAACCATAAACGATTGAGCTATAATATAAGGTCCCCAGTTTTTAGACTCTAAAATAAAGGATTGATAGACAAAAGTACCAGTTGCTATCCATGGCATAGCAAGCATATTAGCGCTAATGATATAGAATCTATAATCTTTTAAAACTTCTATTCTTTTCCACTCTTTAATTTTTTTCTTTGGTTTGTTTGAGTCACTATCTGTTTCTCTTGAGTCAAGATTTAAATTCTGAACCAAAAGGAAAGATGCTATTGGTAAAAAAATTATAACTATTATTGAAATTACAACCCAAATATCTCTCCATTCATAAATAGTTAAAAGATAAATTATTAATAACGGTAAAATAAATTCTGATGTAGACAAACCAAACCAAGATGTGCTTAAAGCTTTTCCTCTTGATTTTGTAAAAAACCTTGAAATTGTTGTTGACGATATATGAGACATCATACCTTGACCAGAAAATCTCATTAAAAGAATTGCAATAAATAAATAATATATTGAGGATATTTTTGAAAAGAAAAAGCATGAAAATGCTAATAAAATTATTATTATGTAGGAGAATTTTAGAATATTAATGTCATCAATTTTTTTTCCAAACCAAACAAAAATTAAGCTACTTATTAACGTAGCAGATGCATATATTGAGCCAAATTGTCCATGAGTAATTGAAAGTGTGTCTCTAATACTTGAATTAAATAAGCCAAGAAAAAAACTCTGTCCAAAACTTGAAAAAAATGTAAAAATAAACCCAAATATAATTACTTTTATACTTAAACTTTTAAACATAAAATATTATGACTTGTAATGTTGCTTTCATAGGTCTTGGCGTAATGGGTTTCCCAATGGCAGGATATATATCAAAAGGTGGACATAATGTAACCGTTTTTAATAGAACAAAAGCCAAAGCAGAAAAATGGATCAGTGAACATAAAGGAAAATTGGCGGAAACACCTGCCGATGCTGCAAAAGATGCTGAATATGTTTTCACATGCGTCGGAAATGATAATGATTTAAGAGAAGTAACTTTCGGAGAAAATGGTGCGTTTAAAACAATTAGAAAAGGATCTATCTTCATCGATAACACTACAGCTTCAGCAACAATATCAAGAGAAATTTATGATTACGCAAAAAAAAACGGATTTGGCGCTTTAGATGCTCCAGTTTCAGGTGGCCAAGCTGGTGCAGAGAATGGTGCATTGACAGTTATGATCGGTGGTGATCAAGCTGACTTTGATAAAGCAAAAGATAAAATTGATTGTTATAGCAAAAAAATGAAATTACTTGGTAAAGCTGGAAACGGTCAGCTAGCTAAGATGGTAAATCAAATTTGTATCGCGGGATTAGTCCAGGGTTTATCTGAAGCAATAAATTTCGGCATGAAATCTGGGTTAAATATGGAAGATGTAATAGAAGTTATCTCTAAAGGTGCTGCGCAATCATGGCAAATGGAAAATAGATACAAAACAATGATTGATGATAAATTTGATTTTGGATTTGCAGTAGATTGGATGAGAAAAGATTTAAAAATCGCAATGGATGAAGCTAAAAATAATGGTTCATTATTACCCGTAACTGAACTAGTTGATAAATTCTACAGTGAGGTTCAAGATATGGGTGGTAAACGTTGGGATACATCAAGTTTAATCAAAAGATTTAGAGGGTAATAATGTATGCAACCAGCATACTATGAAAATCTAGAAGAAATTCAAAATAAGTATTGGACCATGCTTGATGATGCTGTGACTAATAGAGGTTCTCCTTTCAGAATTCCTGTTTTTATTTGTGCTCATCAAGATGAAGTTGATGGCAGAATTGTTGTTCTAAGAAAATCAGACAGAGAAAATAATATATTACAATTTCACACTGACTTGAGATCTCCAAAGGTAGATATTCTTAAAAAAAAGAAGAATGCCTCTTTAGTTTTCTACGACAAGGAAGAAAAAATTCAGTTAAGAGTGAAGGTTGAATGTGAGATTAATAACCAAAATTCAATTACAAAGCAGTCTTGGAAAAAAACTCAACATATTAGTAGAAGATGCTATTTAACAGATAGCCCTCCCGGAACTATCTCGGACAATCCAACATCTGGGATGATATCAAAATTAGAGGATTTTGATTTTACTATGGATCAAAGTGAGGAAGGTTACAAAAACTTTACTGTTATTAAGTGCAAAATTAAATCAATTGAATGGCTATATCTTGCAGCAAAAGGTCATCGAAGAGCTAAGTTTGATTTTGAAAACAACAAAAATGCTTGGCTAGTTCCTTAGTCTTTAATTTTTCTGATTAGTAAACTGGTCATAGCTCTTTTTTTACAAAACTTATAGTCATTGTCTACCAATTTTTTCCAGTTGCGTCATCCAACAATTTCCAATTATATTTAACACAACTTGTTGATTTTTTTCATTGAATAATATTATATTGTTTAAATTCTAAGTAAAATTATTCTTTTTACTAAATTATAAATATACAAAATCAATGTAAAAAATTTATAAAAGATTTTGTATTTTATAAAATATCTGAAATGGTTTCCAGATCTGTTTGTTTTTTCTTTAAATTTCATATTTTCGTAAGAATGGTTAATCACCTCACTACTTAATTGATTGTTTTCACCTTTTTTTAGAAAAACCATATTATGATAAAATGAAATATTCGTAATTTTTCCATCATATTTGTTTTTTATGTAAAAAGGATTGGCTATTTCTTGATAATTTAATCTATCTGTTAAATTTTTAAAAAAATTCATATGCGAATTTGAATATTTTAAATCAAAAGGATTTCCACCGAAAAAATGATTATAACTAGTTTGCATGTCCTCAACAATATACAATCCATTATCCTTTAACGCTGGAAAAAGAAGCTCGAAGCTTTTTTTAACATCTTTAGATAAATGACTTCCGTCATCAATAATTATATCAAATTCTTTATATTTAGAGATAATTTCCTCAATAAAAGATTTATCACTTTGCGAGCCTCGGTGAACTTCAATGTTGTTTCTATCAAGCTTTTTTTCAGCAATATCAATCTTATGAATATCAATCCCAACTATGATTGATTTTTTAAAATAATCACTCCAAGTTAATAAAGATTTTCCATCTGCTATTCCAATTTCAAGTATTTTTAACTTTTCATCCCTTATTTTTTCAAAATAACTCTCATAATTTTGAATATATCCATGCTCAATTTTATCTGATTTATAAATCTCTGCTATTGATTTGAGATTTTTAATTTCTGACATTTCTAAAATATTGACTTAGAATATTTTTTCCAATTGTCTTGATAGTGTTTAGTATTTTTAAATACTGCTTTTTTTTCTTCTACTGTTATTTCTCTTACCACTTTACCAGGAGATCCAATTACAAGTGAATTATCTGGTATCTCTTTATTTTCAGTAATTAGTGCTTTTGCACCAATTATACAATTTTTTCCAATTTTAGCGTTGTTCAATATTACTGATCCTATACCAATAAGACTATTGTCCCCTATTGAGCATCCATGAAGCATGACCAGGTGTCCAACTGTAACATTTTTTCCTACCTTTAAAGGATAGCCTGGATCTGTATGAAGAACACATCCGTCTTGGACATTAGACCCTTCACCTATGTGAATATTTTCTAAATCACCTCTTAAAGTTGCATTAAACCAAATGCTTGAGTTTTTTTCTAAAGTAACATCCCCTATAATAACAGCATTCGGTGCCACCCAATTTTCGCCAGAGTTTTTTGGTTTTTTATCTTTTAAATCGTAAAACATAAATTATATATTGTTCTATCATGGCTCTTACAAAAACACCAATATGCGATTTTGGGAAAAAAGCAGAAAATTTTAAACTTAAATCTACAGATAATAAAATACTTTCTTTAAATGATATAAAAGGTGAAAAAGGAACTTTGATTATGTTTATTTGTAATCACTGCCCTTACGTTAAAGCAATTATAGAAGACTTGGTTGAAGATTGTAAAAACTTAGAAAAATTTGGAATTAATTCAGTTGCGATATGCTCAAATGATGTAAAAAATTATCCAGAAGATTCTTTTTTAAATATGGTTAAATTTTCCAAAGAAAATAATTTTTCATTTCCATACCTTCACGATGAAAAGCAAGATGTTGCTAAAACCTATGATGCAGTTTGTACCCCTGACTTTTTTGCATATAATGGTAACTTAGAACTTCAATATAGAGGTAGGATTAAACAGCTAAAGGATCTTAAACCTATTGATAATAGTGAAAGTGAATTATTTAAAGCTTGTAATTTAATTTCAAGAACCAGTCGAGGGCCTGAAGAACAGTATCCAAGTATGGGGTGTAATATAAAGTGGATAAAATAGAGTAAATGTTCTTAATTTTAACTAGAAACTTTCCTCCAGAAATAGGTGGTATGCAGAATTTAATGCATGGATTAACAAGGTCTTTATCTAAATTAAACATAGTAAAGGTATTCGCAGATTATCACGAAAATTATTCCGATTTTGATAAAAATGTGAATTTTTCGATAGAAAGAGTTGGAGGTCCTAAATTACTGAGGAAATATAGAAAATCATATTTAATAAATGAATTTTTAAAAAATAACAAAAATGTGCAGTGCATAATAGCGGATCATTGGAAAAGTTTAGAACTTATAAATACAAATAAAAAAAAAATATGTTTAATTCATTCAAAAGAGATAAATCATAAGAAAGGTTCGCGACAAAACAAAAGATTAATAAATATTTTAAATAATGTTGACTATGTGATTTCAAATTCAGTTTTCACTAAGAATTTAGCAATAAATATTGGAGTAAATGAAGATAAAATAAATGTAATAAATCCAGGTGTTGAGCCTGTAATTGCGCCTTCAAAAATAGATATTGAACAAGCAGAAAAAATTTATGATGGGAAATCTACTAGATTAATTACTGTTTCGAGATTTGATAAAAGAAAAAATCATGAAAAAGTAATTATGGCAATTAGAAATTTAAAAGAACTTTATTCAAATATAATTTATGTTTGCGTTGGATATGGAGATGAAGAAGATAATTTAAAAAATTTAGTAAAAGAACTTAAACTAAGTGATCATGTTGTTTTTCTAAAAAATATTGAGACAGGTCTTAAAAATGCTTTGGTATCTAAATCAAATGTTTTTGTTATGCCTTCTATAGTTCATAACAAATCTGTAGAAGGTTTTGGAATTGCTTACGTTGAGGCTGCACAATATGGAATTCCATCAATTGGTGGAAAGGACGGTGGCGCCTCAGATGCAATCATTCATGAAAAAACAGGTTTAATTTGCGATGGAAATGACCTTGAAGAAATTTATTCATCAATAGATAAAATGTTAAAAGATCATAAATATAAAGAATATGGAAAAGCAGCCATTGAATTTTCTGAAAATTTTCATTGGGAAAAAATAATAAAAAGTTATCAAAAAATTTTATAAATTAATTTTTTCAAATACTTTTCTTGCACTTAAATTATTTAAATCTGAAACTTGAATTGCTTTAAATTTTTCTCTTTCAATATTTACTTTGTAGGCTGAGGTATGAGATCCAAATAGAGCAATACCTTTTACGCCGAGATGAGCAGAAATATGGGCGGGACCAGTATCGTTTGATACTACGAAAGAACTATTTTTAATTAGAGATGCAAGTTGAGAAATATTAAGAGATTTACCATTGTCTAAAATGCATTCCGCATTAATATTTCTTGCTTCTTGAATTTCACTCGGTCCAGGTGCGATTATAATTTTATATTCATCTTTAAATTCCTTACATATAATTTCTATTAGTTCATTGAAGTAAGGCCATTTCTTTAATTTTAAGTGTGGAGAGCAAAATGGAAATAAAAGTATATATTTGTTTAATGCAAATTTAGAATTTATTTCATGTATATCTGTACAAGACCAACTTAAGTTTGGTTTAAGTGTATGCTTAGTATTCAATCCAGATGTTTTTAATTGATGATCAAATCTCTCTAAAACTGATAATTTATCAAATTCTTGTTTATTTGTTTTTAATGGCAGCGTTGTTTCGGAAGATGACCAAGAATTAAAATTTGAATTAGGAAATAAAATTTTTTTGTAAAACGCGGTTCTTGATGAATTTTGTAAATCAAATACTTTAATAAATTGGAATTTTTTTACTTCTCTCATTAGCAAGTATAAATAAATGAGATTAAATCTTGATAAACGTTTATCTAAAATTACATCTTTGATAAAAGGGTTTTTTTTAAATAAATCAATGTAAGGTTTTGTCGTCATAATATATAGATTATTTTGTTTATTATTTTCATAAATATCTTGAATTGCTCCACTAGCTTGGGCTATATCTCCTAATGAGCCGTGTTTAATAATTAAAATATTAGACATATTTTTAACAACTTAGCATAATATAAAAATTTATGAATAAAATACTTGTTGAAGTTTCAGTTGGTGAGTTGTTGGATAAAATTTCTATATTAGAAATTAAAAAAGAAAAGATTAAAGATCAAAATAAACTGAAGTTTATAGATGAAGAATTTAAATTACTTAAAGATCAATATGAAAAGAATATTAATCCTGACGATAAGTTAAATAAGCTCTTTAAATCTTTAAAAGAAATTAATAATAAACTATGGAATATTGAGAATGAAAAGAGATTATGTGAAAAAAACTCAGATTTTGGTGATGTTTTTATTAAAACCTCTAGAGATATTCATTTTCTCAATGATGAAAGAGGGAAGATAAAACTAGAGATGAACAATCATACTGGATCTAAAATTAAAGAAATAAAAGAATACACCCCTTACTAATAACTATATTTTTTCTCTAAAAATTTAATAGCGTTATGGATGATAAAAGTCATAAAGAGATAAATTCCTCCAGCTACAATAAAAACCTCGATGGGCTTAAACGTTGTTGAGATTATGTATTTTGCTACACCTGTGAGGTCCATCAATGTTACAGTACTTGCCAAGGATGTGCCCTTAAGCATTAAAATTATTTCGTTACCGTAAGCAGGTAAAGATTGTTTTATAGCAATTGGTATTTGAATTTTATAAAATATTATTTTATTTGGAATACCAAGGCTTTTACCTGCCTCAATAAATCCAGGTTTTATTGTTTGAAATGCAGATCTTAATATTTCAGATGTATAAGCACCTGTATTCAAAGAAAAAGCAATAATCGCACACCAATAGGGTTCTTTTAAAATAACCCATAATACAGTTGATCTTAAAAATTCAATTTGACCTAAACCAAAATAAATAATGAATATTTGCACAAGTAGAGGGGTTCCTCTAAATACATAAGAATAACAGTAAGCAAACTTATTTATTAATGGATTTTTATTCATTCTTAAAATTGCAAACAAAAGCCCAATGAATAATCCAAAAAATAATGATGCTGACAGTAATTTTAGTGTAATTAGTGTAGCGTTAAGTAATTTTGGAAAACTGTTGATCATTAATTCAAAATCCATCAATATCCCCTACTGTATTTTACTTCTAATGTGTTTATTAATTTCATACTAAAATATGTTAGCAATAAGTATAAAACTGCTGCACATGAATAAAAAAATAATGGATCTCTAGTTGATCCAGCAGCAATATAAGATTGTCTCATTATTTCAACTAAACCTGTTACAGAAATAAGCGAGGTATCTTTTAGAGTTATTTGCCAAACATTGCTCAAGTTAGGGATCGCTAGTCTTAACATTTGAGGCAGTATTACTCTAAAAAAATAATGAAATCTTTTTAGTCCCAAAACTTGTGAGGCTTCAAACTGTCCTTTGTCAATTGATTGAATCGCTCCTCTAAAGACTTCAGTTGAATACGCACCGGATATTATGCCAATAGCAAACGATCCGGTAATAAAAGCATTAATTTCAATATATTCATTATATCCAAATATAGAAGCTACATACATAACTGCGCCACTGCCACCAAAAAAAAATAAATAAATTACTAATAATTCTGGAACTCCTCTAATTACTGTAGTGTAAGAGTTTCCAATAAGTTTGAAAAATTTGTTTTTGGATAATTTTAGAGGTGTAAATATTATTGCAAAAATAAAACCTATGAACATAGCTGTTATTGAAACAGCAATAGTCATTAAAGTGGCAATAAGTAATTCATCGCCCCAACCAGTTTCACCAAAAGCTAGAAGTTCCATAAAGATTGGCGACTATATATTATAGTCGCCAAATCTAAAATTAATTACATAGATGCATCGAAACCGAACCATTTAGTAGCAATTCTACTAATATCACCGTTCTTTCTTGCTTTATCAATTGCTTTGTTAAAGGTGTTTAAAAGTTCAGTATCATCTTTTCTAATACCTACACCTACACCATTACCAAATGCTCCACCTGAAAAAGTTGGTCCAACTAAAACAACTGGTTTGCCAGATTTTTCAGCATAATCACTAAATGCTACAGCAGCAGCTAATGCGGCATCACATCTACCAGATGCTAAATCGAGGTTAACTTCATCTTGCGTTTTGTAAGTTCTTACATTTATTTTTCCAACATCACCAGAGTCTAAAAAGTTTTGGTGAATAGTTGCTGTTTGAACACAAACTGTTTTTCCATCTAAAGCAGCTGTTAAAGTTTTTAATGCTTTTTTTGCAGCAGCGTTTGGTTTAGTCAGATTAATTCCAGCTGGTGTTTCTATACCTTCTAAACTTGAACCCTTCATTACCGCTAAAGAAGCCACTTCATCTGCATAACCTTGAGAAAAACTTATCGCTTTTTGTCTCTCAGCAGTAATTGACATACCTGCCATTATTGCGTCAAACTTTCTCATAATCAAAGCAGGTATCATGCCATCCCAATCTTGCTCAACTATCTCACATTGTTCACCAATATATCTGCAGAGTGTCCAAGCTAGTTCAACTTCAAAACCAATAAGTTTACCTGAAGCATCTTTAGAATTCCAAGGTGGGTACGCCCCTTCTGTACCAATTTTAATTTTATCAGCGTTAGCAGAAATCGATAAAAATAAGGTAATCAAAACTCCTAAGCTAAATTTTTTAATAATATTCATTTCTCCTCCAATATTTTTTAAAGAAGTATTTCACAAATTAAATGATTAAAAAAGTAATTATTTATTTAACGATGAAGCAAAATTCCAAGAACAATCAAAACTTGGAATATAAATTCTATCTAAAGATGCATTGCCAAAGCTTTTTTCAAATAAATTAAGCCATTTTTTAACCTGTTTTGGTTTTTTATCGTGACTACCCACTTGTGCTGTAATGGTTCCATTGGGTTTCAGAATTCTTTTTAAAGAATTAATATTTTTGGCAGCAAGGTCTATGCAATATTGATCGTCATTCAAGTCCACAAATATTTTATCGTATTTATTTTCCTCAACTTTTTTTATACTTTCAAAAGCATCACCCCAAACACATTTAACAGAATTTTTTGTCGTAGCTTTTTTACCGATTTTAGATAAGTGTTTTTCACAAACCTCAACTACTTCAGGATCTAACTCAAACCAATCTATATAATTAAATCCTTGTGAAATGCACTCTCTTGCTACACCTCCATCGCCGCCGCCAATTATAGCGGATTTATCTTTTTGAGAATTTAGTTTAATGCCAGAATTAACAAAAGTTGAACTATATAAATGTTCATCACTTTCAGAAACTTGAAGTTCATTATCAATAAATAGAGATTTTCCGAATTGTTCAAGGTTTAAAATCTCAATATGTTGACCAACCTTGGAGTTAAAATCCTCTAAAACATCCTTAACTAAATAATATTTTTTTAGTCCTGGTGAGCTATAAATATCATCGTAGTAAATAATATTATCTCTATTAAATTCTTTTTTTACAATTTTTTGATGTTTGATATCTTTCTTAATTACATCTAAAGCCACTATTGGATTAACTTTTCCACAAGTAAAAAAATCAAAACTTATAATTCCTTTTTCTGGAAAAGTGTGAAAACTAATATGACTTTCAGCCAAAAGTGCAACTAAAGTAAAACCCTGAGGTTCAAATTTATATTTTGATATTTCTAATACTGTTACTTTTGCCTTTTTTGCAATTTTATAGACTAGTTTTTCGAAGAACTTTGGTTCATACTCCTTATTTGTTCCAATTATATCTAGTGTTATATGTTCACCTACTTTAGTCATTAGAAAATACTAATTTTTTTTATAATTTTTTGTTTTTTCTAAGATTTTTTTCATTTCTTCATTAGAAAGAATCTTAGGATTACCTAATTTTATTGTATTTATATATTGATGACAAATATTTTCTACCTCTTGTGCAAGTTCAAATGCTTCGCTTAAATTTTTACCAAATGCAACCTGACCATGATTTGACATAAGGCACGCTTTTCTATTATCAAGCGCTTTAATAATATTCTGGGACAATTCTTTGGTTCCAAATGTTGCATATTCTGAACATTTAATGTCTTCACCTCCAGCTAATGCAATCATATAATGGAATGCTGGAACTTTTTTTCCATGAGCAGAAACAGCAGTGGCATTGGGCGAATGAGCATGAACTATTGCATGAGCATCCCTCTTTTCAATATAAATATCTTGATGAAAACGCCATTCTGTAGATGGGTTTATGGT
>CABXWY010000015.1 GCA_902515985.1 uncultured Pelagibacteraceae bacterium
AAAAGTTGAAGAAATTGATGTCGCTTTCTAGTTGTTAAAGAGCATTTATTTTTTTTGTAACTCTTGACAGATTTCTTGATGCATTTCGTTTTTTAATTATGCCAGTTTTGGCAACTCTCATTATTTCTGAATTCAGCTTAGGCAAATAGGCTAATGCTTCCTTTTTATTTTTCTTTTCAATTAAAGCGTTCATTCTCTTTATTGCATTCTTAAATCTACTTTTTCTCAATTTATTTATTTTTGTTTCTCTAGAAATTTTTCTAGCTGTTTTAATTGCTGATTTTGTATTTGCCATGTCGCGAGCAGATATAGCTGCTCAGGTTAGTATGGTCAACTAATAATTTTTTTATTTTTGACAAATATTACAATAGAAAGTGGACCTATTAGAAATGACTGTACGTAAAATTTTACCCTCACAATTATTTTTAAGACAATTTTTACCCTCTCTTTGATAAACTTTAAAATATTTTTGAAAACTTCCCACTTTTCCAGAGGTATTTACAAAATTTCTAATACTTGATCCTCCTTTTTTTATAGATTTATTTAAAACAATTTTCGAGAATTTAACAATTCTATTTAATTCGTTATCAGAGAGTTCACAAGATTTTTTTTGAGGACTAATTTTACTCTCAAATAAAATCTCAGATGCATAAATGTTGCCAATCCCAGCAACGAATTTTTGATCTAGTAGATAATCTTTTATATTTTTCTTTTTACCCTTTAATTTATCTTTTACATATCTAAAATTATATTTTTTATCAAATGGTTCAATACCGTAGCTATTTATAAAATCTTCTAATTTTTGAAGATTATTAAAAATTTTAAAATATCCAAACCTTCTTGGATCATTATAAACTAGCTTTAAATCTTTAAAAATTAATTCAATATGATTATGTTTATTTGACAGATAAGGTGAGTGATAAAAACTTGAATTTGTGACTAAGCTTTTATTTTTTTTTTTATTATTTTTAACTATATGTATTGTTCCAGACATTCCTAGGTGTAAAACACAAAATAAATTATTTGAAAATTCTATAATCACATATTTAGAAAATCTTCTTACATTTATAATTTTTTGTTTCTCAATAATATTTTTAAAGTTTTTTGGAAGTTTAAACCTAAGGTTTCTATTTCTTACAATTACTTTAATAATTTTTTCAGATTTTACGTTTTTTATAAGTGACTGTTTGACAATTTCTACTTCTGGCAATTCTGGCATTTAATACTATATTAACAGTTAATATATTTAAATAATGAAACAAATTTTACAAAATCACAAGGGACTTGTTCAAAAAGTCTTCGACAGAGTATCAAATAAATATGATGTCATGAATGATTTCATGTCACTGGGCATTCATAGACTTTGGAAAAAAGATTTAGTTAATATGATGTCTCCATATAAAAATACTAAGTTGATAGATGTTGGATGTGGTACAGGGGATATTGGTAAATTATTCTTAGAGTCAGTAAATTATTATGGCGAAGTTTACAATGTTGACCCAAATAAAAACATGATAAGCGCAGGAAAGAAGAAATTCAAAAATACTAAAAATATTAAATGGTTTGTTAATTCTGCAGAAAATTTGCAATTTGAAGATAATTTTTTTGATTTTTATACTATTAGCTTTGGATTAAGAAATACAAAAAATATTGATAAATCTATCAAAGAAGCGTTTAGAGTACTTAAGCCTGGTGGAAAATTCCTCTGCCTTGAATTTTCAAAAGTACAGAATGATAATTTTAGAAAAATTTACAAAGAATATTCAAAGCTCATACCAAAAATAGGTAAATGGATTGTGGGGGAAAGACAACCTTACGAGTACTTAGTTGAAAGTATAGACAAATTTATTAACCAAGAAGAATTACTTGATTGCATGAATAAAAATAATTTTATCAAGTGTAAATACAGAAATTTTAATGGTGGAATAGTTGCAATACATTCTGGTTGGAAAGTTTAATGATAAGAAAAATTTTTATTTTATTCAGAATTGGAAGAAGATTAGCTATGTCCGAGGCTGTTGATATTATTTCAAAAATACACCAACCTCCTTTAATAATTAAATTATTTATTAAAGTTTTTTCCTTTTCATTTTCAAAAGAAAAAGATCTTTCAGATATTAAATCTGATGAAGATAAATTATGTGAGTCGATTCAAGGTATGGGTACAACTTTTATTAAATTAGGGCAATTCTTAGCAACAAGACCAGATATAATTGGAGAGGAAATTTCAAAAAAATTGGAAAAACTTCAAGACAGATTACCTCCCTTTACAATGCAAGAGGCTAAAAATATTTTGAAAGAAAGTTTAGGTATAGAAAACTTTAATTCTATTTTAAATTTAAGTGAACCGGTTGCTGCAGCTTCTATTGCTCAGGTACACAAAGCACAAATTAACGAAAATGGAACTATAAAAGATGTTGCTATTAAAATTTTAAGACCAGAGATTAAAAAAGTTTTTAATGAAGAAATAGATGCCTTGATGCTTCTAGCTTACATAATTCAGAGCACCATAACAAGAACAAAAAGGCTTAAATTAGTAGAAGTAGTCTTTCTGTTAAAAGAAATTACTAATCACGAAATGGATTTAAGATTTGAAGCAGCGGCTGCAAATGAATATGCAGAAAATACAAAAAATGATTCTGGGTTTTATGTTCCAAAAATATACTGGAATTATACAAGTGAAAAAGTTTTGACTTTAGACTGGGTTGAAGGTGTTTCAATAAGAGAAAAAGATTTAATTAATGATAAAAAAATAGACGTAAAAAATATTGCCACAAGTATAATACAACATTTTTTAAGACATGCTGTTAGAGATGGTTTTTTTCATGCAGATATGCATCAAGGTAATATATTCATAAATGAAAGTGGACAAATTGTGCCAATTGATTTCGGTATAATGGGTAGAATTGACAAACTTAACAGACGTTACCTTGCTGAGATTCTATTTGGTTTTATTCAAAGAGATTATAAAAAAGTTGCAGAAGTTCATTTGATTGCAGGCCTAGTGCCAAATAATGTAAACGTTGATGAGCTTGCTCAAGCCTTAAGATCAATTGGTGAACCAATTTTTGGACAATCAGTTAAAGATATTTCTGGTGGAAAATTACTTAAACAATTGTTTGATATTACAGAGAAATTTAACATGCAAACTCAACCTCAATTACTGTTATTGCAAAAAACTATGGTAGTAGTTGAAGGGGTTGCAAGAAAACTAAATCCAGAAACTAATATATGGGAAACCTCAAGGCCAGTACTTGAAAAATGGTTAAGAGAAACTAAAGATCCAATAAATAATTTTACAGAAACTTTAAAAGATTCTGCGGAAGTTTTAAAAAAACTTCCAGAATTGCCACAAATGATGGAAAAAGCTAATCAAGCATTAACATTTCTTGCAAGTGGCCAAATCCCACAAAATTCTAATTCTTACTCTGCAATGAAAAATAAAGAGTTAGAAATGAAATCCTTTAGAAATCAAAGTATTATTGGCTTATTACTGCTTGTATTTATAGGTTTCATGGTATTTTAATCTCACCATGAGTGAATTAAAAAATAAAAAAGTATTACTTGTAATAACAGGCGGAATAGCAGCTTATAAATCTTTAGAACTAATTAGAATACTAAAGAAAAAAGAATGCTCTGTTAAAACTATTCTTTCAAAAAATGCTAATAAATTTGTAACACCTTTATCTGTAACTTCTTTATCTCAAGAAAAAGTTTATTCGGATTTGTTCGATCCAAATTCTGAAGCGGAAATGGATCATATTTCCTTATCCCGGTGGGCAGATATAATATTAATTGCGCCTGCCACTGCAAATACATTATCAAAAATTTCAAATGCTTCTGCAGATGATCTTGCATCAACTGTTCTGTTAGCTGCTGATAAAGAATTTTTTATTGCTCCAGCTATGAATGTAAGAATGTGGGAAAATAAATCTAATAAAAATAATGTAAATATTTTAAAAAATATGGGTCATGAATTTATAGGTCCAGTTATAGGCGACATGGCATGTGGTGAATATGGAGAAGGAAAAATGACAGAACCACAAGAAATAGTTAAGTATTTAGAGATAAAACATAAAGAATTAAAAAAAAATAATGGCTTAAAGGCAATTGTGACTGCTGGTCCTACCAAAGAGTTTATTGATCCTGTAAGATATATAACAAATAGATCAAGCGGCAAACAAGGATATGAGATTGCGAATTCACTTAAAAAAAGTGGCTTTAATACAACACTTATATCTGGTCCTACACAACTAGATCCAATCAAAGGTATTAATACAATCAATATCAGTTCAGCAAAAGAAATGTTTGACTCGGTCATTGAAAACCTTCCAGCAGATGTAGCAATTTTTTCTGCCGCAGTAGCAGATTTTAAAGTCAAGGATGTATCCAAAAATAAAATAAAAAATAAAGAAAATTACAGTCTTAGTTTAGAAAAAAATATTGATATTTTAAAACATGTTTCAAATCATAACTCATTAAGGCCCAAATTAGTTTTAGGCTTCTCAGCTGAAACAAACAATATTATAGAAAACTCACAAAAAAAAATAGCTGAGAAAAATTGTGACTGGCTAATTGCGAATGATGTTTCAAATCAAGAAATAGGCTTTGACTCAGACTTTAATGAAGTAAGCATCTTATATAAAAGTGGAGAAATTGAAAAAATTTCAAAAGATAAAAAATCTGTAATTGCTAATAAAATTGTAAGAAAAATTATTTCAAACTTGGACTGATCAATGGTTAAAGTTCTAGTTAAAAAGCTTGATCAAAGAGTTAAATTGCCAAAATATAAAACTGATGGTTCTTCTGGAATGGATTTAATGGCTTTCATCAAAAATCCAATTAATATCAAACCTGGTTCATCTGCTCTTATCCCAACTGGAGTATCATTAGCTTTTCCAGAAAATTTTGAGGTTCAGATAAGACCAAGATCTGGGCTAGCGGCCAAACAAAGTATTGGAGTTCTTAACAGTCCTGGTACAATTGATAGTGATTATAGAGGAGAGCTTAAAGTTATAATCTTTAATCACGGAGAAAAAGAATTTATTGTTAATTGTGATGATAGAATAGCGCAAATGATTCTTACACCAATTCTAAAAATTGAGCTTGAAGAAGTAGATAAACTTCCTGAAACTGTAAGAGGTTCTGGAGGTTTTGGATCTACAGGTAAATGAAGAAAAATCTTTCAAATAAACAAATTGAAAAGTATTCAAGACAAATAGTTTTGAAAAATGTTGGCACCATTGGCCAAAAAAAAATTCTAAATTCAAATGTTTTAGTTGTTGGTGCGGGTGGTCTTGGCTGTCCAGTTATTGATTATTTGTCTAGAGCTGGAGTAGGTCGATTAGGTATAATTGATTACGATAAAATAGATCCATCTAATATTCACCGACAGTCAATTTATACGTTTAAGGATGTCGGAAAATATAAAGTTGATGTATTAAAAAAGAAAATAATGGATATTAACCCAGATGTAAAAACTAAAATTTTTAAGAGTAAAATAACAATCAAAAATGTTGATAAGATATTAAAGCAATTCGATATTATTGTTGATGGCTCTGACAATTTTAAAACTAAATTTTTATTAAATAAATTTGCACGTAGATTAAAAAAAACCTTAATTGTAGGAGCTATAAGTAAATACGATGGACATGTATTTTCATTTAATTTTAAAAGAAATAATGAAGCATGTTTAAAATGCTTCTATCAATCTGAAGTTAACGAGGAAGTTTTAAATTGTGAATCGGACGGGATTTTGGGACCAGTTGCAGGTATCGTAGGTAACATACAAGCAAACGAGACACTTAAAAATATTTTAAATCTAAAAAATGAATTAAAGGATAAAATTTTAATAATTGATCTGTTAAATCTATCTTTTAGACAATCTAGTTTCTCAAAAAAAAAGAATTGTGTATGTGGAGAAAAATAATTTTTTTGATTTTAGTTTTTTTTTGTACTAGTTCACATTCAAATGAAGATTTTTTTTTAATGCTTAAAAATTCTAAGGTAAATGTAAGAATGGGCCCTGGAATGGATTACCCTATAAAATTCATTTATAAAAAGAAATATTTACCAGTTAAAATTATAGATAAAAAAGATAATTTTCGAAAAATAATCGATCACAAAAAAAACAGTGGATGGATACATTGGACTCAATTAAAAAAAATTAATTCGCTATTGGTTTTATCTGACAGAATCCTTTTTGAAAAACCAACTTATAACTCTAGACCATTAGCAAATATTAGAAGTGGGAGATTATTTGTTTTAGAAAAATGTAAAAAAAATTGGTGTGAAGTTTCAAGTCAGAGTTATTCTGGTTGGATTACAACAGAAAATGTTTGGGGTAAAAATTAATTGCTACTTTTTTTTATATTTGCTTGTCCAAATTTTATCCAGAACAAAATACCAAACTGCGTTTGCTAATGGTTCTACGATAGCGTCTGTAAGGGCAATCATGAAAGGTACATCTGCAATTAACATTAAAACAGTTATAGCAATAGCAAAGTGACCGATGGTATAAATTAGTGTTCTAAGTAGCGAACCTCTGTTACTCACATAAAATGATTTTCCTGTTTGAAATATTCCTTGTGTTAACTCAGTCATAAAATGAACTATATCTTAGTTAAATTTTAAATCAAATCTATCTGCGTTCATCACTTTTGCCCATGCTGCAATGAAATCATTAACAAATTTTATTTCTCCATCTTCACAGGCATAAACTTCTGCTATTGCTCTCAATTGTGAATTTGATCCAAATATTAAATCTACTCTAGTGCCTTTCCATTTTATTTTATTCGTTTTTCTATCTTTTCCTACAAATTGCTGCTCTTTTTTGTCAATTTCTTTCCATGTTGTATTCATATCCAATAAATTTTTAAAGTAATCATTAGACAAAGATCCTGGCTTTTTTGTAAATACACCAAGACTAGAACCATCGTAGTTGGTATTAAGCATTCTCATGCCTCCAACTAAAACTGTCATTTCAGTAGTCGTTAACCTCAATAGCTGTGATTTATCTACTAACATTTCCTCTGCTGAGATATTTGTGTCACTATTTAAATAATTTCTAAATCCATCAGCTTTGGGCTCTAAAAGTCTAAATGAATTTACATCTGTTTGATCTTGAGAGGCGTCTCCTCTACCAGCAGAAAAAGGAACTTTAACATTATAGCCTGATTTTTTTGCAGCTTTTTCTATTGCTACACATCCACCTAATACTATCAAATCAGCAATTGAAACTGATTTCTTTTTACTATCAAAATTATTTTTAATTTTCTCTAAAACTTTAATCACTTTATCAATTTTCGAAACTTTATTAATTTTCCAGCTTTTTTGAGGTTCAAGTCTTAATCTTGATCCGTTAGCTCCGCCTCTTTTATCAGAGGCTCTAAAAGTTGATGCGGATGCCCAAGCAGCTGATACTAACTCTGAAGTTTTTAGACCTGATTTTAAAATCTTAGATTTAAGTTTTTTGATTTCATCTTTTTTAATTTTATAAGTCTGTTTAGGAATTGGATCTTGCCAGATTAGCTTTTCTTTTGGCACATCTGGGCCTAAATAGCATACTCTTGGTCCCATATCTCTATGAGTTAGTTTAAACCAAGCTCTAGCAAATGCATCGTGAAATTCTTTTGGGTTATTATGAAAATGTCTTGTAATTGGTCCATAACTAGGATCAACTTTCAATGAAATATCTGTAGTTTGCATCATCGGAGGATGTTTTTTTCCTTTTTCGTGGGCGTCTGGAACCATTTTAATTTTTTGGCCGTTTTTTTTCGGTGTCCATTGATGTGCGCCTGCAGGACTTTTCGTTAATTCCCATTCATGATCGTATAAACAATCTAAATATCCCATATCCCACTTAGTTGGGTTTTGTGTCCAAGCACCTTCAATTCCGCTGCTAATAGTGTCAACACCTATTCCACTTTTATAGTTGCTATTCCAACCTGTAGATTGTTCATAAATTTTTGAACCCTCTGGTTCTGGACCTTTGTGAGATTCCGGTGCTGCACCGTGAGATTTACCAAAAGTATGACCACCTGCAACTAATGCAGCTGTTTCATAATCATTCATTGCCATTCTACCAAATGTTTCTCTAATGTCATGTGCTGCCAATAATGGATCAGGATTTGCATCTGGACCTTGTGGGTTCACATAAATAAGACCCATGTGTGATGCGCCCAAGGGCTGTTCTAAATCTCTTTTTCCACTGTATCTATTTACTCCAAGCCATTCTTTCTCAGATCCCCAATAAATATCTTCTTCCGGTTCCCAGATATCTTCACGACCTGCTCCGAAACCAAATGTTTTGAAACCCATAGAGTCTAAAGCAACATTGCCAACTAAAATAAACAAATCCGCCCAGGAAATTTTTTTTCCATATTTTTTTTTTATTGGCCATAACAGTAACCTTGCCTTATCTAAGTTAACGTTATCCGGCCAACTATTTAGAGGAGCGAAACGCTGATTTCCTGTGCCAGCTCCTCCTCTTCCATCTCCAGTCCTATAAGTTCCGGCGGCATGCCAAGCAAGTCTTATGAATAACGGACCGTAATGACCATAGTCAGCTGGCCACCAGTCTTGTGAATCAGTCATTAATTTATAAAGATCTTTTTTCAGAGCTTTATAATTTAGTTTCTTAAATTCTTTTGCATAACTAAATTTTTTATCCATCGGATTTACTAAGCTAGAGTGCTGACTAAGCATTTTTAAATTAAGGCTATTTGGCCACCAGTCTCTATTGGAAGTCCCTTTTCCTGTAGGATGTTTTGGGGGAGTTCCCGCGCCTGTAAAAGGGCATTTTGATTTTTCTTTTAAGATTTCTTTACTCACAAGACTAATTTAGTGAGTTTAAATAATATGTCAATATATTAGAACAATTCTAAAGTGCTTTTTTGTCCTATTTTAAAAAACTTAATAAATATAATTATTATTTATTTGCAACTTTTACTAAAACTTCAATAGATTTAATCTTTTTGCCAGGTAGATTTTTTCTTAATTGAAGGTGTTCAACATCGCTATCATGAAAATCGATAAGTTCACTGGTTGTTTCATCATAAAAATGGTGGTGATTTGTAACGTTTGTATCAAAATAAGTTTTTTCAGAATTTAATGATATTTCTTTTATATAACCTTTATTCTTGAATGAATTGATTGTGTTATAAACTGTTGCAATAGAAATTTTTGTATTAAGTTTATTTTTAAGAATTTTTTGAAGACCATCAATTGTAAAGTGAAATGTTTCTTTTCTGTCAAAAAGAACTTCGCATATTTCTAATCTTTGTCTGGTAGGTCTTAAGCCTGCAGATCTAAGTTTTTCCTCAAAATTTCTACTATTACTCATTATTTTGCCTAATTTATCAGTTCAAATCTAATTGTATATTGTAAATTATATAAATACAGTATGAAAGAAAAAATTTTATGGAAAAAAAATCAGTATATAATTACGATGACTTAATAAAATGTGCAAATGGTGAGCTTTTTGGGCCTGGAAATGCAAAACTTCCTTTGCCACCTATGCTGATGTTTGACAGAATTACTGAAATTGGAGAAAGTGGAGGAACTTTTAAAAAAGGACTTTTGAAGGCTGAATTAGATATTAAAAATGATTTATGGTTTTTTGATTGTCATTTTAAAGAGGACCCTGTTATGCCTGGGTGTTTGGGACTTGATGCAATGTGGCAACTAGTTGGATTTTATTTAGGCTGGCTTGGTAATCCTGGTAGGGGAAGAGCATTGGGTGTTAGTACAGTAAAGTTTACAGGTGAGGTTTTAAAAAATGTCAAAGTTGCAACTTACGAAATTGAGATGAAAAGAGTTTTAATTAAAGAGGGTACAACTGTTGGACTAGCTAATGGATTGCTAAAAGCAGATGATAAAAAAATATATTCTGCAGAAAATTTAAAAGTTGGGTTGTTTAAATAATGAAAAGGGTAGTAGTTACTGGAATTGGTATTGTTTCTTGTTTAGGGAATAATCAGGAAGAAGTTTATAATTCATTAATAAATTCAAAATCAGGGATATCATTTTCTGAAGAATATAAAGAATTTAACCTTAAAAGTCATGTTCATGGATTACCGAATATAAAGCTAGAAGATCATGTTGATAGAAAAGTAATTAGATTTATGGGTAAAGGATCAGCTTATAATTATGTAGCTATGACGGAGGCTGTAAAAGACTCTGGATTAGAAGATAAAGATGTAAGCAATATTTTTACAGGAATGGTGATGGGGTCAGGAGGACCTTCTATAGAGAATGTAATTTTAGCTGCGGATAAAACTAGAGAAAAAAATCCAAAAAAGATGGGACCATTTGTTGTTCCTAGGACAATGGCTAGTACTGCATCAGCAACTCTAGCTGTGCCATTTAAAATTAAAGGTGTGAATTATACTATTAGTTCTGCATGCGCTACTAGTGGTCACTGTATAGGAAATGCAATGGAATTAATTCAATTAGGAAAACAGAATGTCATTTTTGCAGGTGGTAGTGATGAAGTTCACTTTGCGATGACTGCAATGTTTGATGCAATGACTGCGTTATCATCTAAGTACAACGATACACCGGATAAGGCGTCAAGACCTTACGATAAAACGAGAGATGGTTTTGTTATTTCAGGTGGCGGTGGCGTTTTAGTTCTTGAAGAATATGAACACGCAAAAGCAAGAGGTGCAAAAATTTATGCGGAGTTGACTGGTTATGGTGCAACATCGGACGGTTACGATATGGTTGCTCCATCTGGGGAAGGTGCTGCTCGATGTATGCAGATGGCTTTAAAAACCTCAAAAAATAAAATTGATTATATTAATACTCATGGAACTTCAACTCCTGTTGGGGACATAACTGAATTAAAAGCAGTTGGTGAAGTATTTAAGGATTACAAACCTAAGATAAGCTCAACTAAATCACTATCAGGGCACTCTTTGGGCGCAACTTCCGTTCATGAAGCTGTTTACAGTCTTATAATGATGAAAAACAATTTTATATCCGCATCAGCTAATATTACTGACATGGATGACGAAGCTAAAAAATATCCAATAGTAACAAAAGTTGAAAAAGATGTCTCACTAAACTCTGTTATGTCTAATAGCTTTGGGTTTGGAGGAACAAATGCAACCTTAGTTTTTGAGAAAGTCTAAAAATGAGTTTGATGAAAGGTAAAAAAGGATTGATAATGGGTGTTGCTAATGAAAGATCTATTGCTTGGGGAATATCTCAAAAATTATCAGAAGCTGGAGCAGAGTTAGCTTTCACTTATTTGGGTGACGCTCTTAAAAAAAGAGTAATTCCTTTAGCAGAAAAGTTAAATTCAAATGTAACTTTCAGTTGTGATGTAGAAAAAAAAGAAGAAGTTATAAAACTGTTTGAAGATATTAAATCTAAATGGGGAGAAATTGATTTTGTAGTTCACGCAATAGCTTTTTCGGATAAATCTGAGTTATCGGGTGAATATTTAAATACAACAAGGGAAAACTTTTTAAGAAGTATGTTAATTTCATGTTTTTCATTTACTGAAGTTGCAAAAGAAGCATCAAAAATTATGAAACAAAATGGAAGCATGATTACTCTGAGTTATGAAGCAAACAAAGCTATACCGAATTATAACGTTATGGGGGTTTGTAAAGCGGCTTTAGAATCTAGTGTTAAATACTTAGCAAGAGACCTTGGATCTAAAGGAATAAGAGTAAATGCAATAAGTGCAGGGCCAATAAAGACCTTGGCTGCTTCTGCAATTGGAGATGCAAAATTTTTATATAAATGGAATGCAGATCACTCTTTTTTAAAAAGAAATGTAGATAATCTTGATGTTGGAAATTCAGCATTATATCTTTTAAGTGATATGGCAAGTGGAGTAACAGGTGAAATTCATTATGTTGATGCTGGATACAATAAAGTTGGAATGCCTGATCCAAAAAATATAAGTGAATAAATGCCAACATATACGGTTACCAATTCAAATTTTAATTTAACTTCAAAACAACAACAAAACCTAGCTCAAGGTATTACTAAGGTTCATAATGTAGTTACTGGCGCAAATACTTATTTTGCTCAAGTTATATTCAATAAAACAAAAAAAAATAATCATTTCATGGGTGGTAAAAAAGTAAAAGAACCCTCATTATTTTTACTTGGTCAAATAAGAGCGGGTAGACCAAAAAAAACTAAAGATAAATTAATCTCTGATTTAAAAAACATCTTAGTAAAAAAAACAAAATTAGATGAAACTCAAGTATGGGTTTATATAGTTGATCTGCCACCTTCTCAGATGATTGAATATGGTGCGGTGCTACCAGACTCAGGTAAAGAAGGGCAGTGGTTTAAAAATTTATCAAATAAACTTAAAAAGAAACTTTCTCAAATGGAAAGATAAATAATGTTGATTCTTGTTTGGTTTGTTGTTTGTATTATATTTTATGTCGTTCAAATGATACTTGGTGATTCTGGTCATGCACTTGAAGTGTTTGCAGCAGTTAGTGCAATAGCTATTTTCTTAATAAGTAAAATTAAACACAAAATAAATAAGTAGGATTGAAAAATAATTTTCTAATATTTTTTAAGGATACTTAACAGCAACCGCAGCTTTTTTTTTCTTTATTTTCAGGTTTAGTATCAGATTTAATTTCTTCTAAGTCTTTTTTTTGATCTTCAATGGCCTGTTTTTCTTTTACAATTTTATCCTCGAAATACGCATAAAGTGAAGAAAAGCCTAACTTAGATGCCTTTTTTTCCTCATATCCTCTTCGGCCTTTAAGATTTTCAATTATGTTTAGTATTTCTTGATTTTGCATATTCTGCATCTTATATCGCAGCTTGTTTAATTGAAAGTTTTACTTTTCCTCTATCAAAGCCAATTACTTTAACTTTAACTTCATCACCTTCTTTTACAACATCGGTTACCTTTGCAACTCTTTTGTCAGCTAGCTCTGAAATATGAACAAGACCATCTTGTTTGCCTAAGAAATTTACAAATGCACCAAATTCCATAATCTTCATAACTTTTCCATTATAAATTTTATTTAGTTCTGCTTTTGCAGTTAAGTCTTTAATTATTTGAAGTGCTTTATTTCTAGATTCTTCATCTGGTGCTGCAACCGTAACAGTACCATCATCTGATACGTCAACTTTTGCTCCTGACTTTTCAACAATCTCTCTTATAGTTGCTCCGCCTTTACCAATTACTGTTGCAATATCTTTTTTGTCAACAGTGATTTTTTCCATTTTAGGTGTATGTTTGCCAACACTATCTCTTGATTTGTTTAAAGCTTTATTCATTTCTTCCAAAATATGAATTCTTCCATCTTTTGCCTGCTTTAATGCTTGTTCCATTATTTCGAAGGTTATCCCTGTTATTTTGATATCCATTTGAAGTGATGTAATTCCATCTTTAGTACCAGCAACTTTAAAATCCATATCACCTAAATGATCTTCGTCACCAAGAATATCTGAAAGAACACTAAAATCATCGCCTTCTTTGATAAGTCCCATTGCAATACCTGCTACTGGTTCTTTTATCGGCACTCCTGCATCCATTAATGCCAAAGAAGATCCACACACAGTTGCCATTGAAGATGATCCATTGGACTCGGTAATGTCTGAAACTATTCGAAATGTGTAAGGAAAACTCTCCTGTGATGGAAGCGAAGAACTTATTGCTCTCCAGGCTAATTTACCATGACCAATTTCTCTTCTACCGGTTCCAATTCTTCCAGTTTCTCCTACAGAAAATGGTGGAAAATTATAATGAAGCATAAATCTTTCTCTCTTAAGGCCATCTAAGCTTTCAATTCTTTGTTCGTCGTCTGAGGTTCCTAAAGTTGTAGTAACAATAGCTTGTGTTTCTCCTCTTGTAAAAAGAGCAGATCCATGGACCCTTGGTAAAATTCCTACTTCACACACGATTTGTCTGACATCAGCAAGACCTCTTCCGTCTATTCTATTTTTATTTTTTAGAATATCTGTTCGGACAATTCTCTTTTCGAGATTTTTAAGTTCAGATTTAACGTCTAATTCTGAATAATTTTCATTTTCCTCATAAATTTTTTTAGCTTTTTCACTAATTTCAGAAATTTGATTTGATCTATCTTGTTTATCCTTAGTGGAGAAAGCTTTTTTTAGATCCTTTGTAAATTCACCTTCTAATTTTTTCTGTACTTCTGATAAATCTTTCTTTTCTACTACCCATTCAGGTTTTCTACATTCTTTAGCAAGTTCCTCAATCATTTCAATAACTGGAACAAAACTTTCATGGCCAAATTTTACTGCGTTTAACATTTCTTCTTCTGATAATCCTTTTGCTTCAGACTCAACCATCAGTACGGCATCCTTTGTTCCTGCTACTACAAGATCTAACTTGGATTTTTCCAAATCTATTTTAGATGGATTTAAAACATATTTCCCATCTATAAATCCAACTCTTGAAGCACCAACAGGGCCAAGAAATGGCATTCCAGAAATTGCTAAAGCTGCTGAAGAAGCAATAATTGATAATATATCTGCTTCATTTTCCTTATCATAAGAAATAACAGTAGGTAACAACTGTACTTCATTTTTAAATTCATCTGGAAATAATGGTCTTATAGGTCTATCAATTAGTCGGGAAATTAACGTTTCGCTTTCAGTTGGTCTTGCTTCTCTTTTAAAATATCCTCCAGGAATTTTTCCTGCCGCATAATATTTTTCCTGATAATTTACAGATAACGGAAAATAATCAACTTCTGGATTTACTTTCTTTGCTCCAACAACTGTTGCTAATACTACAGTTTCACCACAAGTTGCAACAACTGCTCCATCAGCTTGACGTGCAATTTTTCCTGTCTCTAACTTTATTTTTTTACCGTTTAACTCAATTTCTTTTTTAAATTCTTTGAACATTTTTCTACTTTCTAATATTTAGTTTGCTAATTACATCTTTGTAGGATTCTAGTTTATTTCTTTTCAAATAATCCAAAAGTTTTTTTCTTCTATTTACAGCTTTCAATAAACCTACTGATGAATGTTTATCTTTTTTAAATAAATTCATATGTTTTGACAAAGTCTGAATTTTTTCAGTTAAAAGAGCAATCTGTACTTCGGATGAACCTGTGTCTTTATCATGTATTGCTAATTCTCTTGCTTTTTTACTCATATTTTTCCTGTCTGTTTGTTTTTTTAATTAAATTTTCAATTTTTTCTGCATAGTCAAATGACTCATCTTTAACAAATAATAACTTTGGAAGAAATTTCATTGAAATTTTTTTGGAAAGAACTTTTCTAACTATAAATGAAAAGTCTTTTAAAACATCTATTATCTCATTTGCATTTTTACCTCCTAAGGGTAATACAAACGTTTTTGCAGTTTTTAAATCTGGGCTCATTCTAACTTCTGTAACAGTTATATTGCTTGTTTCAATATTTGGTAGTTTTGCTTCACCTCTCATGAATATATTGCCTAATGCTTGTTTTATCATTTCACCTACTCTTAATTGTCTTTGTGAAAGAGTTCTACCATTTTTTTTAGATCTCATATTCGTCTTTCCGTAATTTTAGAGTTATAAGCCTCAATTATATCGTTTTTTTGAAAGTCATTAAAATCTTTAAGGGTTATTCCACACTCAAGTCCAGCTGAAACTTGTTTTGCTTGATTTTTTTCCCTAAAAATCGTGCTTATCTTACCATTGTAAATAATCGCACCATCTCTAATAACTCTAGCATTTGAGTCATTTAGTATTTCGCCATCTAGAACTTTTGAGCCAGCCACTTTACCTACTTTAGAAACTTTGAATATTTCAAGAATTTCTGCTGATCCAGTAATTTGCTCTTCTACATCTGGAGATAATAAACCTGACATTCTATTTTTAATAAAGTCTAGCACTTCATAAATTATATTATATGAGGATATAGATATTTTTTCCTGCTCTGCTAGTTTTTTTGCCTCCTTTGTAGGTTTAACATTAAAAGCAATTAACAATGCATTTGATGCCTTTGCTAAACTTACGTCGGTTTCAGTAATCATTCCAATATCAGATAAAATTATTTTTGGTTTTATTTCATCATGTTTAATCATCATAACTGCGCTTATAATTGCTTCTGAAGAGCCATGGACATCTGATTTGATAATTATATTTAATTCTTGAGATTTTTTATCTTTAAATGCTGATTCCTGTGTTGCAAAAGTTATAGGATTTTTGCCAATTTTGGACTCTTGAATTCTTGCATCACATAATAATTTAGCCTCTTTTTCATTTTCTAGAACAATAAAATCGTCACCTGACTTAGATGCACCATTTATGCCTAAAACTTCAACTGGAGAAGCGGGATATGCCTCTTGAATATTTTCTCCTAAATCATTTATGATTGCTCTTACTTTACCCCATTTTAATCCACTTACAAAATAATCACCCTTTTTAAGTGTTCCATTGGTTACAATTATATTTGCAATTGGCCCTCTTCCAGTATCAACTTTAGATTCTAAAACAACAGCGTTGGCTTTAACATTATAATCGGCTTTCAAATCTAAAATTTCTGATTGTAATATTATCGATTCAACTAATTTAGAAAGATTTTTTTTAGTTTTGGTTGAGATTTCAACCATTAAAGTATCCCCTGACAATTCTTCAGCTATCAATTCATGTTCTAATAACTGATTTTTAATTTTTTGAGGGTCAGCTTCAGATAAATCACATTTATTAATTGCAACAACTATTGGAACTTTTGCTGCTTTTGCATGTTTAATAGATTCTATTGTTTGAGGTTTAACTCCATCATCAGCTGCAACAACGAGAACCACTATATCAGTAAGCTTTGATCCCCTTGCTCTCATTTCAGTAAATGCTGCATGTCCAGGAGTATCAATAAATGTTATTTTTTTAGAATTGTGCTGAATTTGATATGCACCTACATGCTGAGTAATTCCTCCGAATTCTCCAGAAACAACATTTGCTTTTCTTAAAACATCAAGTACTGATGTTTTACCATGATCTACATGACCCATAACTGTTACTATTGGCGGTCTGGTTTTTAAATTTTCAGGTTTTGCCTCTTTAATTTTTTTAATAATTTCTTCAGCTTTTTCCTCTTTAATAGGGTTATGGCCAAATTCTTTCACAAGATACTCAGCAGTATCAGAGTCTATAGAATGGTTGATTGTAGCGGTGACTCCCATTCCTAAAAGATATTTAATTAAACTGCTTGACTGCTCTGCCATTCTATTAGCTAACTCTCTAATTGTAATTACTTGTGGGATATTTACGTCTCTTTTTACAGGTTTTAAACTTTCTCTTAAATTATCTTTTTGAATGCTTCTATTTTCTTTTTGCTTAGCTCTTTTTAATGAAGCCAAACTTCTTGCTCGTCCCTCTTCCTCACCACTTAAAGCTCTTGATACTGTCAGTTTTAATTCTCTCCTTTTTAAATTAGCTTTACCTTTAATATCTTTTTTTTCAGGTTCTGCTTTAAGTCTTCTGGTTGCTCTTTGTTCAGCGAGCTTTCTTTTTTCATAATCATTTGTTGGAGGGCTGGGTTTTTCAAAGTTTGGATTTTTTACTTTTACTGTATTATTTTTTCTGGAATTAAAATCTTGTCTATTAAAATTACTTGGTCTTTTATTTGAAAACTTAAAATTTTTCTTCTCAATAACAACTGAGTTTTTTCCTTGTGATTTAGCTCTCTCAATATTTGATATGGATTTCTTTAAATTTCCTGATAATTTTAGTTTGATTTTTTTTTTGTCCATAGCTCATCTTTCAATCTTTATAAATTTTACTTCTTGCCGACATAATTAAATCATCAGCCTCGTTTTTTGAAAGAGCAAAATCTTCCAAATAACCTCTTATTTTTACTCTTTCTCCTTTAACAATATCATATCCACCTGTTAATTCATCTGAGGCTAAATCCGCAAAATCATTTAAAGTAAGAATTTTTTGTTCGCCAAGTGTAACTAACATTCCTGGTGTCAGCCCCTCTTGATTTATCAAATCATTTTCAAGTCCAAGTTCTTTTATTTTATTTGAAATTTCCTCTTGGTCTTTTTTGTAAAATTCTTTTGCTCTATCTAATAGTTCTTTTGCTGTATCTTCCTCAATACCTTCTATTTTAATGATCTCTTCAACAGAAGAGTCTTTTAAATCATCAATTGAAGAAAAGCCTTCTGCAACTAATAGTTGTCCTAAAGTCTCATCTAATTCTAGATTTTTAACAAAATTTTCTGTTTTCTCTTTAAACTCTGATTGTCTTCTTTCTGAATCCTCCTGATCAGTCATAATATTTATTTCGTAGTTCATCAATTTAGTTGCGAGTCTTACATTCTGACCTCTTCTTCCAATAGCCTTACTTAAATTTTCCTCTGTCAAAATTACGTCTAATTTCTTGTTTTCAAGGTCAACATTCACTCTTTGAACCTCGGCAGGAGACAATGCATTGGAAACAACTACAGCAGGATCCTCTGACCAATTAACGATATCAATTTTTTCACCTTGAAGTTCATTTACTACAGCTTGGACTCTGCTTCCTCTCATTCCAACGCATGCACCAACTGGATCAAGAGAATTGTCTATTGCTTTAACACAAATTTTTGCACGACTTCCAGGATCTCTAGCAGCTGAGATAATCTCAATTAGGCCATCGTATATCTCTGGTACTTCCTGAATAAATAGTTTTTCCATAAATTTTGGATGAGCTCTTGATAAGAAAATTTGTTGTCCCCTTGGTTCTCTTCTTACATCACTACAATAAGCTTTAATACGATCTCCTGCTTTAATATTCTCTCTCGGTATTAATTCATTTTTTTGAATTATTGCTTCAGTTCTACCAAGATCAACTATTACATTTCCAAATTCAAGTCTTTTAACAATTCCACTTAATATAGTATCCTTTTTATCGACAAAATCATTAAACTGCCTTTCTCTTTCAGCTTCTCTAACATTGAAACTTATTACTTGTTTTGCTGTTTGAGCTGCTATACGACCAAAATCAAATGAGGGTAAAGTTTGAAGAATAATATCACCAATCTTTTTATCTTTGTTTTCTTTATCTAAATTACGCGCATCATTTAAACTTATTTCTGTATTCAAATTTTCAGGATTTTCAGTAATAGTTAATTTTCTAAAAATACCGATATCTCCACTTTCTCTATTAATTTGAACCTCAATTTCATTTTCCTGACCAAACTTAGATTTTGCTGCTTTGGCAATACCTGTTTCCATAGAATTGATAATAACTTCCTTATCTATAGATTTTTCTAATGCAACTGCCTCAGCAATTCTGATTAATTCTAATTTGTCTGCTCTTCTATTTAGCATTTATTCCTTCCAAAAAAAAATGGGCCGAAGCCCATTTTTGAAATTTCAATAATGTACAGTGAATATAAGTATTTTTATTAAATATTCAACTTTATTTACTTCTGAAATATAGATGCTTTGTCAGTTTTTTCCCAAGAAAATGAACCGTCATTTCCCGGGTCTCTTCCAAAATGCCCGTATGCAGCTGATTTTTCATAGATTGGTTTATTCAATCCTAGCATCTCTCTAATCCCTCTGGGACTCAAATCAAAATTTTCTTTTATTAGTTTTTCAACATGCAGGTTTTTTCCCTCATCATTGCTAAAGAGATCAACATATATAGATAAAGGCTTTGATACTCCAATTGCATAAGCTAGTTGTATTAAACATTTATCAGCAATTTTAGATGCAACTATATTTTTTGCTAAATATCTTGATGCATAAGCTGCAGATCTATCTACTTTTGTTGGATCTTTTCCTGAAAATGCACCACCACCATGAGGTGCTGCTCCACCGTAAGTATCAACTATTATTTTTCTTCCGGTTAGTCCACTATCACCATCTGGTCCACCTATTACAAAATTTCCAGTTGGATTAATATATATTTCGTTTTCATCAAGATTTCCTAATAAATTTTTTGGGATAGATCTTTCAATGTAAGGAATACAAAGTTCTTTTACTTGAGCTAAGTTAACATCTTTAGAATGTTGAGTAGATATAACTACTGATTTAACATCCTTTGGCATACCATCTTTATACTCTATGGTAATTTGACTTTTCGAGTCTGGTTCTATTCCTTTGAGCTTCCCAGATTTTCTATCTTCAGCCATTAATCTTAAAATTCTATGAGAGAAATGAATTGGAGCCGGCATTAGCACATCCGTCTCATTACATGCATAACCAAACATTATTCCTTGGTCTCCTGCACCCTCATCTTTGTTTCCAGAAGAGTCAACTCCCATTGCAATGTCAGCTGATTGGGAGTGTAAATGACTTTCAATTTTAGTTGCTTCTTTATATGTAAATCCTTCTTGGTCATATCCAATGTCTTTAATGCAATCTCTTACTTTTGAAATTAGCTCATCTTTATCAATATCAGGCCCTCTTGTCTCACCAGCGAGCACTACTTTGTTAGTTGTTGTTAATGTTTCGCACGCAACTCTTGCCTGCGGTTCTTTACTTAAGTAGGTATCTACAACCATGTCTGAAATTCTATCACAAACTTTATCTGGGTGACCCTCTGATACAGATTCACTTGTGAACAAATAATCTTTTTTCATTTTATTTTATCTCCCTATTTGTATTTAAAAAAAAAATTAAGCTAATATAAATAAAGACAAAATAAAAGAACATATTATTCCCATATTTAGAAAAAAAAGTTTTTTTAGGGTTTTTTATTTGTTTAATTTGAATTACTCCACCGTAAGTTGACTCAAGTACTTTGGTAACATACCCATTTGGACTAATTAAAGCAGACACTCCATTATTTGTTGATCTAACGATGCTTTTTCCTTCTTCAATAGATCGGAAAATTGAGTGAGAAAAATGTTGATATGGTCCAATTGATTTTCCAAACCATCCATCTTCAGAAATATTTAAAATCAAATCGTAATTATCTTCTCTTGAAAGGTTCCCTGAATATATAATTTCATAACAAATTGAAGGCAAGAAACTAATATCAAATCCTAGGTTATTTAGATTAATCACATCTCTCTTCTTCCCTGCAGAATATGAGTTATAAAAATTTGTAATAGTCTTCATCCCTATACTTTTCAAAATTATCTCTAGTGGTAAAAATTCTCCAAATGGAACTAAATTATTTTTATTATAAAATTCAATAACATCTAGATTATTGTTCACTACAGCCAAAGAATTGAATATTTTTTCATTTTCAAAATTATTTATGCCAAATATAATTAAATGTTTTTTGCTAAAATTTTCATTAAATATATTTTTATACTTTTTCAAATTATTTAAATCTGTATGGATAAATATACCCTCGGGCCAAACAAATAAGGTTTTTGTTTCTTTGTCTGGCCTACTTAATTTAACTAAACCTTTGAGAATTTCTTCTTCATTTTCCTCATAGTAAAACCTTTGAATATTAATTTTAGGCGAAACAATCTTAATTACAAAATTATTTTTTTTATACGAACTATGTTTTGATTCATTAATTGTAATTTGACCGATTATAATATTAACAAAAATTAATAATCCAAACAAAGTTATAAAATATAAATCAAATTTACTTTTTTTTAAAAAAAAAATAGAAGGTAAAACAAATAATGTGATACAAAGTAAATTAAAACTATATGTTCCAATAAATGACAGTATTTGTAACATTGGTAAAAATTCAGAAAAAGAAAAGGAGATTAAATTCCATGGAAAACCTGACAAAATATTACCTCTCAAAAATTCTGAAATTGAAAACAAAATTGAAAAGGCAAGTACCAGTGAAATACTATTAAATTTTTTAAAATATGAAAAAAAGTATGTAGCTAAACCATAAAATAATGCAAGAAATGATGGTATAAAAATAAAAGCAATAGGAATTAAAAATTTAAAAGTTTGATCAAATGTAAGAGATATAGTTATCCAATATAAACTCGAAGCGAAATAACTAAAACCAAAAAGCCAACCGCAAAAAAAATATCCAGTTTTAGTTGAATAAAATTTTCCTTTTACTAACAAAAAAAATAAGGCTGAAAAAGTTAGGAAATTAATTATAAAAAGATTGTATGGAGGAAGGCTAAAAGAGCTTAATCCACCAAGAATTAA
>CABXWY010000016.1 GCA_902515985.1 uncultured Pelagibacteraceae bacterium
AATTATCTTTTTGAGAGTAAAATTTACTGCATTTAAATTCGTTGTTATAAAAAAAAAAAATAGAAAATTAATTAAAATTTTCATAGATGATTTAAATCTTTTAATATTTCATTTGGTATATTAATTGTTTTATTCATATTTTTTTTATATCTTCTATATTTACTTTGACCAGGGTACATAATTTCCTTTACACCTTTAATTTTAGGTAATTTTTTTACTCTTTTTATATTTTGCTTAATTCTTTGATTATAATTTTTCAAAAAAAGGTTAGATTTTAATGTAATAAATAAATGACCAATATTTTGAGGACCAGAAAAATCATCAAAAGGGTCTTTTACTTTACCTCCATGATTTGCACCAGTTAAAACACCTGATAAAATATCGACCATCCAAGCAAGGCCAGATCCTCTAAATCCAGCAATTGGTAGCTGAACACCTGCGAGCGCCTTATTTGCATCTGTAGTAGGATTTCCATATTTATCTAAGGCAGCATTTTTTGAAATTTTTTTTCCTAACTTAGCAGCAAATCTAATTTTACCCCTATTAGTTACAGATACCGAGGTGTCTAATATAAATGGAATCTTTGAGCCAGTTGGACTTCCAAAGCAAATTGGATTTGTTCCAAATAATTTTTTTATTGCTCCGTGTGGAGCTAATGCAGGAGGAGCATTAGTAAAACAAAATACTAACATATTCCTTTTAACAGCTTGTTCCGCAAAAAAACTAGATAGTCCATAGTGTCCACTATTCTTTACCGCAACGATGCCAATACCAGTAGATTTCGCATTTTTTATTGCTTGCTTGATGGCAATATCACCGGCAACAAAACCTATAGAATTATCACCATCAACCAAAGATACAGATTTAGTAATTTCTTTAATTTTTATCTTTGGATTATTGTTAATTAACTTTCTTTTTAGTCTTTCACAGTACATTTTTACCCTTGTTATACCATGCGATGGTGCACCAACTAACTCAGCTTTTATAATTGCTTCAGCTGATATTTTCGAGTGTTTGTGATCTAAATTATGTTTTTTAAAAATATTTATTATTTTTCTTTTTAAAGTTTGAGCATAAATTTTCATTTTTATTATGTTTTAAACTATTAAAAAACAAATGAAAGCTGATATTTCATTATTGGTGAAGCTGGTAATATACGTTTACCGTCTGGTGTTAATTTTGCTAATTAAAAAATGTACTCTTTTAGCGTCATCAAAGTTAGGACTTAAGTTTTGGTTATTCAAAATACCTTTTCGAAATTTTCGCAAGTTTACTAAAGTTGGTTTAATTCTAAAATCTTTTAATTTATTCTTTGGTTTAAACAAGATTTTTTTACCTTTTGTCAGATAAAATTGATCATAAAGACTATTAATTTTTGTTTTTAAAATAAATGTACCTTTATTAGTTAGAAATTTTATCTCATGCTTAGATGTAAATCTTTGTGCCATTAATGAGGATTTAAAATTCAAAATTATATTTATTTTTTTTTTTTCAACTTGCATATATGATTTAAAATTAAATATTTTCATTTTATTATTTGAGTAAATTTTTTTAATAATTAATTTCCCAAGTAATTTTTCTAAATAATATAATGAGTGACTAATATAATTAAAAAAATTACCCCCACCTTGCTTATGCTCATCTTTCCATTTGGAACGATTATTTTTAGGAATTTTAATGAACCAGTTAACCGTTACTTCTTTTATAATCTTTTTTTTTATTATTTTCGTTCTAAAAAAATTAAATGCATCAATATTCAAAAATTCGTAATTTACCATGTTTGTTATCTTTTTTTTTTTTAATTTTCTACAAATTTTACTTAGAGCGGAATGCGAGGTGGTTACTGGTTTTTCACAAAAAATATGTTTATTCTTACTTATTGCATATAAAATTATTTTTTCGTGTGTATATGGTGGTGTTGAGATAATTACAGCATTAATATTTTTATCTGAAACTAACTTTTTCCAGTTTTGATAAATCTTAACATTTTTAGCTAAAGGTATTTTTTTTGATATATCTCTAAAAGAAAAACCTCTTACATTAAATAATTTTTTGTCAAATATAGAATTATAAATTACATTATAACCAAAATTCTTACCTATTATTCCAATATTAATTTTTTTTTGCATTTTTGAAACTTGTAATCAGAATATAAAAATACCATTTAATATAAAAAAAAATTGACGAATATTTAAATTTACTTTTTCCATAATTCCTTACAGGCCATTGTTCAGGTAATTCAGTAATTCTATAATTATACCGATGTGCTTTTGCTAACAATTCAATGCTAAAAGTAAACCCTTTTTTTGATTCAATCTTAAATCTATCTACTATTTCTTTTGAAAAAAGTCTAAAACCATTTGTGGCATCTTTAGTTGGCAGGTTAGTCAAAATATCAAGTGTAAACGAAACAAGTTTTACAATTATTCTTTTTAATAATGGAGCTCCTTTATAAGTACCACCTTTTACAAATCTACTAGCACAAACAATATCATATCCTTCTTTATACTTATTGTACATTTTTATAATTAAATTGAAATTTATATGATCATCTGCTGGATATAGCATTATTGCTTCTGCGTCTAAATTTTCAAATCCAGTTTTGACTGCACCGTTAAAACCAAAATATTTATTTTTAATTAAAAAAATTTTATCCAACTTTAAATTTTCAGTTATAACTTTTAAAGTTGGATCTTCTTCATAATCATAAACGACAATAATTCTATATTTTATATCTTTTAATTTTATTATTTCTGAAATTGTTTTTAGTATATTTCCATGCTCATTATAAACTGGTATTATAATATCTAAATTGTAATTCATTTATATTTAAGGACTTGTTATTATCTAATATAAGAGTATTTATTATTCAATAAATATGACTATTTACGATACAAAACCTGGAATTATTCAAAAATGCCAGATTTGTAATTCAAAAAACATATATGAAATCCTAGACTTGGGACATTCAGGTTTATGTGACAGTTTATTGACAGAAAAAGGTATTAACAACCCAGAAAAAAGCTATCCATTAAAACTTTTAAAATGTAAAAAATGTCATTTACTTCAACTAAATTATGTAGTTGATAATAAAGAAGTATTTCATTTAGACTATCCTTACAAAAGCGGAATTACTAAAACACTTAAAGATTTATTACATAGCACAAGTAAATATTGTATAGATAATTTTAAATTTTCAAAAAAACCATTAGTAATTGATATAGGATCAAACGATGGAACATTGTTAGAAGGTTTTAAAAAAAATGGCTTTAAGGTTTTAGGTGTTGAACCTACTAATATAGCAAAGCTAGCGAATAAAAAAGGTATTAAAACAATTCAAAAATACTTTGATAAAAATACTGCAAACTTTATAAAGAAAAAATTTAATAAAGCAGAAGTTATTACTGGTACAAATATTTTTGCACATATTAACAAACTTGATACATTAATGAAGGGTGTCAAAAATTTACTTAATACAAAAAACGGTATTTTTGTCACAGAGTCACATTATGCAGTAAATATTTTAAACGAAATGCAATTTGACTCTATTTATCACGAACATTTAAGATTTTATTTGTTAAAACCTCTTATTTTACTTTTAAAAAAATACGGTTTCAAGGTGATAGACGCTGTTAAGATACCTAATTATGCTGGTTCAATAAGAGTTACGGCAACACTTAATAATAAAATGACACAAAAAAAAAGTGTTCAGAATATTCTTAAAGAGGAAAAAAAAAACGGGTTTTATAATTATAAAATATATGACCAATATAGCAAAAAAGTTAAAAAAATTAAAAATGATCTCAATAAAATGTTATGGAAATTAAAATTTAAAAAAAAGAAAATTGTTGGGGTTGGCTGCCCAGGTAGAAGTATTACTTTATTAGCTTATTGTAATATTACTAATCAGCTAATTGATTATGTTGCAGAGCAAAGTAGCTCTTTAAAGCTTAATATGTTTACACCCACGACTCACATTAAAATAATTGATGAAAAAAATATGATAAAAAAACAACCAGATTATGCGTTAATCTTGTCCTGGCATTATGGAAAAAGTGTTATTAAAAATTTAAAAAAAAAAGGTTACAAAGGTAAATTTATAATTCCTTTACCAACTCCAAAAATAGTAAATTAAAATTTATTTATTAAAAAGCAAAATACAACTATATTAGATGAACTATGAAATTTCAAAAAAAAAATATTTTGATTTTTTTGATTTTTTTTATATCGATTATAATTTGTAGTATTTTTTGGACAAGCATTAGACTGGATATAAATAGATATGATATAGTAGGACAATATAGTTTAAATAATTACAATCCAATTAATGACATTATAAAATATATCCTATTTATCTTAATCCCGTTTCTTGTTTTTCTTATATCTAAGCTATTCTTTTTCAAAATAAACATTAAAACTTTTTTAAAAAGTTTTAAAATAGATAATCAAAAAATTCATGTAGAAAAAAAAATTTATTATTTATTTTTTATTTTACTTGGATATATCATATTTGAGTTTTTTTCTTTAAATTTTCCTTTACATAAAATTGATATTTACCATGAGGGTCAGAGACTTAGTTCAGCATATAAAAGTTTGCTAGATGACAGTTTATGGTCTGGATCTTATGTAACCGTAGGAATAATTTATGAAACAATAGGAACTAAGTTCATATGGCAATTATTTAATACAGAAACAATCGGTCTAGTGAGATTTTTAGATATAATTTTTATTTTTTTTACCAAAATACTACTGGTCCTATTTCTTTTAGAAGTTACAAAATATACAAAATTAGATTTAAAGTTTAAGCTTTTCTTTTTTTTAATAGTAAGTTTATTAAGTTTAAAATTAATTAACTATAACTTGTATAGTACTGACCACATACATTTTAGAGAAATACCTATTTTACTTACATTAATTGTAGTAATAAAATCTTTTAACAAAAGCTCAATAATATCTAATTTAGTTTTAGGTTTTTTGAGTATTTTTGTTTTTTTATGGAGCATCGATCGAGGAATAGTATTTTTATTATTTTTAATTTTGTTCTGTATTTTTCTTATTTTTAATAAAAGATATAAGGATACCGTTAATTTATTTATTTGTATTTTATTATTTTGGTTAAGTTTCTATTTATTTCAAATTGAGGAATTTAATGCTTTTTTATACAATACATATAGTGTTGTAAGCGAATTGAGCTATGTACATGGAATAATTCATCCAGCACCATTCTCAGATGAGGAAAATTCATCAAGAGCAACAAAAAATCTTATCGCAATACTTTTTTCAATTGTATTTTCTATTAATTTTTTGTTGAGCAAAGATACAAGTGACACTAAAAAATTTAAGTTTATTTTACTTTTTTTAAGTACAATCTGTTTTTTGAGTTATATATATGCATTAGGTAGGACTGATGGGCCTCACTTAAAACAAGCTTTTGGTTTCCCATCAATTTTTTTAATTATAATTATTACATATTTTTTGTTAAAAAATATTTCTAATTGGAAAATTTCAATATTTAATAATTCAAAAATTTTAAATCAAATACCCTTGATAATTGTAATTTTGATTATTTTATTTAAATCTGATTACGTAAATATATTAAGTTACAAGGAAAGATTTTTAACTTATATTAATTTGGATGACGAAAAATTTTTAACGGAAGAAGATAAATATTTTATAAATGATGCAAATAATCATTTTAAAAATGAAAATTGTCTGCAACTTTTTACAAATGACGCAGCACTACTTTATTTGCTTAGAAAACCAAGTTGTTCAAAATTTTACTTTTTTTGGTCGATAGGATCCGAGAAAAATCAGAAAGAACTTATAAATAATTCAACAAATATTAAATACATAATTACAAACGGAAGCACAGATAATTGGTCACTATCTTTGGATATAAAATATCCAATTTTATATAATTTTATAAATAATAATTTTATAGCAAAAACTAAGATTGGTAATAGAACTATTCTATACAGAAAGAATTAAATATAATAATTTTAAGCAAACCACTTTATATATTTTTCTTTATTTTGTGTTATATATTTTGGTAAATTATCATCACTAATTTTTTTTAGTTTATACTCAAAATTATACTTATTAATTTCTGTTTTATCTGCTTTATGGTTATAAAACGCTACTTTATTATCGATTTTTTTTTGTAATTCCTCAACAGTAATTTTAGATGCGTCGAACTCGTTATGGTGTCCTTGATTAACTAGTTTTCTATAAAGTTCTTCTGCTGTCTTTAAATTATTAAAATGCCATCCACCATTAGATATAATTTTAACATTCATAGATTTTAATTTATTAAAATAAACATCTAATCTCCAAAAAGGATAATTTTTATTTTTCAAGTTTTTTAACCATGGAAATGATTTAATCATTTTAAATTTACAAGCTCTTGAACCATGCCATGGTATTAAATCGTAGAACAAATTTAACTTATAGTTCATAATTTTTTGCTCAAAAATATAAATTTTATTTTCTATTCCACTAAAATCAAATTTATTTAAATCAGGTATTTCATCATTATCACTCAATAAAATGATATCATCTTCCTTTGCATCTTCAAGACCAAATTTAATATATTCATACGATTGCTCTAATCTTTTTATACTATTTAATCTCAGTATTGATGAGTCATTGTTATCATTTTTTAATTTTAAAAGATCTTTTGGCTCTTCATCAATTACTAAGTAAATTATTTTGTCTTTAAACTTTTTATAATTATTTAAATCAAAACTAAGGCTTTTTCTTTTTCCACTGTGAGAAAATTTTGATTCTACTATAATAAATTTGTCAACATATTCGTTTAAGATGTTAAATCTTAATTCCATCATTAAATGTTCTTCAAAAAATGTTGTACAATCAAATATTCTCATATGAATTTAAAATCTTTTAACCCTTGCCACGCCAAGGTATAGTCTTATCGATTATTTTACGGAGCGTTACATCAAAAAGAAGTCCCAGCATTCCCATAATAAATATTGTTATCCATATAACTTCATATTGAAAATATTTTTTTGCGACATTCTCAACAAATCCTATACCTGTTGTCCCAGCTAAGAATTCTGCTGCAACCAATGTACCCCAGCACATTCCCACAGCAACTCTTATACCTGTGAGTATTTCTGGTAATGAATTCGGAAATATTACATGTCTTAGAATTTGTCTTTTAGATGCACCCAGCGAATGTGCTGCATGAATTTTAGAAAGTTGGGTTCCTGAAGCTCCAGCCCTTGCCGAAATAATCATAATTGATAAAGAAACCATGAACAAAAGAAATACTTTTCCGGTATTATCTATACCTAATACTGAAATGATTAATGGTGCCCAAGCCAATGGAGGAACAGGTCTATAAAGTTCGATTAGAGGATCAAAAAAGCCTTTAGCAAATCGATTGAGTCCCATGAATAAACCTAGCGGTACACCAATGATTATTCCAAAAACTAATCCTAGAAAAACTCTTAAAAAAGAATCCCAAATATGTCCGTAAGGTACTGGCACTTTAAATAATTTGAAATCACCAGTTACTAATTTTAAAACATTCCCTTTAAAGTTTTCTTTTACAATTCCATCTTTTGTATGAACAGGATATTCACCTGGCAAAATATCTGCTATCCAATCAGGCAAAATAAAACCAATCATTTTACTGACATCAACCATATCTATCCATAGAAGAGGTATATCTTTGTAACCAACACTAGGTTTTGACATCAATATAAATTTATTAAAAGTATCTGATGGTTTTGGAAGCCATCGACCAGATCCTTGTTCAGAACAACTTGGACCACTAGCTACTATTGTCCCAGCCGGGAATAATAAAATATCTATAAATCTCAAACCACCCTGTGCCTTTATTTGCGCATCATCAAATTTAATAATAGCACTTTGCATTTTATTTAATGCGTCGGGTGGATATATACTTGCAAATTCTATTCTTCTTGCAATCTTTACAATATTTTTTGCATAAGTTGATGCTATTTCTTCATTATCACTAAGATCTTTTCTATAAGATTTAATATCATCCTTTAGCTGTTTTATATTATTCTTAAATTGAGGGTTATGATTTCTAAGTTTAAAAAATTCATCACTAATTAAGTTTAATTCTTGTGCGGCAGCGTGAAATTTTAAACCCCTATTAGTAGCTGGAATCAAAGGTACTTCCATAGTATTTTCTATGGATCCAGTACCAGATTGTACTTTTACAATTCCCCATCCACCTTCTTCGTTTACAGCTTTAAGCCTTTCATTAAGCTCTTGTTCGGTTTCAAATGGATAATCTGGTTTTTGAAAATTTTCAGTTAAGAGGTTAATTCTACCAGTTATTTCTTTAATCCTTTGTTTGGTTTGATTTTCAATCAAATCTTCATTTGTTAATAATGGAATTAATTTATTTGTTTTATTTATAAATCTTGTAAGAACTGATTTTTGTTGAAAGTTTAATTCTTCAGAATTTTGTATTTCGTCTAAAATTATATTAAGATTTTTATTTTCTTTCTTAATTTGGGAAGTACTTTTGAATTCTCTCTCTTCAATGGGAAACTGATATTTTAAACCTAACAATGAGTCATTTACTTTAGCTACCTGACATAATTCATTTGCAGATTTTGGATAGAACCCTTTGGCAATATCCCATGAGTAATAAAGCCAAATCAGTAGAAGAAAGCTACTACCAACAATTACCCAGTGCGTGCCACCCGAAGCTCTTTCAGGGTTTCCAAAAACTGCATCAACTTTTTCAGTTTTAATTAATCTTTTACCATAGAGAATACAGCCTACAACTGCCACAAAGATTAAAACAGTTACCAATTGAGTAAGCATTTAAATATCTTTACCCATAATTTCTTCTTCCATATTCCAAATCATTTCTAAAATTTCTTCTCGTTTTGCTGAAAAATCTTTATTCTTTTTAATTTCTCTTAAATCTTCTTTTAATCCCATCGAAGCAAAAGGTAGATTATATTCTTTATGTATACGACCAGGTCTAGGAGCCATCACATATAACCTTTCACCAAGTAATAAAGCTTCTTCAACTGAATGAGTAATAAGAATAATTGTTTTTCCAGTTTCTTTCCAAATTTTCAAAACTAAAGACTGCATTTTTTCTCTAGTCAGTGCATCGAGTGCACCTAATGGTTCATCCATTAATATTAAATCTGGATCGTTTATAAGACATCTTGCAAGAGCTACTCTTTGCTGCATTCCTCCTGATAACTGATAGGTTGGGGTATTACCAAATCCTTGCAATCCTACAATTTCTAACCATTCATCAACTTTTTTTGCAGTTTGTATTGGATCCTCTTTTTTCATTCTTAATCCAAAGTTCACATTTTCTGCAACAGTTAACCATTCAAACAAAGCTCCTTGTTGAAAAACCATACCCCTTTCAACACCAGGTCCATCAATCTCTTTATTATTTAAAGTAATTACACCAGAAGTTGGTCTGATAAATCCTGCAGTAATATTCAACAAAGTTGTTTTTCCACAACCAGATGGACCGAGAACTGTAAGAAGTTCTCCTTTTTTAAGTGTAAAATTTAGATCTTGTAAAGCATGAACCGTTTCTCCTTTTGGAGTCTTAAAAATCATATTGAGATTTTGAGAAACTAAATCACTCATAGAGAATAGATTTATATCTAAATTTTTATAAAAAAAATAGGCACCAATTAAATTAAATTGGCGCCTATTTAAATATTAGATACCTTTAAATTACAAAGGTAAGAAACTAGTGTCTACGTTTCCTCTTGGTGTTCCCATACCTTTTAGGAACGCATCAAGATTTCCACTTTTCATAGATTTTTCAGTTTCTTCTGGTGTTAAGAATTTGAAACCACTTAAAGTTTCTTTCATATCACCAACTTTCATTTCTGAAGCTTTAGCCATTGAATTCATATCAGCTTTTCCAGCTCTATATCTTGCATTTGCTTCATGAGTCACTTCAATGAAAGTTCTAAGCATACCTGGATTTTCTTTCATAAACTTCGTAGTTACTGAAGTAATGTCTATACCCAAAATACCAGCATCTCTTGCTTCTTGTACAGTAAGCAATCTAGATCCCACTGCTGTTGCAGCTTTAATCGAGTTACCCCCAAATAAACATGACATAACAACGTCACCACTTACTAGTGCAGCTGCACCTTCTTCTGGGTCCATTTGAATTATATCCATTTTACTTCTGTCAGCTCCAACAACTTTCATACTTTCATCAAAAACATATTCAGCCATAGTTCCAAGTGGAACTGCAACTTTTTTACCTTCTAATTCAGTAGCATTTGCTTTTGTAATTCCAGATGCATTAGAGGTAACACAAGTAGTTCCTCCCATTCCGTATTCCATTGCAATATCAACTAACTTAATTGGTGCTTTTGATTTTACTGCGTTGATGAAAGGCACCAGTCCTTGTGAATAAGAAATATCAATGTCTCCTGCTAACATAGCATCAGTCATTGCTCCACCATTTGTGAAGTTAGTCCATTTAACTGGCACACCAAGAGCTTTTGCAAAACTTTTCTTTTGCATGTCCTCAAGATTCGGACTTGGCCATTCTAAAAAGTAAGCAACTCTAACTTCATTTGCAGCTGAGTTTGCAACTGAAATACTTAAGTTAAGAGCAACAATTACCCCTAGAAGATAGCTTATTACTTTTTTCATATATATCCCCTTTAATAATTATTAATTAATTATATTTAAGTTCATATTCCAACGGATGTAAATGATCATTTGGTTCTATTTAGGCTTAACTGCTATGACCAATACTAGACAATATCTTTTAAATCAATTATAGGTTGTATATGGGTTTAGGTGCTCTAATATCCTATATTTTTCTAGTTTAAGATAATGTATTAGTCTAAGTATTAATTCTTACAAAAATATGAGTTCAGAAAACAAAAATAAAATTCCAAATTCTCTTAATGAACATTGGATGCCATTTACATCCAATAGAGATTTCAAGGAAAAACCAAGATTAATTACAGAAGCTAAAGGAGTTTATTTAAAGAACCACGAAGGTAATACACAAATAGATGCTAGCTCTGGTCTTTTTTGTAATCCACTTGGTCATGGTAGGATGGAGATAATTGATGCAATTACAAATCAATTAAAAACTTTAGATTATGCCCAGCCATTTCAACAAGGTTTTGGAGGTTCTTTTGAACTAGCAACAAGAATTTCAAAACATACTCCAGGAAACTTAAACAGAATTTTTTATACTATTTGTGGATCAACTGCTGTTGAGACTGCAATTAAAATTAGTGTTGCTTATCACAAAGCAAGAGGTGAAGGACAAAGGTTTAGATTTGTTGGAAGAGAAAGAGCTTATCATGGAATGAATATCGGGGCTACTTCTGTTGGAGGTATGATAAATAATGTTAAAGCCTATGCAAGTGTTTTAATGCCAGGTGTTGTTCATATGAGACACACCCATTTAGAAGACCACAAGTTTATTTCTGGCCAACCTGAAACGGGAGTAGAATTAGCAGATGATCTTGAAAGAATTTGTACAAATTTTGGTGCAGAAAATATCGCGGCATGCATTGTTGAACCTATAGCAGGGTCAACTGGAACTTTAGTTCCTCCAGTTGGTTATCTTCAAAGACTAAGAGAGTTATGCGATAAATATAATATACTTTTAATCTTTGATGAGGTGATTACAGGCTGGGGAAGGACAGGTTCAGCATTTGGGGCTCAAGAATTCGGGGTAACACCAGACATAATGACAATGGCTAAAGCGACCACTAATGGAATAGTTCCGTTTGGTGTTGTGGCATGTAAAGAGGAAATTTATGATGCAGTTTTAGATGCGTCGCCTAAAGGAGCTGTTGAATTATTTCATGGTTATACATATTCTGGAATACCAATATCAGTTGCTGCAGCATTAGCAGTACAAGATATTTTTGAAAAAGAAGATATATTTAATAGAGCAAAAGAAATGTCGTCTTATTTTCAAGATGGACTTTTCTCTTTAAAAGACATTGATGTGGTAGAAAATATTAGAGGTTATGGAATGATGGGCGGCATAGATATTAGAAAAGATACTAGACCTGGAAAAGCTGGACTAGAAACTTTTAAACACTGTTATGATGCAGGAGTAAATTTTAAAGCTACTGGAGATGCGCTTATTATTGCTCCTATGTTTATATGTGAAAAGAAACATATAGATGAAATTGTAGAAAAATTAAGAGTTGGTATTACTAATTATTCCAAAAGCAAAAAAAATTAATTTTCATTTTGGGGGAATATGAAAATTGGTGTTCCTAAAGAAATAAAACCGCAAGAAAATAGAATAGGGCTTACACCTGAAAGTGTTAAAGATCTAATTAGCAATGGTCATGAAGTGCTAGTTGAAAGTAACGGTGGTTACGAGGCAGGTTTTGAAAATAAACAATATGAGGTTGCTGGAGCAAAAATTGTAGGTAAAGCAGAAGATATTTTTAATGACTCAGAAATAATAGTAAAAGTAAAAGAACCTCTCGCAAATGAAATTAAAATGATCAAACAAGATCAAATTATTTTTACTTATTTACATCTTGCGGCAGCCAGAGAATTAACTGATGGTTTAATTAAATCTAAAGGTGTTTGTATAGCATATGAAACTGTTACAGATAATAACGGTAGACTACCTCTGTTAGCGCCAATGAGTGCAGTGGCTGGAAGAATGTCAGTCCAGGCTGGCGCACATTGTTTAGAAAAAAATCAAAAAGGTAGAGGAGTTTTATTAGGTGGTGCGCCAGGAGGTGATCCTGCTGATGTAGTTATACTTGGTGGGGGTGTTGTTGGAGAAAATGCAGCTATTATTGCAACAGGAATGAGAGCAAAAGTTCATGTTGTTGACAAGTCTCAAGAGAGACTTGATCAATTAATTAATATGTTTGGTGATAAAATTATACCTGAAGTAAGTGATAAATGTGATTTAAATAAATTAATCGCTGAGTGTGATTTGTTGGTAGGAGGTGTTTTAATACCTGGAGCTGAAGCACCAAAATTGGTCACAAAAAGAATGTTAAAAAAAATGAAACGTGGTTCTGTTATTGTAGATGTTGCTATTGATCAAGGTGGATGTGTTGAAACAAGTAAACCTACAACCCATGCAAATCCAACTTATATAGTAGATGACATTGTTCATTATTGTGTAGCTAATATGCCTGGTGGAGTTCCAAGAACTTCAACTTTTGCATTAAACAAAGCAACTTTACCCTTTTTAAACAAACTTGCAAAACTTGGATATAAAAAAGCTCTAGGTGAAGACAAAAATTTTCTCGCTGGATTAAATGTTTGCAAAGGTGATGTGACATATAAAGCAGTAGCAGATATATTTGGACACAGCTATGTTCCTCCTGAAAAGGTAATCAATTAAATGTACAGACCTCTACCAGATGGATTGACTATAAAACATTCCCCAATAGAAGGGCTTGGTTTATTTACTAATATTGATATTAAAAAAAATACGTTTATTGGTGTTACACATATAAGAGACGAACAATTTGAAAATAAGTATATAAGAACACCTCTAGGAGGATTTTATAATCACTCTGACGACCCAACAGTTGTGAGGATGGTTACCGATTCTTTACCAAAACTTAAATTTGGAGATATACTAGATATTGATGCTACCGAAAAAAAATTCCCTGGAAATGATAATGATGGTGAGAATGTATTTTTCAATTTACAAGAAAAACCTGATGCAAAATATTTTTTTATGGTTGTAGCAAAAGATATTAAAGCTGGAGATGAATTAACTGCGAATTATAATCTTTATACATATCCAAAAACAGGCGTTGGATTACAAATGATTTAATTTTTTCAAACAAATGAGAAAAGACCTTCCAAAAAGCACGAAAGTGGTCGTAATAGGAGGTGGAGTTGTTGGTTGTTCATGCGCTTATCATCTAGCTAAATTTGGTTGGAAAGATGTTATTCTTTTAGAAAGAGATAAACTTACTTCAGGAACTACTTGGCATGCTGCTGGATTAGTTAGTCAACTTGGGCCATCTGCTACAATAACTAAAATAAGAAAGTACTCCTTAGATTTATATAAACAACTAGAAACAAAGATAGATCATTCAGCCGGGCTTCGTTTAAATGGTGCAATGTCTATTGCGCAAAAGGAGGGTAGATGGCAGGAATTAAAACGGCAAGCAACTACCGCGCAACTCTATGATGTTAATGTTCAAATTTTAGATAAAGATGAAATTAAAGACAAAGTACCTTTAATTAAAAATGATGATTTGTTAGGGGGAATATTTATGCCTGGAGATGGAGCGGGCGATCCATCTGGAATCACACAACTTTTGGCTAAAGCAGCAAAGGCTGAAGGAGCTCAAATATTTGAAGATTCACCAGTAGAGGACATCTTAATTAAAAATAAAAGGATAGAGGGAGTTGTTACAAATGGAGAAAAAATAGATTGCGAATATATTGTTTTAGCAACCGGTATGTGGTCTAGACAAATTGGAGAAAAAGTTGGTGTAAGTATTCCGTTGTATCCAGCTGAACATTTTTATGTCATCACTGAACCAATAAAAGAAGTTCCAAAAAATTTGCCTGTAATTAGGGACTTTGATAGTAGAACTTATTTTAAAGAGGATGCTGGTAAATTACTACTAGGTATTTTTGAGGGCAGATCAATACCAGCTTTTGATAAAACAAATAAAGTTCCTGAAAACTTTTCTTTTGGAGAATTTCCTGAAAATCTTGAGCATTTTGAGCCCTATTTAAACGCATGTATGAAAAGATTTCCAATTCTTGAAAAAACTGGAATTAGAAAATTCTTTGCAGGACCAGAGTCTTTTACTCCTGACACAAATTCACTTTTGGGAGAAGTACCAGAGGTTAAGAATTTTTATGTATGTTGTGGACTAAACAGCATAGGTATAGCCAGTGCAGGTGGGGTAGGAAAGATTACAGCTCAATGGATAATGAATGGACACATTAACGAAGATATATTTAATTATGATATTAAAAGATTTCAAAAATTTCACTCTGAAATTAAATTTATCAAAAATAGAATTACTGAAACTTTAGGTGATTTATATGGTATGCACTGGCCATATAAACAGCATATTACATCAAGGAATCAAAAATTACTTCCCTATCATGAAGAATTAAAAAAAGCTGGAGCTTGCTTTGGTTCTACGTCAGGTTACGAAAGACCTATGTGGTATTCTTTAAATGGGAAAGATCCAAAATATGATTACAGTTATAATATTCAAAATTGGTATCCTTCAGCAAAATATGAAACAACAAATACAAGAAAAAATGTTGGCCTTTTTGACTTGTCATCGTTTTCAAAATTTGACCTCAAAGGTGATAGTGTTTACGATGAATTACAAAAAATTAGTACCGCAAATATTAAAGGTGCTCCCGGAAAAATTACTTATACACA
>CABXWY010000017.1 GCA_902515985.1 uncultured Pelagibacteraceae bacterium
CCAATAATTTTTCTTCCCTCTAAATCTTTATGTGCATTTACAACATCTTTTAAATAATATTTTTTAAAAATATCAACGTTTACTTTTTTTGTTTTTACCATCTCAAAAAGTTTATTAGCGGCCTCGTCCAATTCTTTTCTTGTTGCAGTATAATGAGCGATACTTGGGCGAGTTAAATATAAACCTTTTGGCGCAATTAACTTTCCAACATCTAATGGATCAAGTTTTCCTGAAGCATTTCCAAAAGATACAAAAGTTCCTCTCATTTTAAGGCATCTTAACGATTTTTCCATGGTTATTTTCCCAACACCATCATAAACTACTGGTAAGCCCTCTTCATTAGTAAGTTCCATGACTTTTTTTTGAAAGTCCTCTTTAGAGTAATTTATTACATGCTGACAACCAAACTTTTTTGCTATTTCTATTTTTTCGTCAGATCCCACAGTTCCTATTACATTACAACCTAAGCTTTTCGCCCACTGGCAAAATATTTGACCAACTCCACCTGCAGCTGCATGAAATAATATTGTTTGACCTGATTTTACAGGATATGTTTTGTGTAATAGATAGAATGTTGTAAGTCCTTTTGTCATCAGTGTAGCAACTATTTCAAGATCTATTCCATCAGGAACTTTAACTAAACTTTTTACTGGATAAATTCTATGTGAAGCATACGAGCCAACCGGTGCAGCAGCATAAGCAACTTTATCACCTTCTTTAAAATTACCCACATTGTTACCTGCTTTTTCTATAATACCAGCTGCTTCTAATCCTATGCCTGAAGGAAGAGGAAGAGGGTACAAGCCAGATCGATGATAGGTATCAATATAATTTAAACCAATTGCTGAATGTTTTATTAAAACTTCACCTTCTTTAGGATCTTCAAGTTTAATATCTTTAAGCTCTAGTACTTCAGGACCACCATTTTTTTTAATTTCAATTGCCTCCATTATTTAACAAATGATCCATTATGATAATCATTTACTGCCTGCAAAATTTCAGACTTAGTATTCATAACAAATGGACCTCCTCTTGCAATTTGTTCATTAATAGGTTTTCCAGAAATTAGCAAGAATTTTGAATTAGAAATACTTTTAACTTTTAGTTTTTCACCTTTTGAGAGTAAAATTAAAGTAGAATCATTTATTTTTTTATGTCCTTTTTCGCCAATTACAATTTCACCATCAACTAAATAAATTAGAGAATTATGAGTTTTAGGGAGATTGTAATGAAATTCTTTATCTTCTTTTAATTCAATGTCAAAATAAATTGGTTCCACATTATGACCTTTGACAGGACCTTCGGCTTTTTCAAACTTTCCAGCTATTGTTTTTACTATTTTATCATGATCTTTGTGTGACTGCATTTCTTTTGAGTTTATATAAATGTATTCTGGTTTATTCATTTTCAATTTAGCAGGCATATTAATCCACAACTGGAAACCTTGAAGCTTACCATCAGTCATTGTGGGCATTTCAGAGTGAATTATTCCGCTACCAGTCTTCATCCATTGCACATCACCAGCTTTCATTTTTCCTTTTCCACCAGCACTATCTTCGTGTTCAAACTCACCATGAAGCATGTAAGTTACAGTCTCTATCCCCCTATGAGGATGCGCAGGAAACCCACCTAAATAATCTTCCTTATCCTCTGACCCAAATTCATCTAGCATTAAAAAAGGATCATAGTAGTTTGGTTCAACCCCTATGCTTCTCTTTAACTTTACACCCGCTCCATCGGATGAAAGCAAAGGATTAATTATTTTTTCAATTTCTATATTTTTCATAATCTACATATTTTTATTATCTAAACTGAATTTTTTTGTACCATTTATAGCAAGAAATAAAAATCCTCCTGCTAGTGCTATATTCTTCAAAAAGGAAGTTAGTTGCATCTGATCACTAAAATCATTATGGAATATAATTGCAGTTATTAAACAAAATAAACTTAAAATTGCCGCAGTAATTTTTGTTTTATAACCCAATATAATTAAAACTGGTCCTAAGACTTCCAACAGGATTGCTGGGATTAGTAGCACTCCTGGGACACCGTAACCTTCCATCCAGCTAATTGCTCCATCATAATTCATAATTTTGAAAATACCATTTATAAAAAATAATGCAGAAATTAAAATTCTCGCGCAAAGATCTAAAATATTTATCATATTAATGAAATAATACTTGATTAAATAATATCAAGTAAATTTTTTAAATTTTTAAGTTCATATTCTGGAGAATAATCTAAATTATCAAAAATATTATTATTTCTATTTACCCATATGGATTTGTAACCAAAATTTCCACCACCTGAAACATCCCACGTGTTTGAGCTTAAAAAAACTACCTCATTTTTAAATATATTATATTTTTTTATTGGAATATCATACACTTTTGCACTTGGTTTATATATTCCAACTGTTTCAATTGAAAAGATATCATCAAAAAATTCTTGTAAGTCATTACTTTTGACTAGCTCATCAAGTAATTTAGGTGTTCCATTTGAAAGTATAGCAAGTTTAAAATTTTTACTTTTTAACTCTTCTAAAGTTTTTTTTACTTCTGGATAGGTTGATAAAATCTTATATAGATCAAGAAGTTCACTTCTCATATTTTGATCTATTTCAAATTTTTTCATCGATTTATTTAAGCTATCCTCAGTTATTTGCCAAAAATCTTTATGTCTGTTCATTATGCTTCTAAGCCATGTATATTCTAATTGAGTTATTCTCCAATAATTTGCAAAATCTTCCCATTTATCTCCAATTTTTTCTTTACATTTTTCAGCAGCAGAGTTGACATCAAATAATGTTCCGTAAGCATCAAATATTATTGCTTTAATATTTTTCATAAATTAACTTCCTTAAATGAGTAATATTAGATTATTTTTTAATGAAAGTTTATCTATAAATTCTAAATCTAAATTAGATAAAGCCCAGTCACGTTATATAAATAAAGTAATGAGAATTAAAATAGGTGAAAAATTCAGTTTATTCAACCGGTCAGGCGAGTATGAAGTGAAAGTAGAAAATACAGTTAAAGGAATCGTAGAATTTTCAGTTGAAAAAAAATTAAGATCCACAGATACGCAAAAGGAAATTTGGCTTGCATTCACACCAATTAAATTAAATTACTTAAATTTAATGATACAAAAAGCAACCGAGCTCGGAGTCACTAAATTGATGCCCATAATTACCGAAAGAACTGTTGTTAGAAAAATAAATGAAAAAAGAATAAAAAAAATAATCATTGAATCATCAGAACAAAGCAATAGGTTAAACCTACCAGTTTTAGATAAACTAAAAAGTCTAGATGAATTTATAAAAGAGAATACTGAAACAACAGTTATTTTTGGAGATCTAAATTCAAATAATAAGAAAATTTATATTAAAGGAAATGATCCAATATGTATTCTAATTGGACCTGAAGGCGACTTTTCTGTCAAAGAAAGAGAAAATATATCAAAACTAAAAAAAATCATTCCATTAAATATAAATCAAAATATTTTGAGATCAGAGACTGCAGCAATATCAATGATATCTATAGTTAGTTTTACTCTTTTATCTTAAATATTTATTAATTACTTTAAACATATCTTTATATTTAGCATGATGATTAATACGATCTAAATATTTCCCATCTTTCAAAAGCAATACAGACGAACTATGATTTATCAAATAATTTCCATCTTCACTAAATATTTTTTCAGATAATACGCCCCAAGATTGAGATAATAAAAAAATTTTTTTTGGGTCTCCTGTTATTCCAAATATTTTATTTTCAAATGAATCTAAATAATTTTTAATTATTTCTGGATTATCTCTCTCAGGATCTATACTGACGAAGAAAACTTTAAAGTTATCTTTTTTTTTCTTACTTAAGTTATTAATAACTAAATCTATATTGCTTAGCGTCATCGGGCATACATCAGGACAATTTGTAAAACCAAAAAAAATAGCAGTTAAAGGGCCATCAAAAGATTTTTCTGTTATTGAACTATTATTGACGTCCTTAAGTGAAAAGGTTGATCCTTTAAATGATGCGACAAGATCATCCTTTTGGTTCTGAATAGATAAAAAAACTGGTAGCATTAAAAATAGAAAAATTACCAAACATCCACTTATAATTGCAATTGAGGTCTTTATTTTCATTGTTGATATATAATAATTATTTATTATATAGGATCCATGAGTAATTTTATAAAGAAACTTTTCAGCACACTTACTGAAAAACCATGGGAGTCTGAAAGAGCAAAAATAGATGATGCCCATATTGGAAAAACTTTTGACCTATCAGTTCAGACCTCAGCAGTTATTATCATATTTGGAATTGCAACAGTTTTGTTTAGTTTGATATTTACTGGATACATTTATTCTATACCTCCTGAACAAGACACAAAATATCTTTTAAAACCAAATTTACTTTGGATTAATACTTTCATACTTTTTGTAATTACTTATTTTTTTGGAAAAGTTACTGGAGATTTAAAAAAAAAAGAAACTTTAAATATTAAAAGAAATATTATTATAGTGGGTGGTCTTAGTTATTTATTTTTATTTGGACAATTATATTTTTGGACCCAATTAATGAAAAGTGGAAATTATGTTTCTACTAATTCTTATTTTTCATCATTTTATATTTTCACTGCACTTCATGGAATGCACTTACTTGGTGGACTATTTTTTTGGGGCAAAGTAGCTAGCAGAATTCTAAAAATGGAACAAAATAAAATTTTAGATGAAGAGGATAATATTTCTGCATTATCTATGTACTGGATGTTTTTGTTAATAGTTTGGATAGCCTTTTTTTTAATGATATATATTTTTAACGACTCATTTATTGCATGGTGTAAAACACTTATTTCTTAATCTAAAAAAAGTACAAGTATAGATCCTACAACTGCAATAACAGCTAGCAATATTTTAACAGACTTTAAATACTTCTTTGTTTCTGGTTTTACTTCTCCTTTAGAAAAAGCACCTGCACCAAAAGATATCACTAAGTAGAATAGTAATACCAAAACTAGCACGACTACTAGAATACCGAATTTACCCACCATAATTTACTGTATATATAAGTTTATTTTCTTTAATTTTATGACATTTTGTCATAGGTATTTATACAATTAATAATCTATATAAATAGCCATGCACGCGGGTATAATATTTTTCTTAGTCATTTTAGGCTCAATACTTTTCCATATATTTACACCATGGTATTGGACAGACATAGCATCAAACTGGAAAGGTATGGATGACACTATCACATTAACATTTTGGGTAGGAGGAGGAGTTTTTATAGCTGTTTGTCTTTTCATGATTTACTGTGTTTTTAAATTTTCTTACAAAGAGGGTAGAAAAGTAGAGTATAAACCAGAGGATAAAAAATTAGAAAAAATTTTAACTGTTGCAACTACTTTAGGAGTTGCAGCGTTATTAGCACCAGGTTTAATTATCTGGAATCAATATGTAAATGTTCCAAAAAACTCGATTGAAATAGATGTCATGGCATGGCAGTGGGGATGGCAATATAGGTTGCCAGGTGAAGATGGTAAACTTGGAACTACAAAAGTTGTTAATATAAATGATGACAACCCTTTTGGAATTAATATGGACGATCCTTTCGGCAGAGATGATGTAATGGTCCAAAGCGATATAATAAATTTAGAAAATAATAGACCGGTAAAAATTTTACTTAGATCAGTTGATGTACTCCATAATTGGTATGTACCTCAATTCAGAGCAAAGATGGATGCCGTTCCTGGAGTTGTAACATTTTATTGGTTTGAGCCCAACAGAGTTGGGGAATATGAAGTTTTATGTGCCGAATATTGTGGAGTTGGTCATTATGCTATGAGAGGTGGAGTAGAAGTGCAAGATCCTAATAGTTATCAAGAATGGCTGGGAGAACAAGAAACCTTTTCAGATCTAATAGCTATGCAAAATAAGGAAATTGAGACAAAAAAAGGTTGCAAAAAATAATTCAAATATCGAAAAAGTTATATATAAAGAGGAAAAATAATTATGTCTGACGAATACGAAAATAATAAATCTGGTTATCAAGCTCAATCCTCAGAAGCAATTACAGGCTCTGCTGGCTCAACGTCTCCTGATATAGACTATGTAAGACCAGCTGAATTACCAGAACAAGATTTATATCATGGACATACTTTCATAACTAAATGGGTTTTTTGCCAAGATGCTAAAGTAATAGGAGTACAATATTTTTTAACTGCTGTTTTTACAGGTATTGTAGGATTAATTTTATCTTGGCTAATGAGACTGCAATTAGGATTTCCTGGTCTAGCAGGTTTCATAACAGCTGAACATTATTATCAGTTTGTAACAATGCACGGAATGATAATGGTAGTTTATTTTTTAACAGCTTTATTTTTAGGAGGATTTGGAAATTATTTAATACCATTAATGGTTGGTGCGAGGGATATGGTTTTTCCATATGTAAACATGTTAAGTTTTTGGATGTTCTTTGTTGCGGTAGTAATTTTAATGGCGAGTTTCTTTGTACCAGGAGGTCCAACTGGAGCAGGCTGGACACTTTATCCACCACAAACAATTTTAGAGGGTACTCCAGGATCAGGGATGGGTATTTTGCTAATGTTAGTCTCTTTGGCCTTATTTGTAATTGGCTTTACCATGGGTGGACTAAATTACATGATCACAGTATTACAAGCCAGAACAAGAGGTATGACTTTAATGAGAATGCCACTTACAGTTTGGGGAATTTTTACTGCAACAGTTTTAGCGATGTTGGCATTTCCAGCTTTGTTGGTAAGTGCAATTATGATGACTTTAGACAAAGTTATAGGAACGAGTTTCTTTATGCCAACAATTTTAAAAGCCGGCGAAGTTTTAGAGTATGGCGGAGGAAGTCCAATTTTATTTCAACATTTATTTTGGTTTTTTGGTCACCCTGAAGTTTATATTGTAGCACTGCCTGCTTTTGGTATCGTTTCAGATTTAATTTCGGTTCATGCGAGAAAAAATATCTTTGGATATAGAATGATGGTTTGGGCAATTGTAGGTATTGGAGCATTAAGCTTTTTTGTATGGGCACACCACATGTATGTGAGTGGAATGAATCCATGGTTTGGTTTCTTTTTTGCTACCACAACACTGATAATAGCAGTACCGACCGCTATGAAAGTTTATAACTGGATTTTGACATTGTGGAGAGGAAATATAAGAATTAATACGGTAATGCTTTGGTGTTTAGGATTTATAGTAACATTTGTTAACGGAGGCATTACTGGTATATTTTTAGGAAATGTTTCTGTCGATGTTCCATTATCAGATACTTATTTCGTTGTAGCTCACTTCCATATGGTGATGGGAATAGCCCCAGTTATGGTCATCATGGGGGCGGTATACCATTGGTTCCCATTAATAACTGGAAGATTATTAAATGAGACTTTAGGTAAATGGCATTTTTGGACAACATTTTTAGGTGCTTACTCGATCTACTTTCCGATGCATTATCTTGGCTTTATTGGGGTTCCAAGAAGATATTATGAAATGTATGACAGTCCGTATATGACTTCAGCAGTAGGGATGAATGAATTTATAAGTTTAGCTGCCTTTTTAGTAGGAGCAGCACAATTTTTTCTAATTTTTAATGTAATTAAAACGTTAAAAACAGGAAAAAGAGCTCCAAAAAATCCATGGAAAGCAAATTCTTTAGAATGGCATACTTCAACACAGCCACCTGAACATGGAAATTTTGGTGAAAGACTACCAGTAGTTCATAGATGGCCATATGACTTCAGTGTGCCTGGAGCTAAAGACGATTTTATACCTCAAACTACTCCACCAAGTGAGATGGTTCACACTAAAGTGGAGAAAACATAACCAAAGATTTATAAAAAATGTCGTCAGACCCTAAAATAGATGGATTTGAATTAAAACCAGGTTTTAGAGGTATGGCATCTGACACTGGATCAGACCAGACAATGTTCAAAGGAGTTCATTGGGGGAAAGCTATGATGTGGATTTTCCTAGTAAGTGATACTTTCGTATTCAGCTGTTTTTTGATTGCATACATGAAAGGTAGAGGTTCTACACCTGTTGAGTGGCCAAACCCAAGTGAAGTATTTGCATTGGATGCTTTTGGAGTTCCAGTTCCATTATTATTAATAGCATTAATGACTTTTGTATTAATAACAAGCAGCGGAACAATGGCCCTTGCAGTAAAATATGGATATGAGAAAAATAGAAAAATGTGTGGTTGGCTTATACTTGCAACTGCAATAGGGGGCCTTACATTTGTGGGCATGCAAGTTTACGAATGGTCTAAGCTTATTCACGAAGGTGTGAGACCTTGGGGAAACCCGTTTGGTGCTGCACAATTTGGCTCATTCTTCTTTATGATAACAGGTTTTCATGGGACACATGTTTCGATAGGTGTAATATTTTTATTTATATATGCTTACAAAGTATTTGCAGGCCATTATGAAAATGGTGGTAAAAGAGGTTGGTTTACAACTATGAAAGGTGATTATGTAGAGATAGAAATTCTTGGGCTTTATTGGCACTTTGTTGATTTAGTATGGGTTTTTATTTTTGCATTTTTCTACCTATGGTAAAATAAATTTATATGGATAATACAGATCAAATTAGCGAAAAAGAAAAAAAAACAGAAGGTTCCTCTCATAAAATTGGAATTTATTTATGGATCTGGGGATTGCTTTTCGTTTTAAGTTTTTTCTCTTACATGGTTGACTGGTATCAGTTTCAAGGAATGTTAAGATGGTCTTTGATTTTATTTTTTATGTTTTTAAAAGCCGGGCTAATTATGGCTTTTTTTATGCATTTGTTTTGGGAGAGATATGCGTTAGTCAACGTTTTGTTATGGCCAATGACAGCAATAGCATGCTTTATATTTTTGATGGCTGCTGAATTCCAATACACTTTTATTACAAGAATGTTTTATTTTTTTGTAGGAGGTGCAGCGTAATTTATGACAGGGTATACAATTTTAGCTGGTTTTTTAATATTTTTTGTTTTTTTCATATATATAACTTGGTTTGGATATTCTGTTAAAACAGAGAATGAAAAAGAAGAGGGATCAGATATTAAGCTTAATCCATATGATCAGCTACCATTACATAGAAAAATCATAGATAAAAAAAATAATAAAGTCGGAATGTTTGATTTAGGAAATCATATACTTATTATTGGTCTTATATTAATAGTAATTTTTGTTTCACTTAATGTTGATTAAAAGTGAATACAAATATTTTAAAAAAAAAATCTGTCTCCTTTAATTATTCATCATATTTAAAATCTTTAATTTTGTTAA
>CABXWY010000018.1 GCA_902515985.1 uncultured Pelagibacteraceae bacterium
AAATGATGTCTAAACTAAGTCGTTATGATTTTTCAAAAGAAAATTTCAAATTTGGCGATGCAAAGTCTATTAAAATCCAAGACATTGATATATGGGCTCAAAGATTATCATATGTAGGTGAACTAGGATACGAACTTTATGTTAAAAGAGATAAAGCGACAAAACTATATAAAATAATTAATTTTGAGGGAAAAAACTTTAATATGTCACACTGTGGAATGCATGCGATGGATATTATGAGAATGGAAAGTGGATTTTTGCACTGGGGTCACGATATTTCACCCGAGGAAAACCAATATCAAGCAGGTTTAAGTTTTACTATTAGTTATAAAAAAAACGTAGACTTCATTGGAAAAAACGCTTTATTAAAAATTAAAAATCAGGTTCAATCTAAACAGTTTGTCATGCTTACGCTTAAAGAAAATAAACCAGGAGAGCCACTTTTACTTCACGAAGAACCAATTTATTTAAATAATAAAATTATTGGAAAAACCACATCAGGAAATTATTCCTTTTGCTTTAATAAAAATTTAACATTTGGTTATATAGATGGGAACATTTTAAAAGAAAATTTAATGAATGAGGCATTGTTCGTAGAAGTTGCTAAAAAAAAGTATGCTGCGGAATTACATACAAAAACTCTCAATAAAAATAAGTTCAAAACAATCTAGAGTGGAAATCTCAAAATGATTATAAATTAGTATTTGAAACCTCAAATTGAACAACCTCTAGATTGTAAATATTTTATTTGCATGCTTTATTTATGCATGTCGCACGAAAATTTGCACCAAGATTTAAATGAATTTGAGCCTAAAGAAAAAAAAAATCATAAAGTGGATATCAACCTACTTATGGACAGAGTAAGAGAGGAAAAGAAAAAAGAAAAAAAAGAAAATTTAATTTTTATAAGTTTAATCACATCTGTAGTTTTAATTACTGGTGCTATTGCCTCATTTTAATATTAAGCTAATTTGAATAAATCCTCGCAGCATTAAATAGCTTGCAGGACATTTCTGAAAGTTTATTTAAGTTTTCAAGTCTGTATTTATCTACTTCTTGCACCTTTTCTGAGTCTGATAAAATGTATAAACCAGATTTATTTTTTTTTATAAATCTATTTTTAACTAAAAAATTCAGTTTACGTATCACTGTTGGTCTTGGTATTCCTGTTAGGTCTGAGATAGTCATTGCATTCAGTCCTAATAATTCTGTTAATGAAAGAATTTCACTTAAATAATTTTTCTCTGTATCTATTTTGTTTTTATGTTCATTCTTTATTTTTTTATTTAACGCTAAATTTTGATTATATACAATCATTGCCCAAATTTGCAAAGTTTCATAATCTGAAAAAAAATTTCTTTTAAAATTAGTACACATATCAATTTGAAATTTTAAAAAATAATTCCAACAGTGTGTATAATTACTTTTTATTAATAATTCAAAATCTACAGAAGAAATTTGTTGTTTAACAATATTAGATCTTTTTAGTAATTTAGAAAGATTAGATAAAAATTTCGAAATTAAATGAATTGAGGTTACTGGTTTTTGCAAATTATATGCGTTTCTATTTATAATAATTGCTTTTTTATTTTTTTTTATAATACCCATTTTTTCTAATTCAAGAAGTTTCCTCCTTGCCGTTTCTTTTGATATATTGAGTTCTTTTGCAATATGAACAATATTAAATTTTTTAATTTCAGTTTCTCTAACATTATAGAACTGATCAAAGTCATATTTTATAAAATATTCGGAATAACTATTAAAAGTTTTACTTACCAAGCTCATTAAAATAAAATATTTATCTAGATCCTTAAAAGTTGTATAAGCATTATTTAACCAAATTCTTTGTAGCTCGAAGTAGTCAGTTATTATTTCATTATAATTTCTTGTAAGAGCGCTATAAACATCACTCACATCTACTTCAGTTGAAAACTTTAATCCTTCGTTTAACGGCATTTTAAATATCTATCAGTTTAACTTGAAAATTTAGTTAAAGTAAAACAAAATATATTATAATTATTATAAAAAATTAAATTTTTATTATGCAATGATATTTGGAAATATTAATGGATTAGAAAAAAAAATTTCCAAGCTAATTCTTGGCAATGATAATCAAAAAAACTACTCTGCAGCGAGTAAGCTGTGGGATTATTTTTATGAAAACGGAGGTAACACTTTTGATAATTCAATATATTACAGAAACGGCGAAACTGAAAAATATTTAGGAAAATGGATTAAGTCTCGTAATAATGAAAAAGAGATTGTTGTTATTTCAAAAGTGGGAGAGGAAAACTCCAAGCCATCAGAAATACTAAATCTATTTCAATTATCTTTGGAAAGGTTAAAATTAAATATAATAGATATATTAATTTTACATCATGATAATAAAAATATTCCAATAGAAGAATTCGTTGATGTATTCAATGAAATAAAATCTTCAAATAAAATTAAATTATTTGGTATTTCAAATATCATGAAAGAAAGATTTGATAAGTCACTGAAATGGTCAAAACAGAATAAAAAAATTCCATTTTCTATAATTAACAACCAGCTTTCATTAGCAAAAATGGAAAAACCTCTTTGGCCTGACTGTATAAGTGTTGCAGATAAAGATTATATTAGATATTTAGAATTAAATAACATTATACATTTTAGTTGGTCAAGCCAAGCAAGAGGTTTTTTTATCGATGAAAATTTGATTAAGAGAATTTTTAGAAGAAAGTTTCATAAATATCTTAAAAATTGCTTTTTCAGTACGGATAACATTGAAAGAAAACAAAGAGCAAGAAAACTAGCTATAAAATATAATTGTTCAGCAAATGATGTAGCCTTATCGTGGGTAATAAATCAAAAGTTCCAATCTTATGCAATAATAGGGTCTAAAAATATTGATCAATTAAGATTTTCTTTAAATTCAATTAATATTAGACTTACTGAAAATGATAAAAAGTGGTTAAATTTGAGATAAAAACTTTTAAATGAGCACAATTAAATCTCTTATCAAATATCATAAAATGAAACCTCATCCTGAGGGTGGATATTATGTTGAAGTGTTCAAAAGTAATGATGTAAGTCACATTTATTTTTTATTAGAAGAACGTCAAAAATCTCATTGGCATCGAATTAAAAAAAATGAGACTTTACACTTTTACTCTGGTAGTCCATTAATTATATATACTTCTAAAGATGGTAAGAAATATCGGACTAATGAAATTGGATCCAAAAATAATTTTATATTTAATATCGAAAAAAATACCTGGTTTGCAATGAAATCTTCTGGTTCATACAGTTTAATAGGATGTACTGTTGCACCTGCTTTTGAATTCGACGATCTAGAACTTGCATCTAAAGACTGGAAACCGTCTAAATTTAATTCTGATCTTTAACATTTAGATTTTCTTGTTTGAAAAAAAAAATAGAAGTAGTATATATCAATACGAATTAATGGCGGGGTAGCTCAGTTGGTTAGAGCGCGGGACTCATAAGCCCGAGGTCAGTGGTTCGATCCCACTTCCCGCTACCATTCTAGTTGTTGTTTGACTATCTTTATCTTTGGAACAGCTAAAGTGCGTGTGACTATCTTTGTTTTTGGTTTTGTCATCTGTTTAGCAAGCGCTACAACTCTGCCTACTTAGCGGTACTTCTAATGCCTAATGTTTGTTTTTGCCTTGCTCCACAGCTTTCGCAAACAGCAAGAGATGCTTTAGCTCGCTATCTCTTCCGTATGAATCCCTTAGCTTGCGGATTCCAGTCAGAAAAGCTTCGGACTTGAGTAATCCATTATCAATTTCGTTCATCGAACTAACAACAGCTTTGAAAAAAGATTTAAAGTCACCATTCTGAATTTCAATAAAGTTTGGCGAATTAAAATACTCCTTAGCCCCTTGCCCAGTGTAACCAATAACCAAAGCACCTGATAGGGCAGCTTCGAGTGGTGGTAGCGCAAAGCCCTCTTGATCGGAAAAGGAAAGGAAAATACTTGAATGCCCTAGAGTTTGCGCGACCTGTTGCTCTGAGAGATTTTCAATCGGCAACAACTTCCAATTGTTTGGCAAATTTTCTTTTAGATAAAAGCAAAGTTTCTGAGAGTGCTCTGCTAACTTACGGGGCATATAACTTATGATTTTTTCCTTTTTCGATGAGACGAAATCCTCTGCGATAGTTGGAGTTACACGAATAATTTTTTGGGGTTCAATATTAGGATATGCGATCCGAATTATCTCGGTAGTGTCATCTGAAATCGACAAAATTAAATTCGCCCTATTGTACACCTTTTTTAGTCTTTCGTAATCTTCTGGTGAAACACCATCATTCAGTAAATATCCGTTTTGAACGAAAATTGCGTAGTCACAATCCTGTTCGAGACATTTTTCTGCGAAAGGAAGAGCCCAAAATTCTGGAATCACAACAAAATCTTTTAGGTGATTAAAAGGACGATTTTTTCTCATCGTTGTCTGGTGCTCAAACCAAGAACAACAGAAGCTTTCGTTATTTGGGTGAAAAACAGAGCTTGCTACCCCCAGAGTTGCTAAAAACTCTGAATGTTTGTACATCACTTTCACTCCGCCAGTAGCCATATTTGTCTCCTGGCACAAGTAAGTTATTTCTTTCTTTTGGTTATTAAGAGCGGTGAGTAAGTCGGTTTTGAATTTTAGCTTCTCAGCAAGTTTTGTAGGGCCTAACCTACGGTTCCAAAGATATTTAAGAATTTTTATTGTCGCTGCCCCCAACCCCTTCGTTTTTAGAACTTTTAAAAAATTGCGAATTAATGTCATCATCTTTAGTTAATTTAATTAAAAATTTATAGTTTTTTTAAATAATTTGAGTATTCACAATTACCATAAAATTTAATTGCATCATTTAATTTAGACTTTTTAATCCAACCATAATTCAGTGCTATTTCTTCTAAACATGCAATTTTAAAACCCTGTCTATTTTCTATCGCTGACACAAAAGAGCTTGTTTTATAAAAATCTTCTATTGAGCCTGAGTCAAGCCAAGCCCCACCTCTACCGATTAAATCGGCTGTTAATTTTTTATTTTTTCTATATTTGTTTATTAAATCAACAATTTCTAATTCTTTTCTTTTTGATGGTTTTAGTTTTTTTGCATAATTTACAACATTATTATCAAAAAAATATAGACCAGTAATTGCGAGGTCCGATAAAAATTTTTTTGGTTTTTCTTTTATATTGATAACCCTATTTCTTTTATCTATTTTAGCAACTCCATAAAGTTCTGGTTTATTTACTTTATGTAAAATTATTTTTGCACCTTTTTTTAATTTTACAGAATTTAATAATTGTTTAGTTAAATTTTGACCATAAAAAAAATTATCTCCAAGAATTAATGCTACATTATCTCTTCCAATAAATTTTTGTCCTAATATGAAGGCATCTGGTAAACCTCTAGGAGAGGATTGTTCTTTATAAGTAATATTTACTCCAAAGTTATCACCATTTGGAATTATTTTTTTATATTGTGAGAGTTGTCCCTTGTTAACAATGATTAATATATCTTTTATTTTTGCTAACATTAAAATTGAGAGTGGATAAAAAATTAAAGGTTTATCATAAATTGGGAGTAATTGCTTATTTACAGCTTTAGTTAATGGACTCATTCTCGTTCCCATCCCTCCTGATAATATTATACCTTTTTTAATCATTTTATTTTATTGCCCAATCTTTCTGTTATATCTTTTTTCCTTAAACTAGAATAATAGCCTGGATTATTTAAATACCAATCAAAAGTCTTATTCAATCCATTATTTATATTTACTTTTGGTTTCCATTTAATATTTTTAATTAATTTATTACTGTTAAGCGCATATCTAATATCATGCCCTGGTCTATCTTTTACAAATTTAATAGTTACATTTTTTCCGATATTAAATTTTGATTTTGCAATTTTAATTAAGAGTTCCGAAATTTTAATATTATTAAGATTTAAATTAGATCCAATATTATAAAAGTTTCCAATTTTTCCTTTTTTAAAAATTTTTATCAATGCCTCACAGTGGTCATCGACATAGATCCATTCTCTAGAATTTTTACCTTTTCCATAAATTGGTAAATTTTTATTATTTAAAATATTATAAATTAATTTAGGAATTAATTTTTCAGGGTGTTGTCTAGGGCCATAATTATTTGAGCAATTAGTAATAATTGCGGGTATTTTAAATGTTCTAATATAAGAGTAGACTAAATGGTCTGAAGAAGCTTTTGTTGCAGCATAAGGTGAGCTTGGTTTGTATGCGTCGTTTTCTTTTGATCTACCAAGCAAGACATCTCCATATACTTCGTCAGTTGAAACATGAATTAACTTAGATTTTTTATTTTTTTCAACAAATCTTCGAAATGCCTGTAATAAATTAAATACTCCTAAGATATTACTTGTAATAAATTTTTCTGGATCATCAATTGATCTATCAACATGAGTTTCAGCAGCTAGATTAAAAATAACTTGAGGTTTATATTTTTTCAGAATTTGAAAAGTTTTTTTGCTATTATTGATATCTAGTTTTATAAATTTATAATTTTTATTTTTTAATAGGTTTCTTACGTTATAAAAATTGGAGGAATAAGTTACTTTATCGATATTTATAACAAAATATTTTTTTTTAATAAGAATATTCACCAAATTACTACCTATAAATCCAAGACCTCCAGTAACTATAACTTTTTTCATAATTTTTTTTTACAATAATTGTCTATTTAAGTATACTTTTTAAATTTAATGAAATTAAATTTAGACGATATAACATTTATAATTGTAACATATCAGAGTGAGCATATTATAAAAAACTGTTTAGACTCACTTCCGAGGGGCTCAAAAAAAATAATTATCGAAAATTCAAGTAACATTAATTTATATAAAGAGTTAAAAGCTAAATATGACAATATTGAGGTAATCGTATCTAAAAATATAGGTATGGGCGCTGGAAACAATATTGGTTTAAAATTATGCAAAACAAGTTTCGCTTTTGTTTTAAACCCAGATATAAAATTTAGAAAAGATACAATTGTAAAGTTTTTAGATGCCTTGAATAATGCGCCTGATTTTACTTTAGCTTCACCTTTAAATGATGACCCAAATATTCCTAATTATAAAAAAATTATTGCAAAAATTAATTATAATACCCTGTCTGTTGATAGTATTGATGGGTTCTCAATGTTGTTCAATTTAAAAAAATTTAAAAACCAAAATTTTTTTGATGAGAATTTTTTTCTTTATTTAGAAAATAATGATTTGTGCTTAAGAGTAAAACAAAAAAACGAAAATATTTACATTGTTACTAACTCATTGATAAATCAT
>CABXWY010000019.1 GCA_902515985.1 uncultured Pelagibacteraceae bacterium
GTCCCCATCTACCATTACCGTCCATTATAATGGCCACATGTTTTATTGGGTTCATATTGTCATTATTTCTTTTTCTTTTAATTCTACTTTTTCATCAATAATTTTTATATGATTATCTGTAAAATTTTGCACTTCCTTCTCTAATTTTTTTTCATCGTCCTCAGAAATCTCTTTTTTCTTAAGTGAATTTTTTAGTTCATCATTTGCTTCTCTTCTTATATTTCTTATTGATACTTTACATTTCTCTCCCATTGTTTTTATCATTTTTTTCATCTCATTTCTTCTCTCCTCACTTAAATCTGGGATAGGCAATCTTATTAACTGGCCATCTATTTGAGGATTTAGACCTAATTCAGATTTTCTAATAGCTGAATCAATCAATGATACATTGTTCGAGTCCCAAACTTGAACATTGATCATTCTTGCCTCTGGTATAGTGATTGTTCCTATTTGATTGATTGGCATTTTTTGACCATAAACATCAACCTTTACTAGATCTAACATGCTAGCGTTTGCTCTACCTGTTCGTAAAGTCCCAAGTTCCTTGTTAAATACATCTATAGTTTTATCCATTTTTTGATTATAGCTTTGAACATTAAACATCTATTCTCCAATTTTTAATCTAAAAAAATCAACTATTTCAAGATCATTCACTTTGAGTTCGTTTATAATATCTTTGACTTTTTTTTTAGGCTCCATTACCCATGCTTGATTTAATAAACTATTTTCCTCTTTGAATTTATTTAATTTTCCTAAACTTATCTTTTTAACAATATCGTCAGGTTTACCTGAGTTTCTCAATTCTTCAGTTATCAGTTCCTCTTCTTTCTTTATAATATCTACATCTATATCATCAGAGCTAAGAGCAAGAGGATTGGATGCTGCAATATGCATTGCTAGCTGTTTACCAAAAATTTTTATTTTTTCATCTTTTTCTTTTGTGTTCAAAGAAACAATTACTGCTAGTTTTGATAAATTATCTTTGACTACTGTATGTAAATAATTAAAGTTTAAGTTGTTTTTATTTTGTAATGTTTTAGACCTGCCTAAAGTAATTTTTTCACCAATTTTTGCAATTATTGAAATTAAATTTTCTTCTACGGTTTGATTATTTCCCATTTTAGTTATTTTTAATAATCCTATATCTGACTTACAAGAATTATTAATTTCACTTAACTCTTTAACAAAATTAATAAAATCCTCGTTTTTTGCAACAAAATCAGTCTCACAATTAACTTCGATAACTGAAAAAATTCCATTGTTTCCTGATAACGCTATAACTCCTTCCTTTGCTTCTCTTGACATTTTTTTTGATGCTTTGGAAATACCTTTTACCCTCAAAATTTCAGCAGCTTTTTGCAAGTCTCCATCAGACTCTTCAAGTGCTGAACTACAATCTTTAAATCCAGCTCCTGTACTCTGTCTTAATTTTTTAATTTTTTCTATATCGCTCATAAATAATTATTTATAATTGAAATTAGTTTGTGAGGTTTTTCTGATCTTTATTATTTTTATTGTCTTCAGCTATAGGTGCTTCTTTTTTAGCATTATTAATAGTTTCTTTTATGAGATTACAATATAGATCAATTGACCTTCTTGCATCATCATTACCTGGTACAGGAAAATCAATACCATCTGGGTTGGAATTAGTATCTAATATAGCAATAATTGGTATATTTAACTTAATGGCCTCTTTTATTGCAAGTGATTCATAATTTGTATCAATAATAAAAACCAAATCAGGAATTTTTTTCATACTGCTGATGCCACCTAAAGACCTCTGCAATTTATCCCTTTGTATACTCATTTTTAGTAATTCTTTTTTTTTAAATCCACGATTTTCTGATACCAAATCAAGATTGATTTTCTCTAATTTTTTTATTGAATTTGAAACAGTTCCCCAGTTTGTGAGCATTCCTCCAAGCCACCTATAGTTAACGTAATACTGACTGGTATCTTTAGCTAGGTCAGAAATTGCTTCAGATGCTTGTTTTTTTGTAGAAATAAATAAAATTTTTCCATTATTTTTTACTGTTTGAAATATTTTTTCTAAAGCAACATTTATAAGTTCTAAAGTTTGAGTAAGGTCAATAATGTGTATCGAGTCTCTTTTTCCAAAAATATATTTTTTCATCTTTGGGTTCCATCTAAGTGTTTTGTGACCTAGGTGGACTCCAGCTTCCAAAAGTTGTTGTATTGTTATCGATGGTATTTTCATAGTTTTTCCCGGTTAATCCACCACAACTATTTCCATTTAAGGACCGGAGGTATTACACCATTAGCTGTGTGCGTATTTAAAGACGATTAATTACATCTTTATTTGCATTTTCTCAAGTCTTTTTTTTAGGAAATATTTGTATTTATACCTTGATTTTTCAACAAATTAATATGACCTCTATTAAAGTATCTTTTGTTTTTAAGATTAAATACTAATTCTTCACTATTTGAAATAACTTTAATTTTAACAATAGTATCGCCAGGTTTGTAAAGTATTTTATCAATTTTTTTTAAACTATTCTCATCTTCAATTGAAATAACAACATTTTTAATTGGTTTATTTACCAAACTATTTAAAGATGAAATTTTTTTCACACTAAACTTTTTAAATCTATTATTTTCATCCTGAGGATTTTTACTTACGTTAAGTATTAATGAACTTCCCTCCTTTAAAATTTCTCTATTGACCTCTAGTAAATCTGAGAAAATAAATAACTCAAATACAGACTGCCGATCACTGAATTTTACTATTGCATAAGAATTTCCTTTCTGAGTTTTTTTTTCTTGAATCTTTAAAATAGTCGAGGCAATATTTGTATCTTTTTTACTGATATTACTGCTAAATTCGGCAAAACTACTAACGTCATAATTTTCTAAAATTTCTGAATATTCATTTAATGGATGATCTGAAATGAAAAAACCAAGAGACTCAAATTCTTTTGACAATCTTACGTCAAATTTCCAATCGTCTAAGTTATTATCAGTATCGTCTTGTTCTTCATCAATCTGAAATAAATTAATTTGATTATTAATTTTATTTTCATAAGCATTTTTTGATTTTAGTATTAATGATGGAATTAATTCATATAATTTTTTTCTATTAGGATTAATTTCATCAAATGAACCAGCTTTGACGAGCCCTTCAAGTTGAAGTTTATTAATATCTTTAGGATTAATTCGATTAATAAAATTATTTAAAGATTTAAATTTACCTCCATTTATTCTCTCTTTAACTATATTTGAAACTGCTTCAAAACCTACATTCTTAACAGCACCTAGAGCGTAATAGAAAATATTATCTTTTGATTTAAAATCAGCAAAACATTCATTTATATCGGGTCTTTGTATTTTTATATTTAATCTCTTTAATTCTTCATAAAACTCACTCAGTTTATTTTGATTTGATATATCCATAGTCATTGATGCTGAGAAAAATTCACTCTGGTAATGAGTTTTTAAATATGCTGTTTGATAAGCTATTATTGCATAAGCTGCTGCATGACTTTTATTAAAGCCATACTCAGCAAAAGGTTCGATCTTTAAAAAAATACTTGCAGCTGTTTCTCTGTTAATATTATTTTTAACTGCTCCTTCGATAAATCTCATTTTTTGTCTTTCAAGTTCTTGTCTTTTCTTTTTACCCATAGCTCTTCTTAAAATATCAGCTTCACCAGCTGTAAAACCAGATAATTTCTGCGCGATTTGCATTACCTGTTCTTGATAAATTATTACACCATAGGTTGGTTTAAGTATTTCCTCCAATAGCGGATGTAAATAATCTGGTTCTTTCTTTCCGTGTTTACAATCATTGTAAGTTGGAATATTTGCCATTGGTCCAGGCCTATATAAAGCCACCAACGCAATAATGTCTTCTAAATGGTTTGGTTTCATTTGCATTAGTGCTTCTTTCATACCAGAACTTTCTAACTGAAATAGTCCCACAGTATGACCATTGGATAGTAAATCAAAAACTTTTTGGTCTTTATAATCAATTTTTTTTATATCGAAACTTTTATTAATTTTTTTAACCATTTCAGATGTATTATGAATAACTGTTAAAGTTTTTAAACCTAAGAAATCAAATTTTATCAAACCAGCATTTTCAGCTGAATACATATCAAATTGTGTAGAGGGAAGAAGAAGACTGGATGAGGTATCCTTATATAGGGGAACAGTATCAGTTAGTTTTTTATCAGCTATTACTACACCGGCTGCATGCGTTGCAAAATTTCTGTTTAGACCTTCTAACTTTAATGATAATTCTATTAACTTTTTAACTCTAGTATCATCATTAATTAATTTTTGAAGTCTTGGCTCATTATTTATACATTCAGTCAGATTCTGTGGTCTTGCAGGATCAAATGGGATCATCTTTGAAATACTATCGACAAATCCATAAGAAAAACCTAATACACGACCAACATCTCTTATTACCATTCGAGCTTTGAGTTTACCAAAAGTTATTATATGCGCTACGCTATCCTTGTATTTAGAATTTAAATAATCAAAAACCAAATCTCTTTTTTCTTCACAAAAATCAATATCAAAATCTGGCATAGAGATTCTATCTGGATTTAAAAACCTTTCAAAAATCAAATTAAATTTGATAGGATCAACATCCGTTATTAAAAGACACCATGCTACCAAAGATCCAGCACCTGATCCCCTACCAGGTCCTACTGGTATATTTTTACTCTTAGCCCATTTGATATAATCAGAAACAATTAAAAAATAGCTTGCATATTGCATTTCATTTATAATTTTAATCTCATGGTTCAAACGTTTTAGATATACTTTATATTTTTCATTGTTTTCACAATCTTCAAAAGTTACGTCAAAAACCTCTTTAAATTTTTTTTTTAAACCTTTTATTGACTCATCAACCAAAATACTTTTTGCATCTGTGCCTTTCTCTGAACTAATATTTGGTAAAACTGGTTTTGACGCTTTTGGTCTGAAATTAATTTTATAGACTAAATTATAATTATTTTCTAATGCTTCTGGTAAATCGGAAAATAATTCTTCTAATTCAGAGTCGTTTTTTAAATAATGCTGATCTGAAAGTTTTTTTCTATTTTGGTCATTTATATTTGTTTTGTTACCAATACACATTAACGCGTCATGAGCTTCATGCATATTTTTTTCTATATAAAAT
>CABXWY010000020.1 GCA_902515985.1 uncultured Pelagibacteraceae bacterium
TTACAGTTATGTCTCTTGGTTTAGGGGTTACTCTGTTATTAACTTTAGCTTTAGTTGGTACAAATTTTCAAAGGGAAATTGCTAAATCTATTCCTGATATTGCACCTGATTATTTCTTTGTCGGTATTCAAAAAGGTGAAAGAGAGAAGTTTGAACAAGGCATTTTAAATATGGATTCAAATGCATCTATTGAAATTGTACCAATGGTCTCATCTAGTATAGTAAAAATTAATGGGATTGATCCTAATACTTATATTAAACCAGATAATGACAGTTACTGGGTTATTGGTACTGAACGAAGATCCTCGTGGGTAGAAAATGTACCCAAAGATAACCCAATTTTAGAAGGAGAATGGTGGGATTTATCAAAGCCAGGTCAACTTCAAATATCTTTAGATGCAAAAGTTGCTGAGGATTTTAATATCTTGTTAGGTGATATCTTTACTTTAAATGTTTATGGACGTGAAATTGAAGGTAAAGTAATAAATTTTAGAGAAGTTGATTATCGAGATTTAAATATTAACTTTGCAATGTTATTTAACCCTCAATTTGCAAAAAATATTCCACATGAGTATTTGGCTACTGCAAAATTTAATTCGAATAAATTTGATGAAACTGAAATGCTCGAAATCATGCCAAGTTTATCAATGATTAAAATTGCAGATTATTTATCAAAAGTTACAGCTGTTTTAAATAAGGTATTTATTGCTGTTACATTAATTTCAGCGATTACGATTGTTATAGGGTTAATCGTAATTTCAAGTGCAATCATGGTTCAAGGAAAAATAAAAGAATATCAAAATTTGGTTTTCAAAATTTTAGGTTTTTCAAAAAAACAAATTATTTTTTCATCTTTAATTGAATTCGTCATTATTTTTAAATCTGTAATTTTAATTGCAGTATTCTTTGCTGTGATTAGTTCAAAATTTATTATGGAAAATATTTTTGAATTAGTGTGGATGTTTGACTTTAAGATTTTAATTTATTTAGGACTTTCAATAGGCTTTGTCACATTAGTTTTGATATTGTTAACTAACTTAAAGTATCTAAATCCTAAGGTTTATCCTCTAATAAGAAATCAATAATTAAAATTTTTTAGTGTTGATTTAATTGACTTTTAACATTAAAAACTTTGTTGATACGAATGCCCTTGTAGCTCAGCTGGTAGAGCAATTGATTTGTAATCAATAGGTCCGCGGTTCGAATCCGTGCGGGGGCACCATTACTCAACAAATTCAACACTAATTTTTTTCAAAAAATTAAATTTCTATTCTAACTGTGCTCATAGTGTGCTTGATTGTGTATAGAGTGTGTATAGATTGTGTATCAATCAAGTAGTCGTTTATATTTCAGATTTTATCTTATAGACAATTTTTAAAATTAAATTTGTTATACTGTGTCTGAATTGCCAAATAACCAATATTAAAATTATAAAAATTATAGGATGAATTATTTTTATTAGTTTTGCAGATTTATTATAGTTTTTATAGTACCTTTTTTCTAACCAAAAATTTCCAATTTCTTTTCCAGTGACAGATCGTTCTAATGTTGGAAGCAAATAAGTTCCATTTTTAATAAAACTATTAGCCTGCTGACTTGATATATTGTTTTCAATAATAAATTTTTTTAGATTTATTGTATAGCAACGTCTTTTGAGTTCTGGATAAAACAGTTTAACTTTTTTATACATATCGCTAACAAGAGGATTTGGATCATTCTTTCCTTTTTCCCATTCCTCTCTTGTCCAATCATAAAATGGATTTTTCACAATCCATTCCTTATATTCACATTTTTTAACTTTAGATTTCGTATAAATCATATTTGAAACATTTTCGCTTATAGCTCTTGAAAATATACTATCTCTTGTATCAGGAATAAATAATGCCCATCCAGCAGTTGATATTAAAAATACTACTAAAATTAATCTTAAAAATTTAACTGAATCCTTATCTGTTCTGATAATTTTTTTTGACCTTTTTAACGATAATTTATTTGTTTTTATTGAAGAGCTTTTTAAATTAGGAAGTTTAATCTTTCCTGTAAATATACCATATCCCAATCTAGCCATTCCAATTGAGAAAAATATTATAAAAATTATTATTCCTCTTGAGGGATCAATATCAACGCTTATAAATAAAAATGTTAAAAGGCAAGCACTTCCAACAAAAAAAAATAATGCTCCAATAAATCCTTTTAGATAATTCATAAACCTAAAACCACGATCCCTAAAAGTTTTTTCATTTTTTATTCTTTAAATTTATAAGACCGTTTTCTATAATCAATTTCATTATTGTTAGATAATTTAAAGCAAGTCATACTCAGAACATCTTCGTCTCTTTTTTCTAAACTATTTGAAATAGTAGAAGTTATTGAAAGAGCATAAGCAATATTATCAGCAATCTTTTGTAAATGCTCGGTGTAATCATCAAAATCTCCACCTCTAAATAATTCATTTAATAGTGTGTTGTGGTACAAATAGCCTGACATTTTTTGATCAGGCATACCCCAACTACCTATTATATTTAAATCTAAAATTTTAGCGCATATTTCCTTCATAGGTTTTTTTGGTTTTCCAACGTCATCAATTTGAAACATAACTACAATTTTTCCTTTTTTCTCATCAAAGAAAATATTATTTTTAACTTGTGGTTCTTTGTATTTTCCAAAGAACTCTTGTGATTTTTTTAAATTTTCATACCTTTCAAAATTAGATCTTAATAAACTTGATCCATCAGAATAAACTTTGATCAGCTTATTCTGATTTTTATCAGCAGCTTTTTTTAATTGAAATAAAATATAATCCAGTCTGGTTAACGGTGTATTCCAGTATTTGTCTGAGTTTAATTCTTTAGATTCAATGCTTATAATATTCTCATCTTCTTTGTAGTCCTGTACTTGTTCATCTATTGTGAATGGAAATATTGCTTTTTCTAAGCTGTGAGCATTTAGACTTATAAACAAAAAAAACGTTAGTATCGTGAAAAATTTTTTCATTAAAAATTATCTAATTCTATAAGTTCATTTTTTGAATTTAAAAATCTGTACTTGCTTGGAGTGACTTCAATTTCTTTTAACCATTTTGAATATGAAGCTATAAATTCATCTGGAAAATCCAAATGACTTTCATAAAAATTTGAGAAAATAAATATTTGATCTTTTATCATTTCGGAACCCCATTTTTCCCAAAAAGAATGGTCAATAACTCCAATAGCAACTTTTTCTTTTAAATCTACCCAAAGCATTCCGTTGTTTCCGCAATCTCTTGGTTTGCATCCTACTCTAACAACATAACGCTTATCATCTGAATAAACTTCGTCATAGATAAATGATACAAGGACTGGAAATGTATCTTTAAGATAACTAGGCTCACCATCATAACCTATACCCATATAAAAAATGTTATCCTGAAATATACTTTTTTCCAGTCCTAAAGAATTTATCCAATTTGAGAATTTTTCATTAGAAAATGCATTGCTAAAAAAGAAAAAACTAAAAAAAAGTATAATTATAATTTTTTTCATTTATCTAGACCTGCAATTTTTAAAGCTTCAAAGATTCTTGGTTCTGTAGCACTAAATGCTTTGCTTAACCAATTTGTTGCTTCTAAAAAAGTTAAATAACTACCCTCGTCTTTCCAAATTGAATTATCTTCCTCATAATCTTTGACAAAAAGTGAATAAACAATATTCATTTTTTTTGTTAGTTTATTTTTCTTTTTATTCTTCACAAACGCAAAACTCATATTTGATATAAGATCTTGCCACACAAAAATTCCTAATTTAAATGTTTCATCATATGTTTTAATTATTTTTTCATCTTTTAGAGAAATATCAGGTCTCATTTTTGCAACATTCAGCTTATCAACTATCATCAAATATTTTCCAAAGAAATCTGTATCATCTTTTGAAAATGCTACACATTTTGTTTTTTTAATAATCTCTTTTAAGTTTTTCATTAAAGTTTAATATACTACTGTGTCTATAGTGTGTATAGATTTGAAAAAACTTTCAATTAACGTTGATAGTATTTATCTTTTTGAATTTAGAGTCTTGATTTGTAATCAATAGGTCCGCGGTTCGAATCCGTGCGGGGGCACCATCAAAAACATTGAGTCCTTTAATGTTTTCATTCATTAGATAGAAAAATGCTGGTGAGAATAGAACGAAACAAAGAACATACAAAGGAAGAAAGTAGAACTTCCGTAAGTGAATTGTAAGTGAATTCTTTTTTTACAATGATAGCGTTCGTCGTATGTTCTATTGACTAGAGTTTTTCTTTCTGTAATTAAATTGAAATAAGAATATATGAATAAACAAATTGCAATAATTACATATCAAAATGTAAAAAACTATGGTGCATTTTTACAGGTTTATGCATTACAAAAAATTTTAGAGAGAGAAACAAGCTTTAAAGTTAAAATTATCAATTACAAAAGTCAAAAATTTATTTTAAATGAATTACGACAGTGCATTTCTAAAAATTTAAAAAAAACTGTTTTAAATCTTTTATGCCTTTGTTCATATTTTGTTTATAGAAAAAAATTGAATTTAGATAAGTTCACTATAAATAAAAAAAGGGCTATTACTCAAAAATATGAATTTATAGTGTATGGTAGTGATGAAATATGGAATTTTAATAACGAGGCAATTGGTTTTGATGATTTCTATTTTGGAAAATACCATAATTTAAAAAAATATGCATTTTCAGCAAGTTTTGGAACAGTAAATAAAAACCAAAAAAAATTAAAAAAAATATTATCATATTTAAAAAAATTTGAAAAAATATCCGTTAGAGACATAAATTCTTCAAAAATTTTAAGCCACCTCAATATTGTCCATCAAATAACACTCGACCCT
>CABXWY010000021.1 GCA_902515985.1 uncultured Pelagibacteraceae bacterium
CTGGGCTTCTATGCATTTGGTTAACAACTACTCTTTGCACACCATTTGTAACAAACGTTCCACTATTAGTCATCATGGGAACCTCACCCATATAAACTTCTTGCTCTTTTGCCGACAGAATTTCTTTTGAATTATTTTCTTGATCAATTTCATAAACAACTAATCTAAGTGTACATTTTAGTGCAGATGAATAAGTTAAACCTCTTTGAATACACTCCTCTACATCGAATTTTGGTTTCTCTAATCTGTATGACACATATTCTAAAGTTGCTTTATCGTTCAGATCTTCAATAGGAAATATACTTTTAAAAACCCTATCAAAACCTTTGACAAGATTATTTTCAATATTTTCTTTTAACTCAGTTAACTCTTTATATGAATTTTTTTGTACTTCTATTAGATTTGGTATTGATAAACTTTCTTTTAATTTCCCAAAATTTTTTCTTATATTTTTCTTCTCAGTAAAAGATAATTGCATCTATGTTACTATTGCTAATTAATTTATAATCAGCAATTTAAATTTTTTAATTATTTAAGTTCTACTTTAGCTCCAGCTGCTTCTAATTTAGCTTTAATTTCTTCTGCTTCTTTTTTATTAACACCTGCTTTTACTTCTTTCGGTGCGGCCTCAACTAAATCTTTTGCTTCTTTTAGACCGAGTGATGTTACTCCTCTAATCTCTTTAATTACATTTATTTTTTTATCACCTGCAGATGCAAGCACTATTGTAAATTCACTTTTTTCTTCAGCGGGTGCTGCTCCTGCTCCACCTGCGGCTGGTACCGCTGCAACTGCTGCTGCTGCTGTAACTCCCCACTTTTCTTCTAATTGCTTTGATAGTTCAGCTGCTTCCACAACTGTTAAACTTGATAGATCTTCAATGATTTTATTTAAGTCAGCCATAATATTTTAAGGTTATTTTTTTGATTTTTCGAGCGCTAAAATAGCGATTTTTGAAGCTGGTGCAAGTAAAATACTTGCTATTTTTTGTGCTGGGGAGCTCAATATTCCTACAATTTTAGCTCTTGCCTCATCCAAAGTAGGTAAAGTTGCTACATTTTGCACACCTGCAACATCTAAAATATCAGTTCCCATTATTCCTCCAAGAATCTTCAAACTGGAATTCTCTTTTGAAAATTTTGTTAATATTTTTGCTGATGTGATTGCATCTTTTGATAATGCAACTGCGGTTGGACCCGAAAAGAGTTCAGATAAATCTTTACATCTAGTTTTCTGTAAAGCAAGCTTGGTAATTCTATTCTTCGTAATCTTAAATTGTATTCCATGTTCTCTCATTCTACTTCTTAAATCATCTAATTGGTGCATTGTTAATCCTTGATAATGAGTGACTATAACAGCTTCAGATTTATCAAACTGAGAACTCATCTGCTCGATGTATTCCTTTTTTTTTACTTTATCCATCATATTTATATATTCTTATTCAGTTTAAGTTTGTAAGATACTCCCATAGATGACGTAATAAAAGAGCTTTTAATTAGATCACCTTTAATGGAAAAGTTTGATTTCTCTTTTTCCAAGGTTTCAGTGACAGCATTAAAATTTTTAATTAAATTCTCATCTGAGAAAGATTTTTTACCTATTGATACTCCAATATTACCATCTTTATCATTTCTAATTTCTACCTGTCCAGATTTTGAGTCCTTAACAGCTTTTTTAACATCATCGGTCACAGTACCTAATTTAGGGTTTGGCATAAGTCCCTTTGGTCCTAATACTTTACCCAATTTTGACAATTTGGTCATCATTGATGGAGTACAAATTAATTTTTCAAAATCTAAATATCCACCTTTTATTTTTTCTATTAAATCATCACTACCCACTATATCTGCTCCACCATCTTTGGCGGCTTGACTTTTTCCATCTTCACACACTACAGCAACTTTTACTTTTTTTCCTGTTCCACCCGGCATATTTAAAACTGTTCTTAAATTAATTTCACTTTTTTTTTGCTTATTATTAATTTGAAAACTTAAGTCAATTGCTTCATCGAATTTTGTAGTGCAGTTTTTCTTTAAAATTGGTAATAATTTATCAATAGTTTCAGAATTTTGCTCTCTTGTATTCATTGGTAATTTTTTAAATCTTTTTGAAGACATTATTCTTTAACCTCTATACCCATTGATCTTGCCGATCCTTTTATAATTTTTGTAGCTTGTTCTAAATCATTAGCATTTAAGTCTTTCATCTTTTTTTTTGCTATTTCTTCAGCCTGTTTTTTGGTAATTGAAGCAACAATATTTCTGCCTGGCTCCTGCGATCCACCTTTTAATTTTGCTGCTTCTTTTATAAAATGAGAAGCAGGTGGTGATTTAATTATAAAATCAAACTTTTTGTCTTTATAGACTGTAATCACGACAGGTACGGGTTTACCCATAAAATCTTTTGTCTTTTCATTAAAAGCTTTACAAAATTCCATAATATTTATTCCTCTTTGACCCAAAGCAGGCCCAACAGGTGGAGCTGGATTTGCTTGACCGCCTTTAATTTGTAATTTTACATAACCACTTATTTCTTTTTTTGCCATTAGCTTACCTTTTCAACTTGATTATATTCTAATTCAACTGGTGTTGGTCTTCCAAAAATTAAAACTGAAACTTTTAACTTAGATTTATCCTCATCTACGTCCTCTACTAGGCCATTAAATGAGGCAAACGGACCATCAATGACCTGAACTTTTTCTCCTACAGAATATTCAATACCAGTTTGTGCCTGTGTAACTCCATCTTTAATTTGGCCTAGTATCTTTTCAATCTCTTTGTCTGAAACTGGAGATGGCATCCCTTTGGTTCCTAAAAAACCACTTACTTTTTTAATTCCTTTTATCATATGATAAATATTATTATCCATCTCACTTTTAATTAAAATATACCCTGGAAAATATTTTTTTTTTCTTTGAACTCTTTTACCTCTTTTTACTTCAGTTACATCTTGTGTTGGTACAACTATTTCCTCAAATTTTTCTGATATTTTAGCTTTCTCAGCTTCATCCTTTATAATTTGAGCTACCTTATTTTCAAAACTCGAATGCGACTGAACGATGTACCAATTTTTCATTATATACTGACCTTTAGAACTACATCTAACAAAGATTTAAAAATTTGATCGATTAATAAAAAAAAAATTGCTGCTATTATCGCCATAGCCACAACCATTAAACTTCCTTGAACAGTTTCCTTGCCGCTTGGCCAAGTAACTTTAAATGCCTCTTGTTTTACTTCCTGAATAAATTTTAATGGGTTTTTCATAATCTTTTTTTTTGGCAGGAGCGGAGGGAATCGAACCCCCAACCTCCGGTTTTGGAGACCGGCGCTCTACCAATTGAGCTACACTCCTATTGGTAGCTTACTTAATAATTTTTGTTACTACTCCAGCTCCTACTGTTCTACCACCTTCTCTTATGGCAAAATTTAGTTTTTCACTCATTGCAATAGGTGTAATTAATTTTACTGTAAACTTAGCATCATCTCCTGGCATAACCATTTCTGTTCCTGAAGGTAGCGCAACTTCACCTGTAACATCAGTTGTTCTAAAGTAAAACTGAGGTCTATATTTTGTAAAGAAAGGAGTATGTCTTCCACCTTCTTCTTTCTTTAATACATAAGCTTGTGCTTCAAATTCAGTATGTGGAGTAATTGAACCTGGTTTACAAAGAACTTGTCCTCTTTCAACATCAGTTCTTTCAACACCTCTTAAAAGTGCGCCAATGTTATCACCAGCTTCACCAGTGTCTAAAATTTTTCTAAACATTTCAACACCTGTACAAACTGATTTCTTTGTATCTCTAATTCCAACAATTTCGATCTCTTCACCAGTTTTTACAACACCTTGTTCTACTCTACCAGTAACGACTGTTCCTCTACCAGAAATTGAAAAAACATCCTCAACTGGCATTAGGAAAGGTTTATCTTTTGGTCTGTCAGGCTGAGGAATATGTTCGTCAACTGCCTTCATTAATTCCATAATAGCATTTTTTCCTATTTCATCATCTTTACCCTCAACTGCAGCTAAAGCAGATCCTTTTACTATTGGTGTTTTGTCACCAGGGAATTTATAAGAAGTTAAAAGTTCTTTGATCTCTTCTTCAACTAATTCTATTAATTCTTTATCTTTAACCTGATCAACTTTATTTAAAAATACAACAATTGCAGGTACACCAACTTGTCTAGCTAAAAGAATATGCTCTCTAGTTTGAGGCATTGGTCCGTCAGCTGCGTTAACAACTAAAATTGCTCCATCCATCTGAGCTGCACCAGTAATCATATTTTTTACATAATCAGCATGGCCAGGGCAATCAACGTGAGCGTAATGTCTTTTTTCTGTTTCATATTCTACATGAGCAGTAGAAATAGTTATCCCTCTCTCTTTTTCCTCGGGCGCTTTATCTATCTGATCGTATGCTGTAAATTGTGCCCCTCCAGTTTCCGATAATACTTTTGTTATAGCTGCAGTAAGAGTTGTT
>CABXWY010000022.1 GCA_902515985.1 uncultured Pelagibacteraceae bacterium
CTGGTGTTAGGTATTATATTTATCCCACCAGAAATCAAGTTTTTGATATAGTTTTTAATTTCACCAAACTCGAATGTATCTCTGTGAATTAACGATGCATCTAAATCAGTAAATATGTAAATTGAAAATTTTTTAATCATTTATTTAGATTAGATGTTTAGTTTAATTTATTCTTAAAGAATTTTAAATTATTTTTCCCAATCAAATCTTGGAAAAGAGTCGAAAATTTTGAATATACCATCTGACCACTGGTTACACACTTTTGAGTACTCACCATCGTTTATATTCAGACATTTCTGAGAAGCTATTTTATATTCATCTATTCTATAAACAGCAAAATCAATTGGTGGGCCAACAGTTAAGTCACTCTTTAAAGTTGAGTCCATGGATATCATGGCACAACGTGATGCATCGCCCACAGATACCTCAGGTTTAATAACTCGGTCCAGAATAGGTTTACCATATTTAACTTCACCGATCACTAAATAAGGTTTACTATCTGCTGGTTTAATATAGTTCCCTTGAGGGTAAACTAAGTATAATTCTAAAGGCTGTCCCTTTATTTGACCCCCAACTATAAATGTGGAGCCTAAAAGTATAGTGTCTGTATTAATTCCTTTTGGTGAAGAATGTTCTGTATTTAAAGAACCAATATAAGAAGCTATTTGGTCAAAATTTTCACAGGTATTTAAATTCATTTTACCAGACGTATCTTTTAGGTCATTTTCAATTGATTTATATACTGCTTGCGATGTTCCTAAATTCCCAGATGTTACTATAATTATCGATCTATCTCCAACATCGTATGTAAACATCTTTGAATATATATTTACATTATCTAAACCTGCATTTGTCCTTGAGTCTGATGCAAATACAATGCCATCATTGGCTTTAATTCCAATACAATAAGTCACAATTTACTATTATTTAATAAAATCATTATTTAACAATTAATTATTATCATACCAGATATATCTAATATGCATTTGATTATTTGTTGCAATTATTAAAATATGAAAAATGGTCTCTAAATTCTGGAAGAACTATAATTCAGGCGATGCTTATGACGGATATATTACCAAAGATAACAAGTTAAGAAAGCACGCTTCAATAATCTCTAATATTTTAGAGAGGCATGGGAAAAAAAAACTTCAAGAAATTGAAAAAAACTGCCAAAGTACAATAAATGCTAGAGGAATAAATTTTAGAGTTTATGCGGCGAACAATAGAGCAGAAGAAAAAAGGTGGCCTCTGGATATCATTCCAAGGATTATACCAAAGAAACAATGGAACAAAGTTTCGAAAGGTTTAAAACAAAGAGCAAAAGCATTAAATTTATTTATAGATGATGTTTATAATCAAAAGAAAATTTTTAAGGATAATATCGTTCCAAAAGATATTATTTATAAATCTCCATATTACGTAAAAGAGTGCGAGGGTTTTTCTCCTAAATATAAAGCTTGGGCAAATATTTCAGGTATTGATCTAATTAGAAATAAATCTGGTGATTATTTAGTTTTAGAGGATAACTTAAGAGTTCCATCTGGTGTTTCATATATGTTAGAAAATAGAATGGTAATGCGGGATGTATTTCCTGAATTATTTACTAGATACAAAGTAGCTTCTATACATCAGTATACTAATAAACTTTATAACTGCATGTTAGAGTGTATACCAAAAAAAACTTCTAATCCTCATATGGTTTTATTAACTCCTGGTGTTTATAACTCGGCATATTTTGAACATGAATTTTTAGCTGATCAAATGGGAATTGCTTTGGTTGAAGGTAAAGATCTATTTGTTGAAAATGATAATGTATATATGAAAACAGTCAAAGGACCTTTGAAAGTTGACTGTATATATAGAAGACTGGATGATAATTTCCTAGATCCTAAAGCTTTTTATAAAGACTCCATGATTGGTGTTCCTGGTTTATTTAAATGTTGGTTAAAAAAAAATGTTGGTATTGTAAATGCTATTGGAACTGGTGTTGCTGACGATAAAGTTGTTTATTCATATGTAAATAAAATGATTACTTATTATTTAGGTGAACAGCCTATTTTGGATCAAGTAGAAACTTATTTATGTCACGATGAAACACATAAAAAATATGTAATAGAAAATATTTCAAAATTAGTTGTAAAACCTGCAAATGCATCTGGAGGCTATGGCATAATGATTGGACCCAAGGCACCTAAAAAAGAAATAGAGGAGACAATCACCAAGATAAAACAAAATCCTAGAGAATATATTGCTCAACCATTAGAAATTTTATCTACCGCCCCAACAATTACAGAACATGATATTGAGCCACGTCATTTAGATCTAAGACCATTTATTTTAACTGGAAAAACAAATTATGTTACCACAGGTGGTTTAACTAGGGTTGCTTTGAGGAAGGGAAGTACTATTGTAAATAGTTCTCAAGGTGGTGGATCAAAAGACACTCTTATAGTTGATTAAATTTATTAAATGAAAAAAATTTTACTTACATTACTAATTACTTTATTAAGCTCAACGATCTTTGCTTCAGAGGAAATTAAACCAAAAAAAACACCTCTTAAGAAGTTGTCTAAGCAGCTCGGTAATGGAGAATTAATTAAGATTAAATCATATCAAACTTCTAACTATAAAGGAATTATGGAGGGCTGGTACAAAGAGAGCCCAATAGTGATTGATGCTCTTGTCACTTATCCAAAAGGTAAAGGTCCATTTCCTTTATTATTAATCACCCATAGTAGTGGTGGACCAGGAGAATTTACTGAAAGTTGGTTAAAGTTTATGAGAGACCAACAAAAGCCTTTGTTAGACATGGGGATAGCCACAATGTATCTAGATAATTTCTCTGCTAGAGGTGCAAAACATACATATCGAGATCAATCAAAAGCTTCTTTATGGTCTACTTATATAGATATGTTTATGGCATTGGATTATCTCAGTAAGGATCCAAAAATAAATATCAAGAAAGTAGGTGTCACTGGGTTTTCAAGGGGAGGAAATCTTTCAATTATGGCTGCAGAAAAAAGATTAAGAGATATCTTAGTAAGCAAAGATCTTTATTTTGCTGCATCTCAACCAAGATCTGCTGAATGCGGAGTTGTTGGAATGTTTAGAAATCCTTCTCCAATTAAAGAAACCAAAATTTGGTATGTTCATGGTTTAGCAGAAGATTATACTTTACCGGGTCCGTGTGTAGATCTTTTGGAAAAAATGCAAGCTAAGGGAGCTGATGTAAAGATCGATTTAAGAGAAGGTTGGTATCATTTATTTACTGGTAATTACGAAATAGAGTTTTCAAAAAATGTTCAGTATTTTTGGAAGTGTCCAATGTTGTATACCGAAGATGATGGTAATTTTAATAAAGAATTCGTTGATATGATGATTAAAAACGGAGCTGTAAAAAGCTTAGATGAATTTAATAATTTATCGCGTGAAAATCCAAGAAAAGCTTATAAAACAATTTTAAAAGGTCTTAAAAAAGAAAAATGTATTGGCAAAGGTGTTACCGAAGGAGGTAATCACGGAAAAACTTTCCTACCCGAATATTTAGCTTTTTGGGAGGAAAATTTATTAAATTAATTTAATATGATAACTAGAACTGGGCTAGGATTTGTTTAGGATTTCAAATAATACTATTAAATTTCAATAATTTTATTATTACCAAAGTCTGCTAAAAAAATACTAAATATGATTAGATTTTTAGGATTTATATTGATATTTCTCTCTATTTTTATTTCTAGGGCAATTTCAATTGAAGTAACTTCTCTCGAAGCTGAGAAAAGATTAGAGTTTAGTGAATTATTTCCGAAAAGAATTTGTGATAATATATATGACAAAAGTGCTTTCGGTACTGAAAAAAAACTAAAAGAAGATGTTACTTTAAAAAATTTCTTTAATTTAAAAAGAATAAACCTAGATGAACAAAATTCCACTTTATCTCTTTTTTTTAGATCAAAGATCTTTCTATTATACTGAGCCTAAATTAAATTTTATAATTTTTAATAGTTTATCAGATGATTTTTCTGATGAAATGTCTGCAATCAATAAAAAG
>CABXWY010000023.1 GCA_902515985.1 uncultured Pelagibacteraceae bacterium
AACATAAATAACTGCATTGTATCAAAAAACCCAGCACCAATTGGATGGCAGGAAGTTGTCAAATTGGCTCTGGATAAAATAAAATAAACAGATTAAAATTTGTTATGAGTGATTTTTCTCAGAATGGAATAATTTCAAGTTTACATGATTTTGGTACTAAATCTACGAAAGATATAGAAAAAGATTTATTAAAATTTTCTAAAGAAAGAAAAATGGAATTAATTCTTCCAAGCCTCTACTCAGAACTAGAAAGAAATGCTTTACCACATATCGTTAATGAAATAAGTAAAGTTAATTACCTCAGTCACATTATTATTGGATTAGACAGAGCTAATAAAAAACAATCAGAAAAAGCCCATAAGTTTTTTAGAAAATTAAAAACACCTTTTTCAATTCTTTGGAATGATGGGCCTAAATTAAAAAAACTTCATAATGAATTAAAGAAAAAAGATCTTGCACCTAGCGAACTTGGTAAAGGTAGAAACGTTTGGTATTGTCTTGGAATGTGCATAGCAAGAGATGAAGCAAGATCAGTAGCTTTGCATGATTGTGATATTAAAACTTATGATCGAAGGATGCTTGCAAAATTGTTTTATCCTGTAGTTAATCCACTATTTAACTTTGAATTTTGCAAAGGATATTACCCAAGGATAGCTCAAGGAAAAATGAATGGACGTGTTGCAAGGTTGCTAGTATTTCCATTAATAACAGCTCTAGAAAAAACAATTGGTAGAAGTGATTATTTAGAATTCATGAAATCATTTAAGTATCCTTTAGCAGGAGAATTTTCTTTTAGAAGAAACATATTACCAGAGTTAAGAATATCATCAGATTGGGGTATAGAAGTTGGAGTTTTATCTGAAATGCAAAGAAATTTTTCTCCAAATAATGTTTGCCAAGTTGATCTTGCTGATACTTATGATCACAAACATCAAGAACTTTCAATTAGTGATGATCAAAAAGGGCTTTCAAGAATGTCGATAGACATTATTAAAACTTTGATAAGAAAACTTGCTACACAAGGAAATTCTTTCAGTCTTGAAACTTTTCGATCGTTAAAGGCAACATATTATAGATCTGCATTAGATTTAATTGATACTTATAGAAGTGATGCTGAAATGAATGGTTTACAATTTGATTCACACACTGAAGAAAAAGCTGTTGAGCTTTTTGCTCTGAATATAATGAAAGCAGGAGAATCTTTTTTCAAAAATCCAATGGATACTCCTTTCATACCTACATGGAGTAGAGTTAAAAGTGCAATACCAGATTTCTTAGAAAGACTTAAAAAGGCTGTTGATGAGGATAATAATAGACATAAATAATGAATACCTCACAAATCCGAAATCAAATTGGTCGAAAATTAAGAAAAGTTTATAAGTCTAACTACAGCAACACTGAATTAAAAATATATTTAGGAGATATCATTCAGGCTATTAAAAAATCTAATTTAATCAAAAATAAAAATAAAAGTTTTGATTTATCTGAAAAAACCTCTCTTCTAATTTGCTACGGTGATAGTGTTCTAGGTACAAAAAATAGCAGATCAATTAAAGAATTAAAAAAGTTCTACTTAAAATTTTTAAGTAAACATTTCAATACTGTACATTTTTTACCCTTTTACCCATCAAGCAGCGATAGTGGATTTGCAGTTAAAGATCATTACAAAATAGATCCTAGATTAGGTAAATGGAGCGATATTAAAAATTTCTCAAAAAAAAGTCATATTATGGCTGATGTAGTAATAAATCATTCCTCTTCACGTGGTCTTTGGTTTAAAAATTACTTGAAAAATAAATCTCCTGGTAAAAATTATTTTTTTACAATTGATAAGAAATTTAACTCAACTAATGTGGTTAGACCTAGAGAACATCCTCTATTAAAAAAAATAAATATCTTTAACAAAAATCAATATCTTTGGCGTACATTTAGTGATGATCAAATTGATTTAAACTTCAAGAATCCAAAGGTTTTAATCAGGTTTATAAAAATTATTATCAATCTTATTAATCACGGAGTTAATATATTTAGATTAGATGCAATAGCTTATCTTTGGAAAGAGAGTGGCACTAAATGTATTAACTTAAATCAAACACACGAGATTATTAAAATTATTAGAATTGTTTGCAATAGCTTGAACAAATCAGCAATAATTGTAACCGAAACAAACTTACCAGAAAATGAAAACATCAGTTATTTTGGAAAAAATGACGAGGCAAATTGGATATATAATTTTTCATTGCCTCCCCTTCTAGTCCATTCTTTATTATTTGAAGATAGTAGGAAACTTTCTGCCTGGAGTAAAAAATTACCTCAAGCTAAAATTGGAAATAGTTATTTAAACTTTATTGCATCTCATGATGGTATTGGCATGAGGCCGGTTGAAGGTCTTTTAAACAAGTATGCCATAAATAAGATGTTTAAAAGATTAAAGAAAAATGGTGGAGAATTTTCATTTAGAAAAGTTCAAGGAAAATCAAAAAAAGTTTATGAGGCTAACATTACTTTATTTAATGCCTTCAATAAAACGGATGCTGATCCTAAAGGAAAATACCATTTCGCAAGATATTTGTGTGCACATGCAATAATGATCTCTTTTGAGGGCATACCAGCTATTTATTTTAATTCAATGTTTGGAACATCAAATGATATTAATAAATATATTATCTCTAATAATAAAAGAGATCTTAATAGATTTAAATGGAGTTCTGATAGATTAAATAAATTGTTAAATAATAAGAATTCAAAACATTATTTAATCTACGAAGAAATAACAAATTTACTTGGTATTAAGCAAAAAAATAAAGCTTTCCATCCCAATGCATTAAGAAAAACGATGAGCCTTGGGCCAAAGATATTTGCATTTAAAAGAATAAGTATAGATAAAAAACAAACTGTAATGTGTATTTCAAATTTAAGTTCAAAAACTCAAAGTATTAAAGTTCAACTAAAAAATAAAAAGTACAGAGAATTAATAATTGGCGCTATAGTTAGTAAAAATAATATTGTCTTAGATCCTTTTCAAACTATTTGGCTATCTAATTAAAGATTTAGTGACAGCTGATATTAAACTTTTTTAATCTCCAATAATTATAAGGCCAAGGGGTTAAAAATCCTACTATGAGCATAATTGGTACCACCCACCATGTAAGTATTGCACCGCCTGTTAATAGATAATCAGTAAAATTCATTGCAATTTCCATACTGATCATAGAAATAAGGCTCATACCTAATGCTGTTTTTAAAGCATTAGAAAATTTAAAATTTTGTTTTAATAAAATTATAGTTTCTAAAATAATACTTGTTATCAAACCATTGATGATTGCAAGGGTCATTATTCCTAGAACAGGAAATGGTATTTTTGTAATTTGAAAAAATAATATAGTTCCAAAATCACCAATTGCACAACCCAACAAACACCAAGCAGTATTTTTGGCACTTCTTCTCCAAGTATGTTTGCAATTCCAATTAAATTTAATAGCCTCAGAACTCATTGTTAAAAAAAAATTTAGTCTAGATTAACTGCTGCGATCATGCCAGCTTGGTAATGTCCAGGAACATTACAAGCAACTTCTATATTAACAGCGTTTTCAAATTTCCAAATCAAAATTCCTTTTTCTTTTGGAGCTAATAATACACTATTGCTGTGGGAATGACCCATTGATTTA
>CABXWY010000024.1 GCA_902515985.1 uncultured Pelagibacteraceae bacterium
TTCCTGAAAGCTTTGCTATTAGTTGTTTTTTGTTCATTTTAGCTCCGGTTTAAAGGTTAAATACATACTTAACAAAATGCTAGATAATTCAAGCTTTTTTTTAGTGTTAGAAAATTTTTTCCACACAATATATGGTGTTCAAAAAGTGTTGATTTTACTTACCTTTTAAAGGTTAAAAAAGCCATTAAAATAAGCCTAAATCTTTAAGATCATTAAATGTAGCAAAAAACATTAAGGATAATAATAAAAACATTCCGATTCGAAAAAAACCTTCCTGGGTTTTTTGGCTTAGCGGTCTACCTAAAATTTTTTCTATTCCATAAAACATTAAATGTCCCCCATCTAAAAGAGGTATAGGAAACAAGTTAATTAAACCTAAGCTAATTGAAATATAGGCCATAATACTTAAAAAAGGGATTACTCCAAATTCAGCAACTTGGCCTGTAATTTTAGCAATCCTTATAGGTCCACCCAATTGTGTTGTATCACCTGATCCATATATCATTGAACCAAGGTATTTAAGTGAAGAAATAGAGACAAAATAAACCTCATATAAAGAGTAATATAAAGCCTTTGCAGGTCCAAGTTTTACATGATTAATTTGATCATTTAGTGGACTTAGCTGTATACCAACTATCCTTTTTTTTGTTTTGTTCCCTAGATTATCTGTACTGTCGATTAATTTAGGTTTTACTTTAAATAATATTTCGTCATCAATTCTTTTAACTTTAAAATCAATTACGTCTGAGGTGGACATTGTTATGAACTTTGATACATCTAAAATGCTTTTTACCTCATTATTGTCTATCTCAAGTACAATATCATTTTTTTTTAATCCTGCATCAGCAGCTGGACTTTCAATTTGTACATCATCTATTTTAGCAGGAGTGAAATCTTTACCAGCAAACATATAAATAAATAAAAAAATCACAGCCGCTAAAATAAAATTAGCTATTGGTCCTGCCGCAACAATTAAGGATCTTTGATAGATTGGTTTTAGTACAAAAAGTTTTTTTCTATCTTCTTCATTATATTTTTTAATTAATTCATCTTGATCGCTTTGAGAAAAAACGTTTCTATCACCAAAAAATTTTACATATCCACCTAAAGGAATAAGGCACACTTTCCATCTTGTCCCAGATTTATCATTCCATCCAAAAATTTCTTTACCGAAACCAATAGAAAAATCAGTAACACCTACTCCATATTTTTTAGCGAAATAATAATGTCCATATTCATGGATAAATACAACTACTACAATTAGTACAATAAAAGGAATAATAAAATTAAGCATAATGAAACTATAATATGAATATTATAGCTCCTTACAAGTTTCAAATTGACCATTTTAATGATTTTTTACATTTAAAAGCAAATAACCAAAGGAATTATTGTATTTGCTATTAAAATCTATAAGGGTTTTGAAAAATTTATTTAATTATAAAATGGCAAATTTCAATGAATTACCAATAGAAACCAATTTAAAAAATGCTTTAAAATACTCAAATTTTATATCACCAACTCCAATTCAAATTCAATCAATACCAGTTGCATTAAAAGGAAAAGATATCCTTGGTACCGCTCAGACAGGAACAGGAAAGACTTTAGCCTTTACAATTCCACTGATAAATAAATTACTTTTAGATAAGAATTCATCGGGTTTAATTATTTGTCCAACCCGGGAGCTAGCAAGCCAGGTAATGAATACAATTTTAAAACTTACTTCTAAGAATATAAATATTGGTCATGCACTCTTAATTGGCGGTGAAAGCATGCACAGACAATTAAAACAATTGAATAAAAGAGCACGAATAATTGTAGGTACACCTGGAAGAATTAATGACCATATTAAAAGAAGAAGTCTAAATTTATCTAAAGTGTATTATCTTGTTTTAGATGAAACAGATAGAATGCTTGATATGGGTTTCACTCCACAAATTGAAACGATACTAAAATTTATTCCAAAAAATCATCAAACTTTATTATTTTCTGCTACTTTACCAAATAATATTTTAAGAATTTCACAAAAATATTTAAATAACCCAGAGAGAATCTCTGTTGGTTCACTTGTAACCCCAATAGAAAAAATTAAACAGGAAGTGCTTCAAACAACTCAAGAGAAAAAATATGATGAACTTATCAATCAACTTTTTGAAAGAAAGGGATCAATACTAGTATTCGTTAAAACAAAGCATGGTGCTGATAAAATTGTTAAAAAATTAAAATTTGATGATCATTCAGCGGAAGCTATTCACGGTAATTTAAGACAAAGTAAGAGAGACAGAGTAATCAGAGGTTTTAGGGCAGGAAAAAATAGAATACTTGTTGCAACCGATGTTGCGGCAAGAGGTTTAGATATACCACTAATTCAGCATGTAATTAATTTTGATCTTCCACAAGTACCAGAGGATTATATACATAGGGTTGGTAGAACTGGACGAGCAGGAAAAGATGGTTCTGCTCTAACTTTTTTAACAGATAATGATCAAAGAACTTGGCGAGAAATACAAAAACTAATTGATCCAAATTTTAATTTACAGAAAAATTTTAACAACTTTAAAAAAAATAAAAGCAATAAATTTAAAAAGAAAGGTAAGTTTTTTAGAAATAGGTCTAAATCTCACAACGATAGGCCTGGTAAAAGAAATAAATTTAAAAATAGAAAGAGGCCAAAAAATTTTTCTTTTAAAAAATTTAAAAAAAATAGATTCAAAAAAAAAAGATAGCTTATTCTTAAGATTTAATATTATAACCTTTTTTTAATAATATTGAGACAGCGATTACACATATTACTAGAAATGACACCATGGAACCAACGCTTATCCAAATATTAAAATCTGATATTCCATAAAATGAAAATCTTAGGCCATCTATTAGATAAACTACTGGATTTAAGTAAGAAATAGTTTGCCAGAATGGTGGTAACATATCTAATGAGTATAAACTTCCTCCTAAAAACACCATTGGTGTAATAACAAATGATGGAATGATAGACATTTGTTCAAAGTTTTTACTGACAACACCAATTAAAAAACCAAATAATGCAAAAGTAAAAGAGACCAAAACCAATAAGAATATCATTAACATTGGATATTCAACAGTTACTTCAGCAAAAAATGAAGCGGTAATATAGATTACGACACCAATAATTAAAGTTTTGCTAGCTCCTGCTCCTACAAAAGCTAAAACTGTTTCAAGTGTTGAAATAGGTGCTGCTAAAATCTCAATAATGGTTCCATTTAATTTTGGAAAAAATATTCCAAATGAAGTGTTACTTATTGATTGTGTAAGCAATGTTAGCATCAATAAACCTGGAACAATATATGAACCATAACTCACACCATCAATTTTTTGAATATAACCACCAATCACTGACCCAAAAACAACAAAATATAATGATGTAGATATAACTGGTGAGAGAAGAGACTGACCTAGAGTTCTTAAGAATCTATTCATCTCATGAACATATATAGCTTTAAAACCATAGTAATTAAATTTCATTATTCTCCTTAACCAAGTTAACAAATATTTTTTCTAGATTGCTTTGTTCTGTTTTTAAATCTCTTAACTTTAAGCCAGTATCTTTTAAATCTT
>CABXWY010000025.1 GCA_902515985.1 uncultured Pelagibacteraceae bacterium
CTTAATACCTTATAATCCTACAAGTTTTTAAATCTTTGAATTATTTATATTGAAAAATCTCGATAATTAATTTTCAAATTCTCGGATCATTCTCGGATCTAGAGAGATAAATCCATGTTATATTAAAATTGTGAAAAAATTTTTTAACTTTTTATTTATATATTTACTACTTGTAAATGCATCATATTCAGATGAGGTAGACTTGTATTGCATTGTAAACAAGCTTGATTTGAAAAAAGCAAATGTTGCAAATGAGGATCAAAATAGATTTGCTGGAAAAGTAATTAAATTTCAAATAAATTTTGATGAAAATTTGATATTTCGTCTGAAGATCAATTAAATTTATTATCAGGTATTAATACAGATTTTATAAAATTTGAAAAAGTTTCCGGGGGTATAAAATATTCTAATAATTTTGAAGTGAAGATGAAAAACGGAAAAATGACCAAATATAAATATAATAATTATTTAAACATAAACATAAATTCTGCTGGCAAGTTAGTAGAGATAAACACTGACGGTACACGTAGAAATATTGAATTAAACTCACGAGTTAGCCAAACTGGGTTATCTTTTAAAAATTTTAATTTTTCATTTCCTTGTAGATCTAAAGATTATAATGAAGCAGAGTTACGCATGGCAAAAGCTGCAGCACTTTTGCCTGGAGGAATTTCAAATTCAGGAAAAAAAAGAAAAAACTCAAAAAAAATTGATTTCGATTGGTCAAAATTAAATAATAATAATAACAAAATATTAGATCCTAATACTTATGTAGTAAATGATATTGATAGTTTATTAAAATTGTATAAAGCAAAGTTATTTGAAAATAATAATGATAATTCAATTTTTTTAAAGAACAGAAAATATCTACACTTTGAACCTGGTCAAGAAATAGTATTTGATGATATAAAAAATTTAGATGAACGACAATTTTTTAGACTTCCTCTTTATAATTCAAAAGATAAAGATTTACTTAAGACAATTAAAAAAGAATATTTAATTCAAAAAAAATCTGTAGTTAAAAAAGGGTAAAATATATAATTGCAAAGGAAAACTCGGACCATTCTCGGACATAGAGAGATAAAAATGTGTTATATTAAGCTTATGAAAAAACTTTTAGGGATTATAATTTTGAGCTTTATTCTTTCAAATAAAACTAATGCTGAGATATTTGAAATGAAAAATTGTTATTATCAAGGAAACGATACTGAATGGGCTCAGGCAGAATGGATAAAAGATTCATCTAGTACAAAAGCAAATATCAATTCGTCAACTGGCAAACTAGAATATACAAATGAGAAATTTTTAGAATTAGAAGATGTTATCTTGAGTATAGATACAAATAGACAAATGATATTCTTAACAAAAAAGTTCACAGATTTTTATATAAATAATGGAAAAACTATTGCTAAATGGTACGAAACTGACCTTGGAAAACTACAAAAGGAGGAAATTTTAAAAGGAGAAACTGGTGTTACTGCAAATTCTTTTTGGAAAACTTATATAAGAAGTTTAACAAACAGACAAAAATTTGAGTTACGTGAGTATACTTTGTTAACTTACGCTGGTGGTATAGTGATTGGCCAATTAATAAATGACAATTTAATTGTAGAAGAAAAAATATATATAGATTTAGAGAAAGGAACTTATATTACTGGCTGGAAACTTGATGGAAATAATCTACCCCAAATGGGAGGATATATTTGCAACAATCAAATCGCATCTAAAGGTGGTGGATCTAATGGATCAAGTGGAACAGCTTTTTTTATAAGTAACAAGGGGCATCTATTGACAAATAATCATGTTGTCGAAGGTTGTGAAATATCTAAGATAAGTTTTAATAACAAAGATTATGATACGAAATTAATAGCAACTGATAAAACCTTAGACCTTGCATTGCTTAAAGCAGAGATTAGATCAACAACATATTTTTCTTTTTCAAACAATGATACAAACAAACTTAACAAAATTTATGTTGCTGGCTTTCCTTTAGGTAAAGGGTTATCTGATGATCTTAAAATTTCATCTGGTATTGTCAGTTCCATTAAAGGGTTTGATGACAATTCCAATGAAATACAGGTAGATGCACCAATAAATCCTGGAAACAGTGGTGGACCTATTATAAATGAAAGTGGAGAACTTGTCGCCATAGCTGTATCAGGTCTAGCTAAAGATCAAACAGAGGGAATAAACTTTGGAATTAAATCCTCTGTAGCAGAGAGTTTTTTGAATGCAAATAAAATTAAACCAAAAAAACCTCTGTATTCTAGAAAATTAAATAATGATAAACTTTTGGATATTTTAGAAAAAGGAACTGTATATACTTATTGCAATTAATTATAGGATTTTAAGGGACAACTCTCGGATCATTCTCGGATCCAGGGAGATAAAATAAAAAAAAT
>CABXWY010000026.1 GCA_902515985.1 uncultured Pelagibacteraceae bacterium
TGGTGGAATTTATGATGATTTAATTATCACAAAATTAAAAGATGGTTACATGATAATACTAAATGCAGCATGTAAGGAAGGGGATCTCAAAATTTTAAGAACAAAACTAAGTGAAAAATATCACGTAGGATTGTCAGATAACTTGTGCTTAATAGCTATACAAGGTCCCAAAGCAAAAGATGTTTTAGAAAAAATTGTTCCAGGTGTAGTAAATCTTAAATTTATGAATGGTAACCAATTTAAATATACCAATTCAGATATTTATATAACAAGGTCAGGCTACACAGGTGAAGATGGTTTTGAAATTTCAATTAGTAATAAAATTGTGGTGAATTTCGTAGAGAAACTAATCGAAAATGGATCATCGATGATCGGATTAGGTGCTAGGGACACTCTAAGACTTGAAGCCGGACTATGTTTATACGGACATGATTTGGATGAAAATACTAGTCCAATAGAAGCAAACCTTAAGTGGGCAATCTCAAAAAATAGGATTAATGATGAATTTCCAGGATCAGAACTAATTAAAAAGCAATATAACGAAGGTGTTTCAAAACTTAGAGTTGGAATAAAACCAGACACAAAAGCTATAGCTAGAGAGTCTACAAAAATTTTTGATGAAAAAAATAATGAAATTGGAAAAGTTACAAGTGGAACTTTTGGCCCAAGTGTTAATGGACCTGTAGCGATGGGTTATATTAATAAAAATTTTTCTAAAATAGATACTAAGATATTTTTAGAAATAAGAGGTAAAAAAATACCTGGAAGTATTTGTAAAATGCCATTTTATAAAAAAAAATATGTAAAAGGAGGAGAGGATAATGTCAGAAGTTAAATTTTCAAAAGAACATGAGTGGATAACAGTTGATGGAGATATAGCAACTATTGGGATCACTAAACATGCTACTGAGTTATTAGGAGATATAGTTTTCGCGGAATTGCCAGAGAAAGGATCGAGTGTAAATAAAGATGCTACAGCTGGTGTTGTTGAGTCAACCAAAGCTGCTAGCGACGTATATACCCCAATATCTGGAGAGGTTTTAGATACCAATCAATCAATTGTTGACGATCCTTCTAAAATTAATTCTGATCCTGAGGGCGATGGTTGGTTTTTTAAACTTAAAATAAAAGATCCTGATGAGATGAGTACCTTAATGAACAGAGACGAATATGATAAATTTGCAAAGGAGAGTGCTAGCTAATGTTACACAACTCAGAAAAAGATTTTATAAAACGTCATATTGGCCCATCTAAAAAAGATGAAAAGAATATGTTGGAGGAGCTTGGCTATCAATCATTAAGCGAATTAATTAAGCAAACCGTGCCAGAGAAGATTTTATTTAAAGGAGAGTTAAATATTGGTGAACCAAATTCAGAATATGAAGCTTTAAGAAAATTGAAAGCTATATCAAAACAAAATAAAATCTATTCGAATTTTATTGGTATGGGTTATTACGGGACCTATACTCCAAATGTAATAATAAGAAATATATTAGAAAATCCAGGTTGGTACACTTCTTACACTCCTTATCAACCCGAAGTAGCTCAAGGAAGATTAGAAATGTTACTTAATTTTCAACAAATGATAATTGACTTTACTGGAATGGACATAGCAAATGCTTCTTTGTTAGATGAAGGTACAGCTGCTGCAGAAGCCATGGGACTCAGCCATAGGTTAAACAAAAAAGATAGTAATATAGTTTTTATTTCTAAAGATTGTCATCCACAAACAATTGAAGTGATCAAAACTAGAGCAGAACCTTTAGGTCTTAATGCTTTGGTTGGAGATGATAACGATCTAAATATTCTTAAAGATGATATTGTTTGTGGTATTTTGCAATATCCTGGCACATTAGGAGATGTTAAAGACCCTAGTGAAAATATTAGTAAAATTAAAAAAAGAAATGGTAAAGCTATACTTGCTTGCGATCTTCTATCTTTAGCAAAATTAAAGACACCTGCAGAGTTAGGTGCTGATATTGCCATAGGAAGTTCTCAAAGATTTGGTATTCCATTAGGTTATGGGGGCCCACATGCAGCATTCTTTGCGACTAAAGACGAATTCAAAAGATCAATGCCTGGAAGAATTATTGGTGTGTCAATGGACAGACATGGAAACAAAGCATATAGACTTGCATTACAAACTAGAGAACAACATATAAGAAGGGATAAAGCTACAAGTAATATTTGTACTGCTCAGGCTTTATTAGCAATAGTTTCAGCTGCCTATGCAATTTATCATGGACCAAAAGGAATTCGAACAATATCAGAGAGAGTCTCACAATTAGCAAAAAATTTCGCTGATAAATTAAAACAGTCAGGATATGAATTATATTCTGACTATTTTTTTGATACTGTTACGGTACTAACGAAAGAAAAAACTGAACAAATATT
>CABXWY010000027.1 GCA_902515985.1 uncultured Pelagibacteraceae bacterium
ATTATAATTTCAAAATCTTTATATGTTTGATTTAAAGCAGAAATTAAAGTTTTCTCTATAAAACTTTTTTTTTGGAAATAAGGTATTATTACACTTACTAATGCCATATTTTTAATATAATAACTAATCAACCTATACTAATACATATTAAAGCTATATGAAATAACAAAATGTATTATAAGCTAGCTAAAATTTGTCTAAAATTTTTTGATCACTTTAATAAAAAAAAAGTTTTAGACTTTTTAAGAAAAAAGGTCAAAAAGAATTTTTTTATTCTAATAGATGTAGGCGCACATCATGGAGAAAGTATTAAACTATTTACAAAATATTTTAAAATAAAAAAAATTCTAGCATTTGAACCAAGTGTAGAGAATTTTCTTATATTAAAAAATAAAACAAACAATTTAAATAATCTAGAATTGCACAACATAGCCATTGGAGACTATACAGGTGAAGCAAATTTCAAACAACATTATGACTCAGAGTCGTCAACAATTACTGAAATAAATGAAAATTCTAATTATTTTAAAAAAAAAAATAATTTATTGAATTTTTTTAATTTTAAAGAAAAGAATTTTTGTTCGACTAGGGTGAAAATAAGTAGATTAGATAAAATTTTTGAAAGAGACAAAATTAAAAAAATAGATTTACTAAAAATTGACACTGAAGGTCATGATCTATACGTGATAAAAGGTTTAGGTAAAAATATTAAAAATATAAAGGTTATTTATTTTGAACATCATTTTCACGATATGTTAAAAAAAAATTATACTTTAAGTGATGTACATCATTATTTAAAAGAAAATAATTTTAATAAAGCCTTTAAAAATAAAATGTTTTTTAGAAAGACATTTGAGTATATATATATAAACAATAATATCTTTCATGAATAATTTAACTCTTATAATACCTGCAAAAAAAGAGGCAGAGTCTTTGCCAGTCTTTCTTAAAGAGTTGGAACAATATAATTGTGAGAAAATAATCGTTTTACAAAAAGATGATATTGAAACCATTGACTCAGTCAAAAGTTTTCAAAAAATCCATATTTTAAAACAAAAAAAAAATGGATATGGCAATGCTCTTATTGAAGGTATCAACAATGTTCAAAGCGATTATTGTTGTATTATAAATGCTGATGGATCTATGAATCCAAAATACCTTCCGGAAATGTTAAGAACATGCGATGGTAAAGATCTAGTATTTGGTTCAAGATATCAAAAGCCTGGTGGAGGGAGTGATGATGATGATTTTATTACAACCATTGGAAATTTTTTTTTTACTTTAGCGGGAAATATATTATTTAATTTAAAAATAACAGATATTCTTTATACTTATATACTTGGAAAAACTAGCTCTTTTAAAAAACTAAATTTAATAAATGACGATTTTAGAATTTGTGTTGAAATCCCAATTAAAGCAAAAGCAAAAAAAATGATATATACTTGTTTACCTTCTTACGAAAGAGAAAGAATTGGAGGTAAAAAAAAAGTCAATCCTTTAAAAGATGGATTGCTTATACTTTTTGAAATTGTAAAATATTTTTTTAAAAAAAATTCAGTATGAAAAAAAAAGCTTTAATATTTGGCATTACAGGTCAAGATGGATCATATTTGGCTGAACTATTAATAAAAAAAAAATATATAGTTCACGGTGTTAAAAGAAGATCATCCTCTATTAATACAGGAAGAATTGATCATATTTACCAAGATCCACATTTAAAAAATAGGTCTTTTATATTACATTATGGCGATATAACAGACTCTTTATCTGTTGCAAGATTAATAAAACAAATTAAACCAGATGAAATATATAATCTGGCTGCGCAATCTCATGTTCAAGTATCTTTTGAATCACCAGAATATACAGCCAATGCGGATGCTATAGGTCCTTTAAGAATATTAGAAGCCATCAGATTTAATAATTTAGAAAAAAAAACAAAATTTTATCAAGCAGGAACATCAGAGCTATACGGATTAAATGAAAAAATTCCTCAAAATGAAAATTCTCTTTTTCATCCTGCAAGTCCTTATGGTGTTGCAAAGTTGTATGCACATTGGATAACAATTAATTATAGAGAAGCATATGATATATTTGCATCAAATGGAATTTTGTTTAATCATGAAAG